>JAATFM010000238.1 GCA_015655195.1 Terriglobales bacterium
GGCGCCTTGAAGAATCATCTCAGCAGCTATCTGCGCGACGTGCAGCGGGGCGATGAGGTCATTGTGTGCGACCGCAACAAGCCTGTGGCCCGGATTGTGCCTATTCGCGATTCCTCTCTCGACGGCACAAGAGACAAACTGATCGCCAGAGGCATCCTGCGGCCACCTATCGATCCCACACCGATGGACTGGGATGCCTTCGATGCGCTGCCGGCGCCAACCGTTTCGGCTGAGGCCGCCGCAGAGGCTATCCGCTGGGCGAAGGGCAACCGCTGATGGAAGATGCGTTCTGGGATTCAAGCTCGCTCGTCCCCTTATGCACAGTTCAGCCATCTACGCCATCTGCTCGGATACTGAGCAGACAATACGGCAAGGCGGTGTGGTGGGCCACGCCCTTGGAAGTACGCAGCGCAATTACAAGACTGGCGCGCATGGGCGAGATCACTGCAAATGGACAAGTTCAGGCCATGGTAAAACTCGACGAGCTGCGGCGCAGTTGGACGGAAATTTTCCCGGATGATGAAATCCGGGACAGGGCCGAACTCGTCCTGGATCGTTACCCGCTTACTGCAGCGGATGCGCTGCAACTGGCAACTGCACTGATCTGGTGCGATGGGCATCCCCGAAATAGGGCTTTCATCTCGGGCGACGCGCAACTGCTGGCAGCAGCGTCTCAGGCCGGGTTCAACACGATTCAGGCGTAGACGCCGACTCTACGCGACCTCGCTCGGGCGCAGCCTTTTCGCCAGCGCCCACTTCAGCTCTTCGATTCCCTGCCCTGTGACCGCCGAGATGGCGTGGAACTCGAGCTTTCTGCGCTTGGCGTGCGTCGCGAGCTTTTTGAGCTTCTCCGGGTTGGCGGCATCGATCTTCGTGGCCGCCACAATCATTGGCTTCTCATCAAGCCCGTTGCCGAAGCTGGCCAGCTCCTTGTTGATGACCTTGAAGTCCTCGACGGCATCGGGACGGCCCGAGGCATCCGATACATCGACGAGATGCACCAGCACGCGGGTGCGCTCGATGTGGCGCAGGAACTGGATGCCGAGCCCCTGGCCCGTGTGCGCGCCTTCGATGAGACCCGGCACGTCGGCGACGACGAAGGATTCCTGCTCCGGCTCCTCGCCCACGGTCACGACGCCGAGGTTCGGCTCAAGCGTAGTGAAAGGGTAATCGGCAATCTTCGGCCGGGCGGCGGAGATGCGCGAGATCAGCGTGGACTTGCCGGCGTTGGGATAGCCCACGAGGCCCACATCGGCCAGCAGCTTGAGTTCGAGGCGGTAGTTGCGCTCCTCGCCGGTACGGCCCAGTTCGTGCTCGCGCGGAGCCTGGTGCGTGGGCGTGGCAAAGTGCTGATTGCCGCGCCCGCCGCGCCCGCCCTTGGCGACAACGACGCGCTCGTCCGGTTGCTGAAAATCGTGCACCAGTTCGCCGGTCTCCTGGTCGTAGACCGCCGTGCCGACGGGAACCTGGAGCACGATGTCTTTGCCGTCCGAGCCGGAGCAGTTCGAGCCCATGCCGTGCTCGCCGCGCTGCGCCCTGTGCTCGGGGTTATAGCGGAAATGGATGAGCGTATTGTGGCGCTGCGAAGAAACCATGACAACGTCGCCGCCACGACCGCCATCGCCGCCGGAGGGTCCGCCGCGAGGGACGAACTTCTCGCGGCGGAAGGCCATGCAGCCGTTGCCACCGTCGCCGGCCTTGACGAGAATCTTTGTTTGATCGATAAACATGAATTTCTTACCTCCGCGCGCAAGAATCATCTGCCAGCCCGCGGATACAGCGAGTTCCAGAACGAAAATGCCGTCTTTTCAGTTTACCTGAGTTCTGGATTGGGAATAAAATCGCAGTAATTACCCACCAAGCTGTGTGATGCCGGAGAGGCCGACAGAGCGTCCCGGAGCTTCGTTTTCCCGATAGATCTGCCGCGCGCAGGACGGTGCATGGCAGCAAGAGGAGTGAAGTGCGTGCGGTGGCTGGCGGCGGCAACGCTGCTCAGTGCTTCGCTGGCTTGCGTCTGCGCGCAGGACAATTCCGGTTGGGATTCTGGTAGTGATTCGAGCCAAGCCGCAACCGGCTCCGTAGCAGGTCGGCTCACCGACCTGCACTCGAAGCCCCTCGGCGGCGTCACAGTAGTGCTTCGTAACACGCTGACCGGCACGGAAAGCCGCACCACGACGGCGAAAAACGGCGCGTACCGGCTCGCCGGGCTGACTCCGGGCGAATACACCTTGGAAGCGGACAGTCCGCAGCTCGGCCAAGGGCGTGTGGAAGGCATTGCCATCAGCAGCGGCTTTGAGGCGCACGTGCTGGCGGCGGTGGAACTTGAGCCGGCTGCCGCGCCGGTTATGGCTTCGGCTTCGCACGTGGCGAATGCACCGAATGTGCCAACCGAAGCTGCTGCAGCGCGGACCGCACCAACTACAGCCGCCCTGAATCCAGTTACGCTGGCAGCAACTCACAGCGAGCCGCGGACCACGCTACAGACCACATCGCCGTCAGTCGAGAGTGCACTTGCGCCACAGCCGATGCACACGCTGGAGCTGGCTGCCAGCACGATTACGCCAGCCACGCCAAAGCCGGCTGTGCCACGGCCAGCCCCATCGCAGCCTGCCTCGTCGCAACTCGCGTCATCACATCCAACCCCTCTGCCGCAACCAGAGGTTTCGGAAACGCCAGCACGGCCTGCCATATTTCTCGCCAGAGCCGAGCCCTTCGTTCTGCCAAGCGCTTTATCCACGCTGGCAGAGCCTTCCGCGCGGGATTCGCTCGCAGCAACTCCCGTTCAACCCTCCGATGCCGAAGACTCGCCGGAGATGGATGCTGCCATTGCGCGGACGCGGGCGCTGACGGCAGGTTTTCGATCGCTCCAGTCCGCGATGCGTACCAACCCCGCCGCCGCATCGGCCACGCTCGACTCGCCACCGATCTCCGCGGCAGGCGCCACAATCAGCGGCGAGGAGTTGCGCTCGCTGCCCGTCTCCGGCCGCAACTGGCAACAGTTTCTGGCCGATTCTCCGCCTGCCGGCAACCAGACCAGCGGCACGGACGGCTCGAATTTCGGCGAGGAGACGCGGGCGGCGAATGCCGTAACCGTGGACGGCGCCAACCTGCGCCTCGCCTTTGGCGCGCGCAACTCGGGCCGCTCGCAGGCTGAGACGCGCATGAGTTCAGCGGTAAGCGAGACGGCCGTCGGGAAAGTCGAGGTTGCCAGCGGCACCCCCGCGGGCGGCGAGCGCACTCATGTGGAAACACGCAGCGGCGGCCCGGAGATTCACGGCGAAGGCTTCCTCTTTGCGCGGCAGAATCTATGGGAGGCGCAGAATCCCTTCACGCAGTGGGTTCAGGAAAGCGCGCCGGCCACAGCGACGACCGTGCCGGCCTTCACCACTTCTCCGCTGACGCCGTCGAACCACGAGACGATGTGGGGAGTAAGCGTAGGCGGACCGCTGCGGCGCTATCGCATGGCTTGGTTCGGAGCGCTCGAAGGCAGCGAGCGCAATGATCCCGGCGTGTCCGCGATGAAGCACCCGGAAGACTTTTTCGCACAGCCGACGAACGACGAGATGCAGGTGTTGAGTGCGAGGCTGGGCCTGTCTCCCGCTAACCCAATGGTGGAGGGGTTGGCAGCCTATTCGACAATGCTCGAATCGCTCGCCGGACTGCTCGGCCCTGCGCCGCGCCGCTCAAATCAGTGGTCGGGCTTCGGGCGCATCGACTGGAACGAGTCCGAGCGGCATCGCTTTACGCTCGAAGGCAGCGGCGCGCGAATGAACGCGCCCGGCGCGGGCCTGACGAGCGCCTCCGAGAGCTATGGCAGCCATAGCTTCGGCGGAGTCCGCACGAGCGACGTGTGGCTGCTGGGCCGCTGGGAAGCATTTCTGACGCCGAATCTGCTGGCGGTAACGCAGGGCTCGGCGGGCCGGCAGACGATCTCACTGCCCGCCGAAACACCCTCGGCCTTCGAGCAGGCATTCAACATCAACGCGTGGGGCCAGTTACCGCAGATTGCGGTCGATTCGCGCTACGGATTCACCATCGGCAATCCTTCGCGCTTCGGCTCGGGCAGCTATCCCGACGAGCATCTCTACGAGGCGCAGGAGGGGCTGGACTGGATTCACGGCAAGCTGATGCTAAAGGCGGGATTCGACCTGCGCCACAACGGCGACGCGACCAGCTTGCTGCGAAACCACACCGGAACCTATCACTACTCGCGTGTAGAAAATTTCGTCTCCGACGCTCTGTCCTTTGCCCAGTATGGGATCAATGTCCAAAATCTCGATGACCAGCACAACTGTGACCAGCGCGGCAAGGCGTGGCGCGATTCGACAGGCCAGTTGCAGGGGCTGGGCGATCTGCCGTGTTACTCCTACTACACGCAGACGCTGGGGCCGACGGAGTGGCATCTGGCCACGGACGACTGGGCGGGCTTTGCCACGGCGCAGTGGCAGCCGGCAAAACGGCTTGTGCTGGCGGCCTCGCTGCGCTGGGAGCGCGAGCAGATGCCGCCGCCGATCACGCTGGTAAACAACCCCGATTTGCCGCTCACTGAGAAGATTCCGGACATCGGCAACCAGTGGGCGCCGCGTGTGAGCCTGGCATGGGAAACCGGCGCGAAACACTGGCCCGTGCTGCGGCTCGGCTACGGCCTTTACTATGGCCGGACGACGAATTCCGTTCTCGAAGCGGCGCTGACCCAGACCGGCTCGCTGAGCGGCGACCTGAACTTCTTCTTCCGCCCCACGGACAATCTGCAGGGCAACGGCGGCGGCGCACCTCCGTTTCCCTATGTGCTGGCCGGCCAGCCGGCGAGCTTCATCAAGCCCGGCGCGGTCGAGTTCGCGCCGCGTTTCCACAATCCCGAGATTCATCAGGCCGTGGCCGGCGTGGAAGAGACGCTACCCGGCCGCGTGAAGCTGAGCGTAACCGCGGAGGCAAGCCTGGGGCGGCGCCTGCCCGTGACCGTAGACACCAACTTTGACTCGGCAGCGAATCCCGGCACAATCACCTACGCGGTCGTCGATCCGATTGGCGCAGGGCCGATCAAGACGCAGCAGGTGACGGTTCCCTTCTATGCGTCGTGGCCGACGGAAACCAGCGGCAGCGGGCGGCTCGACCCGAGCTATCAGCAGATTGTGCAAATTATGAGCCGCGCCAACTCGACCTACGAGGCCGGCACTGTGCGGCTCTCGCGCTCGATGGCCCGGAGCCTCAACCTTCAGTTGCGCTATGCTTACTCGCACGCGATGGATTGGAATCCGAACGAGACCGCACAGGTGAGCGGCGCGAGCGTTCTGGACCCGAACGACTTTGCCGCCGAGTACGGCACGAGCAACCTCGACATGCGCCACGCGGTTTCGGGAACTGTTTTCTGGGAGTCGCCACGGAGACTGAAAGGCACCGCCGGCTGGCTCGTCAACAGATGGACGCTGGCGACAACCGGCCACTACCACAGCGGACTTCCGTACACGATGCGTATCGGCGGTGGAATTCCGGAAGAGATCCTCGCATCTGGCCTCACGATTACCGGCCTTGGCCCCGGCATGAACGGCTATGGCGGCGACAGCCGCGTTTACGGCGTGGGCCGCAATACCTACCGCTACCCGGCCACGTGGAAGGCCGATGTGCGGCTGGCACGGCGCTTCCCTCTGCCGCATGGCGACGAGATCGAGTTGATGGCCCAGAGCTTCAACCTCTTCAATCACCAGAACGTCACCGAGATTGAAACCACGGGCTACTACATCGAGTCCGGAAGCTCAGGCACTTTGCCCACGCTAAACTTTATGACCGGGATCAAGACGAACACCACCGAGTTCGGGCTGCCGCTCAATGTGAACGCAACGGATTTTTATCGTCCGCGGCAGATTGAGTTCGGTCTGCGGCTACGCTTCGGAAGCGAATCGGATTCGCAGAAATGACGCGCAAAAGGCAAAGCGCAAAATGCTATGGATCGCCTCTGCCGCACTCGCTCCGCGCCGTCACATTTTTTCCGTCGAGCGCAAAGCACGTTGCTCCATGAATGTCGGTAACAAAGGTCTTTACGCCAGCATTTTCAAGCTCGCTGAGAATCTCCGGGCGCGGATGGCCGTAATGATTCCGCAGGCCGCACGAAATCACGGCCCACCGCGGCGAAACGCGAGAGAGAAAATCGGGATGCGTCGAAGTGAGGCTGCCGTGATGGCCCACCTTGAGTAGCGTGCTGGCAAGCGCTTCCGGATTGCGCAGCATTGCCTGCTCCTCCGGCCCTTCGGCGTCGCCGGCGAGCAGCGCGGAGGTCGCGCCGTAAGCCGCGCGCAGCACAAGCGAATCGTTGTTCGCCGGCTCCGCGCCGGGCTGGTAATCGGCCTCCGGCGCCAGCACGCTGATTTGCACACTACCAAGAGTCAGCGCCGCACCCGAGTGGAACTGTCGCACGCGAACGCGCAAATCCGCGGCCTCCGCAAGCAGCGCGTTGTAGTCCGCGACGTGCGGATTGTTGCCGACCCACAGCTCATCGGGATGGAAATTCCGCAGCACCGCGGGCAGGCCGCCCATGTGGTCGGAGTGCCCGTGGGTCAGCGCCACCGCGTCAAGATGCCGGATGCCGCGTGCCCACAGCGCCGCGGAGACAACCTCCTCGCCGATGTCGAAAGACTTGCTCGCCTGCCGAACCTGCCGCGGTCCTCCGCCGAGGCCGCCGCCATCGACGAGCAGCGTTCTGCCCTCCGGCGTAATCAGCAGCAGCGAGTCGCCCTGGCCCACGTCGATGGCCTCGACGAGTAGTGCATTGCGCGGGTGCACGACCGGGCGCGGAGCCGTGGCAATCGCCGCCGCAGACAGCAACACGGCCCATGCACCGCGCCGCGCCCAGCGGCCTGCTACAGTGCGCGCCGGATTAGCGGCAAGAGCCATCGCCGCGGCCAGCAGCGCACAGAATGCGGCAACCTGCCATGCAAGCGGCGAGGCAATGCGCCAGTCTCCCAGAGCCAGCGAGCCGAAGAAATGCACGACTCCCGTTCCAATATGCAGCAGCAGCGCCGCCGCGGCGGCTGGAAACACGGCCGCTGACGGAGCCACCAGCAGCACCGCCCACGTAACAAGTGCAGCAGGCATCAGCGCCGTCAGCAGCGGCAGGATAAGCAGATTCACCGGCAGTGCGAAGAGCGTGATGCGGTGAAAATAAATTGCCATAGGCAGCGTCATGGCAAGTTCGACGATGGCCGTAACCGCAAGCGCTTCCACGAGGCGCAGCGCCATTCGCACCGCCCACGGCAATACGCTCCATCCAACCCACTTGCTGACTGCCTTGCCAAGACTCACGGCAAACATGCGGAGAATCACGCGATACTGCGCCAGATGCGGCGCAAGCTTTATATCGATTGCAACGCGGCGCAGGTCTTCCGTTGCACGCAGATAGGGCTCAATCGTTGCGCGCAGCAGCGGTGCGGCAATACCGCCAATCGCAACGACAGCGAGCAGCGTCATCTGGAAACTCGAATCGAAGAGGCTGCGCGGATTGGCGCACAGCATGACAAGCGCGGCGAAACCGATGGTGTTGAGAACGCTGTGCTCGCGGAAGAAGAGCCTGCCGACGAGGTACAGAATCACCATCCAGAGCGCACGCTCGACCGGCCCGGCAAAGCCGGTGAAGAGCGCATAGGCGCAGGAGGCGGCGATGGTAAGAAGCGTGGCTGGCACGCGCGGAATCCGTAGTGATGGCAATGAAGGCAAGCTGAATGCCCAGAGCGTGGCCGGCACGCGCGGAACCCGCAGCAGCCAGAGAAAAAATCCGGCCACGATGCCAAGATGCAGCCCCGAAACGACAAGCATATGAAAGGAGCCGGTGCGCGAAAAGCCCTCGCGCAGCGCGGGCGAGAGCAGCGTGCGGTCGCCGGTAATGATTGCTGAAAGCAGGATGGCGTCCGCATCGCTGAGCCGCAGCGGCGCGGGAAACTTTTGCATTGCCGCGGGCAGCGCCAGCAGGTGTGCGCTCGATGCACGCTGCCACTCGCCGAGCCTGCACTTGAAAAAGCTGCCCTGCGCCCGATCCATACGCTCGATGCGCTCGATCTGCACCGATGCGGTGGAAGTAATGCCTTGTTCGAGCAGATAATCCCGCTGGCTCCACGCGCCGGGATCGTGAAAGACCTCCGGCGGATAGAGTCGAACGAGGGCGCGAACACGCTCGCCGCAATGAAAAGACTGCGGCGCGCTGGGTTCCACTCCGGATGCAGCAGCGGGCCAATACACAGTGAAGCGCACGCTGCCGTCGATGGGCCGTTGCGCGTCTTCGGTGTCGTTTACGATTTCGAGCGAGCTAAGCTGCAAATCGATGCGCTGCGCGGGAGTTGCAGGCTCATCAGCCTCCTGCTCCGCCTCTTCGCGCATCAGCCCGGCATCGATGACAACACCGTCGGCCTCACGCAGCAATCCGTCCGAGGCTTGCAGTAATGCGGCAGCCGGTGCGGGCGCGGGCTGCATCTCGGCGCACCACATGCCTAGGAGAATCCAAAGCGCACCAAGCGCGAACCAGCGCAGGCGCGGAGCAAGCAGCGCAGCGATAGCGCAGACCGCAATCAGGACGAGCAGCGCAAGCAGCGCAGGTGCGGGGCGCAGCCATGCAACACCGCTCAGTGCAATGCCGGCGGCAAAGAGCCACGCCGCATGAAAGAGCGGCGCGCCCGCGGCAGGCATTGCAAGGGCGGTCTGTCCGGAGCTTGGGGGAACCGGTCGCATCACAGAGAGGTATGGGTGTTCTGCGATTGAGCCTATCAGATTGCGGAAGCGTTGCGGCGCAGATGAACGATGGTTTCGATGTGAAAGGTCTGCGGGAAGAGATCGGCCAGCGTGACGGATTCCATCGTGTAGCCCGATGCAACAAGCGAACGCAGGTCGCGGACAAGCGTGGTGGGATCGCAGGAAACGTAAATCATCTCCGGCGCTGCGACACGGACAAGCTCGGTGGTGACATCCGCGCCGAGTCCGGCGCGCGGCGGATCGACGACAACGAGATCGGGCTTCACCGCGCTGCGATTCCGGCGCAGAAAATCGAGCGTTGTTGCGCGAACGGCCTCGCCGCCAGATCCGGCCCCCGCCGTTCCTAATAAGTTGGCTTCAAGCGCCTTCGTGGCAAAGGGCGCGGATTCAACGGCGATGACGCGCGAAAACCGCGCCGCAAGCTGCCGCGCAAACAATCCGACGCCGGCAAAGAGATCCCAGGCAAGCGCGCCGCGCCTGTCCGCGACGACGCGCTCGACAAGCGCATCGACCAGCCGGCGATTTACCTGGAAGAAAGCACCGTGATCGACGCGATAAGCGAAGCCTGCTGCGTTGTAGGCAAGCGACTCCGCGCCCCAGCGGGCGAGCAGCTTCGGCGGATGCGGAGCA
>JAATFM010000099.1 GCA_015655195.1 Terriglobales bacterium
TAGAGATGGCAATTGCCGGTGGTTTCCTTGAAGCGGAAGTAGGGATGGATAAATAACAATGCGCGGGCGTCGCCGGAGCCTTCGCTCAGGTCGTTGAGCCAAATGCCGTCCGGCTCCTGATGATTGTGCACGTGCAGCCAGAAGCCTTTGTTGAGGCTGCCGATGAAGCCGCCGACGATCTTGAGATCCTTCACCGACTTGATGTTCATGTCGAGGAACTCGCCGGTCTGCTCGTCCACGGAGATCGTTCCCTGCATCACGGTGGCGAAGCGCTGTTCCATGTTTTTGGGCTGGAAGTTTGGGTTGGGAACGATCGAGTAAAAAAGCACGCTACGGCCGTTTACCTGCTCGCGGTGGCCGTTGGCCAGCATCATGGCGGTGAGAATGTCTTCGGCCTCATGCTCCTGCTTGGCGGCTTCCTTGTCCGCTGTGGCCTTGTCGCTGTATTTGACGGTTGCCTTCATCACGCGCTCGTCTTCCTTGCGCGTCTGGTCGGCGGTCAGGTCTTTGCCGTCCTTTGAGAGCGTGCGGCTGATCGGCACTCCGTTGACATAGAACTGCTCTTTGACTTCTGCATTGTGGCGCTTTACCTTGCCGTTCTTGTCGGTCTCCACGCCATCGTCCGTAATGCGGCACTCGTAGCGCTCCTGCTCGGCGGCGAGTTTCTTCTCGTTGGCGAGAGCGCGTTGAAAGAGCTGGCGCGAGTCGGGTAGCGGCGCGTTGGCGGGAGTCTGTGCGCGGAGAGCGATAGCGGGAACAAGGAGAGAGAGCGCCGCTATGAGAGCGAAAGAAGGGATGCGCATAGGAGTCCTCTGGAGAAGAAGACGAAAATACCGGGCACTCGGTTCCGGGTTTGTGCGATGAGGGGGAGAATATCGCTATCCCAGGTCTCAAAATCAAGACATGGGTCACCCGGCATTTCCGGGAGACACACCCGGCTTTTGCGGGCTGAACTTACGCGTTGATACCGACAGGAAGCTGCGGGATTGCGCCCTGAGACCTGGCTTCTTCTACGACCGCATCGAGATGCGCCAGAACCTCTTCGACGGTCATGGTGTAAAGCTCGCGGGCCGAGTCGTAGCCTTCTTCGATGATCTGCTTCAGGTAGCGGCCAGCGATCTGCGCGGCGAGCTGGTCGGTAATCACCTTGCCGGAGCGCTTCTTCTGCTCGACCCAGGCCGTGGCCGGCAGCGCGATCCACATGGGGCGGCCGTTCACGTCGAGGCGCACGTCAATGGCGTCGGCGTGGCGCGTGGCAATGGCAACGATGTTGGCCTTCCAAGTACAGTGAAGGTCTTCGCCGGTCCAGCGGTCGGTGACGTGAAAGTCTTCGTACATGGGATTAGGTTAGCGCCGCGGGCGGCGGAAGGGCAAGGAAGCAGGTACGAAGGGACAATGTTTCCATTCCGTTCCGGCTTGCTGTACGCCCGGTGGACGCTCCCGTTTCCGCGCTGATAGACTAATAGGGTTGCAGTCGCAGTATTTCCTCCGGTTTGTGGACCCGCCTGCACGAAATTCCAGAATTCCAGAGAAGGATAACGAGAAAACACAGTGGACACACAGACCCGTCATGCGCTGAAAGAGGATAAGTTTGCCCAGGCCGCCGCGAGCAGCGCCAGTTGGGTGGGCGAGCACCGCGGCTCCGTCCTTAAGTGGGTGGTGATTGCGGGTGTGGCGCTGGTGGTGGTGATTGGCGCGCTGATCTTCTGGAATGTAGAGCGTGGCGCGGCTGCGGGCGCGCTGGGCGCGGCGCTGGATGTTTACAACGCGCCGCTGAATCAGCCGGGAGCGCCGGCCGAGCCGGGGTTCTATAACTCGGCGGCAGAGCGCTCGAAGGCGGCGAACGAGAAGTTTGTGGCCGTGGAGAACCAGTACGGCTGGTTGCCGGCGGGTGCGAAGGCGCACTACTTTGCCGGGATTACCTACCAGGAGCTGGGCCAGCCGGCGAGTGCGGAGAAAGAGCTGAAAACGGCTGCCGATGCCTGGGACAAGAACCTTGCCAATCTGGGCAAGATGGCGCTGGCCGGGCTTTACCACCAGACGGGGCGCGACAATCAGGCGATTGATCTCTACAACGCCGTTGCGGCCAAGCCTTCGACGACGGTAGGCACGCAGGTGGCGCAGCTTGCGCTGGCGGACCTGTATGTGGCCGAGGGCAAGCTGGATCTGGCGCACGGAATCTGGGCCAAGATCAAGGACGCTGACAAGGACGGCATGGCCGGGCAGGTGGCGACGCAGAAGCTGGCCGGAAAATAGGCCCGCTGCGGAAGATGGAATCGGAGAGACTGCTCGGAACGGGCAGTCTCTTTGCTTTTTGAGCGGCTTTTTGAGCAGGAATCGGGGCGGCTGCGTCTGGTTTATATGACGAGCGCGAGCTTCACACTGAATCCAGCATGGGTGTTTGCCGGGAGCGCTGTGGCTGACCAAGCGAGTGAGTATAACGAAGAGCAGGCGCTCGCCGCGCTGCTGAATGAGCTGGTGGCCGAGTATTCGCCCACACTCTACCGCGTGGCGTATTCGGTGCTGCGCCAGGCCGAGGACGCCGAAGACGCGGTGCAGGAGGCATTTCTGCGCGCGCTGCGGCACAGCGAGATGCTGGGCGAGGTTCGCAATCACCGCGTCTGGCTGATCCGGATCGTGTGGAACATCGTTCTGGATCGCAAGCGGCGGGCCAAGACGCGCCCCGAGACCGACGACGTGGACGAGCTGACGCGGGTGCTGCCTGCGAGCGGCATGACCGCCGAGGAGCGCGCCGTGGCGGCGCAGCATCATGCGCGGGTTCTCGGGTTGGTGGAGACGCTGCCCGACAAGGAGCGCGAGGTGCTGATGCTGTCGGCGTTTGAGGAGCTTTCGAGTGTAGAGATTGCCTCGGTGCTGGGGATTACAGAGTCGAGCGTGCGGTCAAGGCTTTTCAGGGCGCGGAACCTGATGGCGGATTTGCTCGGCAGGCAAAGGAGTGTGCGATGAGCAGAATGGAAAACGAAGGAAGGTCGCGGAACGCGGGATTGCCCGAAGCGGCGGCGGCAAACTCGACGGCAGGTGAGGCGGAGGCTACGCTGCGGCTGATTGCGAGCCTGCCTGCGCCGGAGGAACTCTCCGAGCGGCTGCGGTCGCGGCTGCGTGTGATTCCACAGCAGGCTGCGCTTACGGGTAAGGTCGTAGCCTGGCCGGCGGGGCGTGTTGCCGGGAATGTTGCAGGACGCAGTGCGTGGCTGTCGAACCTGATGCGCGGTGCGGCTGCGGCGGCGATCGTTTGCGTGGCAGTTGGCGGCGCGTGGGGAATCTATGCGCGTGTCGGCGGCGGCGCGGGTACGAGCGCGGTTTCCGTGCCGGTTCCGGTTCGTCCGGCGGGAGGCTTTTCAAGCGCCGGAGCGGTGCGGACGCCGGAGACGCTGAACGGGCCTCTGTTGAGGAATCCGGTGCAGAAGCATGAGCCGGCACTGAAACCTGAAGCGGACAAGCATGCCGGCGATAAAACTGCCGGGAAGAAGAAGGATTCCGCTGGCGCTGTGCCGGCGTTGACTTCGCAGAAGTAACTCCGTTTTCGGTAGTCGGCCAGTTTGAAAGCGCGGGCTAAAGCCCGTTCCGTTATATGTGGCTCATTCGGTAGGCCGGGGATAAATCCCCGGCCTACTAGTCGTGCCCTGTTACAAGGCAAATGCAAGCTGAGCCACTATGCCGTTGTGCGGTTAGGCGGCGGTTCCCGATGCGTGGGCTTGAGCGGAACTGGGAACAGATTTGGGCTCCGGCTTAGCTGGCTCTGTGGCGGATTCCGCAGGCGTGCCGGTAGTAAAGAGGCGGAACTCGGCCTGCCGGCGGCGCTTGAGGCCGGAGTTTTCCCTGCCGCCGGCGCGGTTCCAGAGAAGAATCTGCGCGGCAGCAGCGGCATAGTTCCTGGCGTTCAGTTCGCGCAGCAGCGTGGACGATGCGAGCCTGCCGGAGCCGAGATTGAAGACAAAATCGACAAGCGCATCGAACTGGCTTTGCGTGAGCGGGACTTTGACGAGGATGGAAACGGCTTCTTCGGCTGCTCCCACGTCCCGCGCCAGCAGCGCCTGGGCTTCGGGCTGGGTGAGTCTGGCGGGAAAGGACTCGCCAAGCAGGATGCGGTGGCCGTAGCCGATGGTGGGGATTCCGGCGACATCCTTGTAGACTGTGGCTCGGAAGCCTTCCGATTGCATGATGAGATCGAGACCCTGGGCGCTGGTTCGCATAGCGCTCCTTTCGCAATTTCTGGTCGTTCGAAAAGAAAAAGGCCCGATTCCTGACGGAACCGGGCCTTTCTCTCAACTGACTCCATTGTTTCAGAAAACGCGAAATTCTATGCAAATCCGGCACAGAAATTGTGCGAGTCCGCGGCTCGTGTTTTCACGGACTCGCGGTTTCACGGCTGCGGTGCGGCCGGCGACGGGACAGTGAGATTCTGAAAGTCCTTGGCGAGCCGGGCGATGGCTTCGTCGAATTTGCGGTCGTGGGGCTGCTGGGTCAGTGCGCCTTCCACTTCCTCGGAGAAGGCCCAGAGCACGAAATGGCTCTGAGCGTCGTAGATTCTTACCCGGACGGCGGGCAGAGGATCGGGAGCGCCATTCGACTTGTCGCCGTTGGTTGGGCCGAGCGGCGCGAGCAGGCGGAATTCGAGGACGAGATCGGCTTGCGAGGGGCTGGAGACAAGCTCGTAGCGTCCCATGGCGCGCAGGGCGGCATAGAACTCGTCATAGCCGCGCGAGGTGCTGCCGCTGAAGGGATGGGGAAAGAGGCCGGCATCGGCGCCGTCGTTGGCTAGGAAGAGCTTTTTCGCCGTAAGAATGGCGGGCGGGACAGGCGCGGGCGGCGCTGCGGCTGGAGCGGGTGACGGAGCCTGTGCGCTAGCGAGAGATGAGCCGAGAAAGAGGGCGGCGAGGGCGAGTCGAGAGCCAAAGCGAAAAGCGTGCATGGGGAAATTCTCCTCCGAGGATGAGGACGCTGCGGGCGGGGGGAAGGTTTCGCGGCGGCTGGTCAGGCTGCCAGTTGTCCCACCCTTGCGGCAGAAAGAAGCCGCAAGGATGGGGCACGGGAGGGTTGTGGGGCAGGCGGATTAGTTGAAGAGGTCTTTCATCTTGTCGAGGAAGCTGGGAGACGCGGGCTTGTTCTCGATGGCTAGGGAGTCGGCGAGCTGGCGCATCAACTCGCGCTGCACCTTGGAGAGCTTCTTCGGCACCTGCACGGCGACGGTGACGATCAGGTCGCCCTTGCCTTTGCTGTTCAGGATGGGAACGCCGCGGCCGCGGACGCGAATCTCTTTGCCGCTCTGCGTGCCTTCGGGGATTTTGAGCGGAACGGAGCCGTCGATCGATTCGATTTCGATCTCCGCGCCGAGAGCAGCCTGCGGAAAGCTGATGGGAACGACGCAGTGCAGGTCGTTGCCCTGGCGCTCAAAGACATCATGCGCCCGGATGGAGAGGACGACGTAGAGATCGCCCTTGGGTCCGCCGAAGCGGCCGGAGTCGCCCTCGCCGGAGTAGCGGATGCGGGTGCCGTCCTCGACTCCCGGAGGAACCTTGACGCCGAGCTTGGTCTCGCGGGCTGTGCGAGTCTCGCCGCGGCAGCTCTGGCAGGGGTCGGGGATGATGGAGCCCGCGCCGTTGCAGGCCGAGCAGGTGCGGGCCACGGAGAAGAAGCCCTGCTGGTAGCGAATCTGGCCGCGCCCCTGGCACTGCTGGCAGGTGACAGGGCCTTTTCCTGATGCGGAGCCGGTGCCGTGGCAAGTCTCGCAGACTTCGAGGCGGCGGATTTTGATCTCGGTCTCGTGGCCGAAGATGGCGTCCTCGAAGTTAAGGGTGAGATCGACGCGGAGGTCGTCGCCGCGCTGTACCCGCGAGCGACTCTGGCCGCCGCGACCGCCGCCCGTGCCGAACATTTCTCCGAAAAGATCGCCGAAGATGTCGCCGATGTCGACGGAGCCGGAGAAGCCGCCGCCGTAGGAACCTGCGCCTGCCGCGCCAACGCCGGCGTGGCCGTAGCGGTCGTAGGCGGCGCGCTTTTCAGCGTCGCCGAGGACTTGATAAGCCTCGCTTGCTTCCTTGAATTTCTCTTCGGCGGTGTGGTCGCCGGGATTGCGGTCAGGGTGGTACTTGAGCGCCTGTTTGCGGTAGGCGCTTTTCAGTTCCTGATCGGAGGCGTCGCGAGAGACGCCGAGAACCTCGTAATAATCCGCTTTGCTCACTGGTGACACGGTCTCGTTTCCTTGTTTGGTAGGCCGGGGATTTATCCCCGGCAATAAATCCAGCCAAATGAGTCTGGCCTGGTAGGCCGGGGTTAAACCCCCGGCCTACCATTTACTCCGCAACCTGTTTGGGGTTGGAGACGACGCGGACCATGGCCGGGCGCAGCAGGCGCTCGCGAATCTTGTAGCCGCGGCGAATCTCTTCGGCGACGGTGTGGTCGGGCAGGTCGTCGCGCTCCACGGAGCCGAGAGCCTCATGGAAGCGCGGGTCGAAGGGCTCGCCGACGGTGGGAATGGCCGTGACGTTGAGCTGGCGGAGAGCTTCGTCCATCTGCTTTACGATCAGTTCGACGCCGGAGCGGAGCTGGTCGGCGGAGCCGGTGGCTTTCAGAGCCAGCTCGAAATTGTCGAGGACGGGGAGGAAATTCTCGACGACGGAGCCGGTGGCGAAGTCGCGGAATTCGGCTTTTTCGCGCTCGGCGCGCTTGCGGGCGTTCTCGAACTCGGCCTGGAGGCGGGCGAGGCGGTCCACGAGCTGGTCGCGCTCGGCGGAGAGCTTCGCCAGCTCCGCTTTCGTCTGCTCGAATTCGGAGCGGGAGACAGTTTCGCTGTCCGTTGGCGCGGCTTCGGGCTGGGACGATACGGTCTGTCCCGATGCGGCGTCAACCGGGGTGGCGTTGGTTTCGGTGATTTCTACTTCCTGCTCAGGCATGATTCTCCACAACTTGCCGATGTTTCGGGCGATATTTTTGGGATGATTCCATGGTTGATTTGGCGTCTCCGTCAAATCCGGCTTTTTCGGCGTCTTTGGCTTCAAAAGCGAACCTCGGGGGCTAAAGCCCCTTCTTCTATTCTGCCCGATTTGGTTGCCGGGGATAAATCCCCGTCCTACCAGCCGTGCCCTGATACAAAACTGATTCGCGGGATTCGTTAGAAGCCGTCTAATCGGGCTGGATGCGGTCCGGAAACGGCTCTGGAATCGCATCGGGCGCGACTGGCAGGAGGCGCTCGGAGAGCTGCGCGATGTAGCGGACGGCGTGAATCATCTCTTGATATTGGATGCGCGTGGGGGCGATAAGCGCCACGGTTCCGATGCCGGCGGCTCCGAGGCGGGCCGGCGCGCCGATGAGAACCAAATCCTGCATGGCAGAGGGCGAGTCGGCGGGCGAAACTGCGTCGAGACCGACGACGACGCGGACTTCCTGACGGCGGCCGTCCACATAGGCGGAGAGCAGATCGACGAGGCGCTGCTTGGCTTCAAGCGCGGCGAGCATCTGGCGGAGGCGCTCGCGGTCTACCTCGGCGGCGATGAGGTTCGATATGCCGTCGACAAAGAGCGCGGGGCCAGCCGGGCTGGCGAGCGCGCCCTGGCGGCAAAGCTCTTCCACACTGGTAAGAAGGCTGGTGAGAAGGGCGTCATAGGCGGCGCGCTCCTGGTCCATGCGGCGGGCGATTTCGGTGCGGATGCGCTCGATGAGCCAGCCGCGGAAGTTTTCGTTGAGGTAGCGGGCGGAGGTTTCGAGCTCGATGTGCGTCATCTCGCGGCCGAGCGCGAGGACGCGGTCCTGAACGGCGCCCGCCTGGGTGACGAGGACGGCTAGAACGCGGCCGCCGGCGAGGCGCGAGAAATGAATGTGTTCGAGAATCTGCGAGCCGGTCGAGCCGGCGAGGGCCACACCGAGGCCGCTCGAAAGCAGGGCCAGAACCTGCGAGGTGCGTTGGAGGTATTCGTTGGGGCCGGAGACGCCGGAGAAGCTGTCTTCGATCTGGTCGTGAATCTGGTTTTGGCGCTCGCTGCTGATTTGCGAATTGAGTGCAGCCGGGCCTGTGGGCGCGGAGCCGGAGGCGAGTCGGCCGGCGAGGCTGATTTGCTCGACGTAATAGCGGAATGCGGCGGCGGTGGGAATGCGTCCGGCTGAGGTGTGGGGCTGTTCGAGGAGGCCGGATTCGGCCAGCGAGGCCATGACGTTGCGGATGGTGGCGGAGCTGAGGCCCTCGCGGTCGGCTAAAGCGCGCGCAACGGCCTGCGAGGCCACGGGTTCGCCGGTGGCGATGTAGAGTTCGATGATGGCCGTAAGCACCAGCCGCTCTCGCGGGCTGACGCGGGTTTCCGTCATCGCGGCGCTCCTTGAAACGTGCATCGACGCGGGTGTTCGAACCCCGCAGCGGGCATTCCAACCTTGTTTTCCGGCCGCGCTGCGAATGGCAAGCGGCAGATAACAAAGAAGTTGATCGAATGGTAGATGGAATGCTCCTGTATAAGTCTAGAAATCTGAGGGGGATGGTGTCAAGGGACGACGAAAACAGGTAGGGTGACGGTGTTGCTATCCCACCCTTGCGCCAGTAACCACCCCACGGACGAAGACCTGTCCGCGGGGACCCCGGCAGGCGCAAGGGTGGGGCACGGGACATAATAGAAAGAGCGAAGCAGGAGGCGGGCGAGTCGATGCGGAGAGGTTGGAGCGGGATTTTACTGCTGGCGATGGCTGCTGGA
>JAATFM010000072.1 GCA_015655195.1 Terriglobales bacterium
CGGCCAGCCCGAAGCGCACCTTCCTCTCACCCAGGCAGCGCGCCTTTGGGCCCGATCTGCAAACGGCTCTGCAAAAGATGCGCCAGAGCAACCCCAACGGACTGCTGGCCACTCCAGAAGCTGAAGATGTGCCGAGCACCGGGCCGGCCTATAGTATTCCCGGCTTTCTCAGCGCCAGCCCTTTCATGTCGGCGGCCACAAATGGCTCTCCCTCTGCCGCCGCTCTCACCATGGACGTGAACAAGGATGGTCTGCCCGACATCGTCAATCTGCAAAGCAACGGCACCGTGACTGTCCTGCTCAACTCAGGTCCGGGCAAGCTCGGCAGCATGGCGGTCACTTCCGTCAACAGCTCTGCCGTCAATGGCAACACGCAGATGTTCGGCGCGGTGTCTGCGGACATCAACGGCGACGGCTACCCGGACCTGCTCGCGCTCGACGGCAACAACGTCGATATTTTTCTCAACCAGCAGAACGGCACTTTCGCCTCGTACGTCTCCATGCCGATTCCCTTTACTGGCAACTACTACTACCCGGCTCTCCGCAACGGCGGCATTGCGATGGGCGACGTGAATGGCGACGGTGTCATGGACATGGTTGTTCTGGCAACCGACCCCAGCTATCCCACGAGCTTTATCGAGAGCCTGATCTACCTGGGCAAGGGGGACGGCACATTTGTCGCCCCAACCAAGGAGATGACCGCCTCGATTCCCGGCGAGATCTACATCCAGCGCGGTCAGCTTCGCCTTGTCGATATGGACAAGGATGGCAAGCTGGACCTGGTATTCCTGCTCGGCGGTATAGACGTGAGTGCCAATAACTACGTCGCCTTTGTGAACGTGCTCAAGGGTGATGGAACGGGGAACTTTGCCGCTCTGCCCACCGCTATTCCGACCACCGGCGCAGTCGTCACCGGCGTGGATAATGGCGCCTACGGCGGCCTTGAGGTCTCCGATATTGACGGCGACGGCGTGCCGGACGTGCTCTTCAGCCTCGCTCTCGACAGCGTTTACATGGCCTCCGGCAAGGGCGACGGCACCTTCGGCGCGGCCAATGCCGTGATTACCGGCCTCTCGAATCCGATCACAACGAGCTTTGCCGACGTGAATGGCGACGGCAACATGGACGTTATTACGTATACCTCCACCGGACAGATCGCCGCGTATCTGGGGCAGGGCAAGGGTGCTTTCTCTTCGATCCCGCTGGTGCAGCTTGCAAGCGGCGTGGCAACCACTCCGCAGCAGCCCGCCGCCGCGGACTTTAACGGCGACGGCAACGTCGATCTCGTCAATCTGGATACGAGCCTCAACACTGTCGGCTTTTATCTTGGTGGAAACGGCAGCTTCGCCGGTGCTCCCGTGCTTGTGGGTCCGGGTGATATAGCGCCGAACTTCAGCGTAGTTGCCACGGGCGACATCAACGGCGACGGCATTCCCGATACCGTTTCGACGGAGTACAACAGCACCACTCCCTCGGACCCCAACATTGTCATCGGCCTCAACGACGGCAAAGGCCACTTTACCTACAAGCAGGCCATTGCCGGCACTGCCCTCGACAGCAGCAACATTGCCAACATCGAGTCCCTGGTCGTCGATCTTAATGGCGATGGTATTGGCGATCTCATCCTTCCCTCCTATGATGGCGTCGCCTTTGCCTACGGACAGGGGAACGGCGCTTTCTCCGCGCTGCAGGATATGCCGCTCGGCATTGCCTGCCCGCTCAACTACGCCGATGCGGGCGATGTGAATGGCGACGGCATTCTGGACCTCGTCTTCGCCTATTCCGGCGACGCCTCCTGCTCCAGCGCCAGCGCCATTGGCTCGGGCTTTTTTGTCCTCCTCAACAAAGGGGACGGCACCTTTGTTTCAACCTTCACCGCCTATGGCGGGGAGCTCTTTCAGCCCAAGCTGGTCGATCTGAACGGCGACGGCATTCTGGACCTCGTCGTTACGGACAACGATCCCAATACCGGAACCTACGGTGTCTACGTTATCCCCGGTGTGGGCGATGGCACCTTCGACCGCCATGGCGTGCGTACCGTGACCAATTACACCAGGACCTCCGTCATTTCTCTTGGCGATCTCGACGGCGACGGCAAGCAGGATCTGGCTATCGGCGTTATCACCAAGTTCCAGACCAACGGGGCCCAGATCTTCAACTCCGCCGGCCTTGAAGTCTTAAAGGGCAATGGCGATTTATCTTTCGGAGCGGCGATGCAATACGCCGTCGGTGAGACTCCGTGGGACATCGGCATCGCGGACTTCAACAACGACGGGCGTCCCGACATTGCGCTCGACTTATCCGGCGGCTTCGCCTACCTGACCAACATCGGCAGCGGCGCCTTCGGTCCGCTTACCGCGACCTTTACCGGCGTCAGTCATGGCGGCTCGCTGCTGGTCGGCGACTACAACAGCGACGGCGCGCCCGACGTTATCTACGACGGCGGCTACGGCTCCGATCTCTTCCTGAATATCGGCGCGATCAACCTTACGCTAGCAGCCGGCGCAACGGCAAACGAGGGTGATCCGGTCACGCTGACGGCAACGCTTGCTCCGACGGTGGGCACGGCCACGCCGACGGGCACAATGGACCTCTACGATAACGGCACGCTGTTCCAGCAGGCCTTTATCTCAGGGCTGAGCACGGTCATTAACCTGAGCGATCTTTCCGTAGGCAGTCATACCTTTACGGCCAGCTACCCGGGCGACAGCAACTACAACGGCGCCAAGGCGAGCACGGCAGTGAATGTCGCAGTGCAGCCGCTGAATCCGACCTTTACCGTTTCGGGTCTCTCGCCCACGGCGCTCTCGCTCACGCAGGGCGCCACAGGAACAGCCACCTTTACGCTCGCCAGCAATGCCACCTTCGCGGGCGCGGTGCAGTTCACTTGCAGCGGCGCTCCTGCGGAGGCAACCTGCACGGTGACGCCGGGCGGCACGACGCTCGCGGCGAATCAGGCTGCGGTCGTCTCGGTTGTTGTCGCAACAACGGCTCCCAACAACATCTACCAAGCGAAGAATAATGCAAAGGGATTCGGCTCTGTTGGCGGAGTAGCCCTGGCCGGGTTGGCCATGCTGCTTCTGCCGATTCGCCGCCGTCTGCCGAAGGCATTCCTCGCCATGCTGGTTGCAATCCTGGCGCTGGCCGGTGCGGGTGCGTTGACAGGCTGCGGTGGCAGCTCAAAGCCGCAATACGCCGGAACGCCCGCAGGCAATTCGACGCTGACAATTACCGCAACGTCTGGGAGCATCACGCAGACACAGACACTCGCTTTGACGATTACGCAGCCGGCTTCGACGAACTAAGCAAACAGCAGGAGTGGAGAGCCTCGAATCGCTGAGGCTCTCCGCTTGCAGCGTGAAGATAGCCTTCCGGATATTCACGGCAATCGTTGTGAATTCCCCATCTGCATTTTTCTTTGGAGAAAAAATGATGTCTTCGTGTAGCCTCACAACTCTTCGCCGCGCCATCGCTACGCTCTCGCTTGGGCTATGCGCGCTGGCTGTGCCAGTTCTGGCTCAGTTCTCTGCCGGGGGGCTCAAGAACGGGAGCACCGCTCCTGTTCCGCTCATCGCGCAGAAGATCGACAACGATCAACTGGTAACCCTCAAGGGCAACGTGCATCCGCTTGCAACATCTGCCGCGGACCAAGGCGCTGCGCCCGGCTCGCTCGCATTGGGCCGCACCATTCTTGTGCTCAAGCGTGGTCAGGAGCAGCAGGCCGCGCTCGACAAGCTGACGGCCGCGCAGCAGAATCCTAACTCGCCGAGCTATCATCGCTGGCTTACGCCGCAGCAGTACGGCGCGCAGTACGGCGTCGCTCCGCAGGACATGGCAAAGATCACCGCATGGCTTACCAGCTTCGGCTTCGCGGTGGAAGCGCCGCAGCCGGGGCAGAACATCGTCGCCTTTACCGGCACAAACGCGCAGTTGAAAGAAGCCTTCCACACCGAGTTGCATAGCTACAAGGTGAACGGCAAAACGTACTTTGCCAATGCCGCCGATCCGCAGATTCCGATGGCGCTTGCGCCGGTGGTGGCGGGCTTTGCCTCGCTGAACAATTTCCCGCTCAAGCCGATGCACTCAGCGCCGCGCACTATGCGCCGCGATGCGGGCTCCAGCAAGTGGCTGCCCGTTGCGAATGCTAAGCTCGCGCAGACTCCGCATCCGTCCTTTACGACGACACAGCAGGGGGGGACCTATTACGCGATTGCGCCGTATGATCTGGCGACGATCTACAACATCAAGCCGCTATGGGATGAGGGCATTGACGGCACAGGCGAGACCATTGCCATCGTCAGCGATTCGGACATCAAGACCGCCGACATCGACTACTTCCGCTCGACCTTCGGTCTGCCGGCAAAGAAGCTGAACGTCATTTACGATGGGCCGAATCCCGGCCTGCTGAGCGGAGCCGATGGCGAAAGCCCAGATGAAGGCGAGGCCGATCTCGATGTGGAGTGGGCAGGCGCGGTGGCGCCGAACGCGACCATCGATCTGGTTGTTGCGCCGACCACAAACACCTCGAACGGTATTGTTGATGCGGCAATCTACATCCTGAACAACAATCTTGCGCCCATTATGAGTGTGAGCTATGGCGCCTGCGAGCTTGCGCTTGGCACCAGCGGCAACCAGCTCTTCACCGAGATGTGGGAGCAGGCGGCGGCGCAGGGCATTACCGTTGCCGTTGCATCCGGCGACTCCGGCTCCGGCTCCTGCGATCAGAGCTACGCCTATGCGGAGTTAGGCCTTTCGGTCAGCGGTTTTGCCTCCACGCCGTACAACGTGGCCGTTGGCGGCACGGACCTCTATGGAACCTATGTTGCGACGAGCACCTATTGGAATTCAACCAACGATCCGACAACACTGGCCTCGGTGAAGTCGTACATGCCGGAGTCGGCCTGGAACGACACTTGCGGCAACCCGGATCTTCTTGCCGCGTTGCAGGCGCAGGGCGAGGGCACGCAGGATGCAACCCCAGAGGCTCTCTGCAACGATTACAACCTGGAGCAGTACGAATCGCCCATCGGCGGCGGCGGGGGCGGCGTCAGCGCCTGCATTACCTCCGATGGACAGAGCCCCAGCTCCTGCCAGGGCGGTAATCCGAAGCCCGCGTGGCAGGCCGGTGTCCCTGGCATCCCCAACGACAATGCACGCGATCTCCCCGATGTCTCCCTGATGGCAGGCGATGGCCTCTGGAATACCTTCTACGCTTACTGCGAGTCCGATGTAACGAGCAACGGCCAGTGCAACGTGAACACCGAACTCGAAGGCGCAGGCGGTACTTCATTCGCCAGCCCCATCTTTGCCGGCATGCTTGCTCTTGTTGAGCAGAAAACGAGCTCGAAGCAAGGCAACGCCAACTACATGATCTACAAGTTGGCGGCGGCGCAGTATGGCGGCGCGAATGCAAACGCCTGCACATCGTCGAGCGTGGGCATGGGCACAGGCAATGCCTGCACCTTCTACGACGTGACCGACGGCAGCAACGAGGTTCCCTGCCTTGCCTATACGCAGAATTGCACGGCCACCAATGGCAGCGATGAGTTTGCCCTGCTGCCCGGCTACGCAACAACAACGGGCTACGATCTCGCTACCGGCCTTGGCTCCGTAAACGCCTACAACATGGTTCAGAACTGGGCCACGGCCGCGGCGAGCCTCGCCGCAACCACGACGACGCTCACTGCCGACAGCACAACGATTGCATACGGCTCAAGCCTTGACGCAACTGTCATGGTTTCGTCCTCGGACGCCAACGGCGTCACACCGACGGGCGACATCGCTATCCTTTCGGATATTTCCGCTATCGGCAATGCCTCCATCGGAAGCGCAACGCTCGCGGATGGACAGGTCGCTGCGGAGATTCCTGCGTTGCCGGTGGGCACCTTCCACCTGTTCGCCACCTACCCCGGCGATGCAACCTTTGCCGCGAGCAAGTCAACCGGCCTTTCCGTCACGGTGCAGCCTGGATCGGTTACCGGACAGGTGACGGCAACGCGCACCACGCTCCAGCCGGGTCAGAAGACCGCGATCTTCGTAACGCTGACCGGCGTGGAGAATGGTGTTGCGCCGACTGGAACGGTCGTCATTGCCGACACCACCAGCGGCAGCACGCTGGCAACGCTCCCCCTGACGGTCGCGGCAGGCTCGTCCGCAGCCCCGTCTTCGACGGCGTATGTAACGCTTGCTTCGGATCAGTTCAAGTCCGGCGCGAACACGATCACGGTTTCCTACTCGGGTGACAGCAGCTACAACACATCCACCATCGCTGCTCCGACCATCACTGTCAGCGCCGGGTTCGCAGTCGCGCTGAATCTTTCCACGCTGACGATGACACCTTCCTCCACGGGAAGCATCGTTGTAACGGCAACGCCTGCGAGCGGTTCCACGCTCGATCCGGCGTCGCTGACCTTTGCCTGCCCGGCATCGCTGCCGACCGGCATCACCTGTGCCTTCAGCCAGCCGGCTGCAGGACAGGCTGGCGCAGTAAGTTCGACGCTGACGCTGCAGACAGCCTCTACGATTATCCCGGTTGTGCCACAGTCTGCTGTTCACAGCCTGCATAGCTCGTTGCCGCGCGACGTGAAAACAGAGGCCAGGGCTGCAACAGCCGCCGCACTGAGCCTCGCCGGCATTGTGCTGCTCGTGCTTCCGAAGCGCCGCAGGAGAACCTTCCTGACGCTTGGCGTGGTGCTTTTCGCAATCTGTACGGCATCGCTCTGGATGACGGGATGCGGCGGCAGCGGCCACGCCACAACGCAGCCTCCACCTCCACCGCCTCCGCCGCCCACTCTGACGCCGACGACAACCGCATTGACCGCTTCCTCGGCACAGCCTGCGCTCAACAGCTCCGTAACGCTGACAGCAACGGTTGCCGCGAGCTCCGGCAGCGGCGCGCCCAGCGGCATGGTCACCTTTGCAAATGCCGCTGGCTCACTCGGAACAGCCACGCTGTCCAGCGGCACAGCGACACTGACCACCGGCACTCTCCCGGTCGGCGCGCAGAGCATCACTGCCAGCTATGGCGGAGACAGCAGCTTCGCCAACTCTACCTCAACAAGTGTGGCTGTGGATGTCACCTTCACCACCACGCTCGCTGTCTTGGTCTCCGACAACGCGGGCAACAC
>JAATFM010000175.1 GCA_015655195.1 Terriglobales bacterium
AACTACCGATATAATCAACCGTGTGGAAATCACGTTCGATCCGCGCAAGAGCGAGCGAAATGTGCGGGAACGCAATTTGGGCTTTAATCAGGCTGCCGATTTCGATTTTGCATCGGCCCACTATGAAAGCGAAATTCGTAATGGCGAGCATCGAATCGTAGCAGCGGGTTATTTGCATCGGCGATTGCACATTTTATGTTTTCGGCCGCAGGCAAACGGAATTCGAGTCATTAGTTTCCGTAAAGCGAATGACAGAGAGGCGCGCAAATATGGCAAGCCAAAAAACATTGACGAATGACGAAGGCGAAGTCCGTGAGTTGACCGAGCGGGATTTCGCACAGTTCAAGCCTTTCTCGTCTCTGCCCCAGGATTTGCAGGCGCTTCTAAGCTCAAAGGAGCGCATAATCGTTCCCGAGCCGGACGAGTCTGAAAGCAAGCAACCCGCCGCCTAACCTGGAAAATCTGGTTGTCCTGAAAGCAAAATGGGCTATTACTCGCGAGTCTTATCGAAAGACGAATCCTTTCCCTCCATCGAGGAACTCGCGCAGTTGCTCGGCGAGCACCATTCCTCGTACACCCTCACCATCGAAGACGGCGAAGAAGATTGGGAGAGCCTCCTGCTCTCCAGCAAAGACGGCGTAGAAGTCGCGGTGCTCGAACGCAATCCTGTCTCGAACGGCTCAGTTGGCCAGGATACAGTCGCGGAATTTCTCGAAGACATCGAAGAGTGCAAACCGGAAACCGGCGTCGCATGGCTCAAAGAGTATTTGCCCGAAGTCCGAACGGTTTACGCCTTCCAGCACCTGCAAGGCGCCGACACCGAAGAAGGCGGCAACGCGCTCCACGCCCTGCGCGCCGCGCTATGGGAGCGCGGAGACGCCATCATTCAGGCCGACCTGGAAGGATTCACCAACGAAGAAGGCTTCCACATCGTCTGGCAATTTTCCGACTCCGTCTCCGGCCCCTGGAACATGGGAATCCTTCAGGACAACACCTGGTATCACTTCAAAATGGACCTGGGCGATCCCGACCACCGCGCCGCCTTCCTCAACGGCGAAATGCCGCACGACCTCTCCGCAATCCGCGTCTCCGGCTCACACGAGTAGTCGGCGCAGCCGATCAACAAACCAGTCGCCGCCTAGCTCGTTGCATCCATCGCCCGAAAATTTCCCTGCTCCGCCAGCGCCAGCAACGCACGATCCGCCGTCACCAGCGTAGCCCCAAGCCGTCGCGCTGTCGCGACCAGAATCCGGTCTGCCGGATCCGGGTGCATCTCAAACGGCAGCCGCGTACTCTCCACCGCAATCTCCGGTTCCAGCCCGACCAGCGTCACGCCAGGCATCGCCAACGCATCTTCGACCCACTCCATCACATCTCGATAAAGGTCAATTCGCTTCTTGCTGACCAGCAGAGCCACTTCCCATGGAGTAATCGCGGAAACCAGCAAACGACTTTCCCGCGAGGCAATTCGAATCGCCCCCTCCGTCTGCTCTCCAAGACGCGGATTAGAAAGCACCCGCCAAACAAGGGAATGCGTATCAAGCAGTAGAAGTTCTCTCCGTGCGGGCTCTGCTGCGCTCATTGCATCGCATCCCACTCGACATCAATCGGAGAAATAATGTCGCCGAGAATCTCGCCGCTCCCCTTCATCGACTCCAGATAATCATCGAGCGACTGTTTCGGCTCCGCTACCGGGATAACATGCACCACTGGCTTGCCGTGCTTTGTAATCACCAGCGTCTCCCGCGTCCGCGCCACTTCGTCCATCAGTTTCAGGCACTTGGCCTTAAACTCTCCCGCAGCAATCGTCGTTGGCATCGGAATCCCCCCATAGTCACTGACTATAGTCATATTTTACCGCGAAACCGATTCCCGTACACAGAATCCAGATCAGGCCGGGGGCCCTACCCTCGCCGGGTTGTTGTTTTTCCGGCTAAGGTGGGATCAGCACGAGCCTCAATCCCCCAACTGCTATCCTGACTAAGAACAATCCCCGGGAGGTCTTTCGCATGGCGAAAGTCACGCTGGTCTTTGCTGTCCTGCTCATCGCGCTTGGTCTTATCGGCTTTATCGGAACCGGCAGCCAGTATCCCACCTCGCTCATTCCCGCGGGCTTCGGCATGCTGCTCGGCATCTTCGGCTTTCTCTCCATGAGCCCCAACGAATCCCGCCGCAAGCTCTTCGCGCACATCAACGTAACCCTCGGCCTGCTCGGCTTTCTCGGCACCATCATGGGCCTGATCCACGTCCTCACCGGCAAACTCGGCCCGATGCCAGCCGCCACGGAAGCCAAGGCCGCCATGTCCGTCCTCTGCTTCCTCTACGTCATCCTCTGCGTGCGTTCCTTCATCGTCGCCCGCCGCACAGGAAAGGTCTAGCCATGGGAACCATGCGCGGAGCCGGTCTCGGAGGCAGCATGGGTGGTCTGCGCGCCGAGCGCACCGGCGGCCGCCAGATACGCGCCGGAGCCACCGGCGAGCCCCCCAAGCCCAAGCCAAGCCTCAAAAAAATCTGGCCGCAAGCCGTCGCCCTCATCGCCCCGCGCAAAGGCCTTCTCGCCGCCGGCCTACTCCTCATGGCCGTCAACCGCGTAGCCGGCCTCGTCATGCCCTACACCAGCAAGGGCCTGCTCGACAAGGTTCTCTCGCGCACCGGCGACCCGAAGCTGCTGCCCCTCTACATCGCGCTCGTATTCGGCGCCATGCTCGTCCAGGCCATCACCTCTTACGCGCTCACGCAATTGCTTTCCAAAGCCGGCCAGCGCCTCATCGCCGAGCTGCGCCGCACCGTGCAAAAGCACGTCGGCCTGTTGTCAGTCTCGTATTACGACGAAAACCGCACCGGCACTCTCGTTGCCCGCATCATGACCGACGTCGAAGGCGTCCGCAACCTCATCGGCACCGGCCTCGTCGAGTTCCTCGGCGGCCTGCTCACCGCCGTCATCGTCTTCGTCTACCTGCTGTACAAATCCCCCACCGTCACGCTGACGGTCTTCGCCGCGCTCGGCCTCTTCGTCTTCATCCTGCAATACGCCTTCAAGACCATCCGCCCCATCTTCCGCGAGCGCGGCAAGATCAACGCCGAAGTCACCGGCCGCCTCACCGAATCGCTCGGCGGCGTGCGCGTCATCAAGGGCTACCACGCCGAGGCCCGCGAGCACGACACCTTCGCCGCCGGCGTCGAGCACCTCCTCGATAACGTGATGAAATCGCTCACGCTCACCAGCGTCATGTCCTCGGCTTCCACCACCATGATGGGCCTCGTCGCCGGCCTCGTCATGTGGCTCGGCGGCCAACTCGTCGTCCATGGCACATGGACCACCGGCGACTACTTCCAATACAACATGCTCCTGGTCTTCATGGTCGCGCCCATGATCCAGATCACGAACATCGGCACCCAGCTCACCGAAGCCTTCGCCGGCCTCGACCGCACCAACGAGCTAATGTCCGAGCTGGAAGAAAATCAGTCTCCCGACCGCACCGAAAAGATGCCGCCCATCGAAGGCCGCGTCGAATTCGATAACGTAGAGTTCGCCTACGAGCCCGACAAGCCCGTCCTCCACGGCATTAGTTTCAAAGCGCAGCCCGGCACCGTCACCGCTCTCGTCGGCTCCTCCGGCTCCGGCAAGTCAACCATCATCAGCCTTCTCTGCGCCTTCCACACACCCGGCTCCGGCAAAATCCTCGTCGATGAAATCGATCTCGCCAAAGTCGACCTGAACACCTACCGCTCGCAGCTAGGCGTCGTGTTGCAGGAATCCTTCCTCTTCGACGGCTCCATCCGCGAGAACGTGCTCTTCTCGCGCCCCAACGCAACGGAAGAACAGTTCCTCTCCGCCTGCCGCACCGCCCGCGTAGACGAATTCGCCGAGCGCTTCCCCGAAGCCTATGACACCATCGTCGGCGAGCGCGGCGTCAAGCTCAGCGGCGGCCAGCGCCAGCGCCTGTCGATTGCCCGCGCCCTCTTGGCCGAGCCCCGCATCCTCATCCTCGACGAAGCCACCAGCTCCCTCGACTCCGAATCCGAAGCCATGATCCAGGCCGGCCTCGCCAAGCTCATGGAAGGCCGCACGACCTTCGTCATCGCCCACCGTCTCTCCACCATCCGCCGCGCCGAGCAAATCCTGGTAGTAGAAGGCGGCCGCATCGTAGAGCGCGGCAACCACGACGAGCTATTCGCCCTCCATGGCCGCTACCACGACCTCTACACCCGCCAGCACGGCCTCGAAGCCAACCTCTTCCTGGCCCCCGGCGAAGGCGACAAAGTAGAACTCTGATTTCTCCGCATCACGTATGCAGCAGTGCATCGAATATCTCTTCCGCCAACGGTTGCAAATGGCTTGGAGCCAGGAGCGCTGGACGGAAGTGACGCTCAAGGATAAAACCGTTCAGGGCGCCACTCAGCACGGCCAGCCTCTGTTCCAATGCGGTTCGTGCTGCCTTGGTCAGTTTCTCGCCAAACAGTAACTCAATGGAAAGTCCATCGGTTCCTGAGAACAGCGCGTTGTATAGAGCCAGCAATTCGTCGCGCTTTTCCGGCCGCCGGACCGCGTAGAGCTTGAACTCCAAAGTAAGCGTCCCCGATTCCGGGCCGCAGACCTGCTGCACAAGCCACTGCTTGAAGATATTCCGGCGTTCCTTTAGATCGGGCTCTGCCGCGATCTTCTTGCATGTCGCTCTGAAGGTTGCAGAGACACGATGCTCCATCAAGGCCAGGAACAGATCTTCCTTACTTGTGTAGTGGGCGTAGATTCCACCGCGTGAGCAGCCGGCGCGGGCTGCGACTTCGTCCAGTTGAGTGTTCTCGAAGCCTGATTCAGCAAACAACGATTGCGCGGCATCCAGAATTTTCGCTTTCGTAGCCTCAGTGCGGGCTTGTGGTTTGCGGGTAATGCGTGACGGGTGCATGTTGAATATTTTATGAAACCGGATTGCGAATTTGAGCGAAAAATAAAACCGACACGTCTGTTTTATTATGAGAAGACACACTCCCCTCACCCGCTTCCTGCACAGCGCCCGCTCCGCTCTCTTGACTTCGCTGCTGTTGCCCGCCGTTGCTTCCAGGGCGCAGGCTCCGCAATTACCTGCCTCCACCGAAACTCCCTCGCACCTGACACAACAAGCGCCAGTCCACATCGAAAACGTCGTCCACATCGTCGGCCTCGAAGACAAACCTGGAGCCACAGGAGACTTGGCCCTCGACGAGAAAGCCATGACTCTCCATATTCAGGGCGATTCCACTACAATCCCACTCCGATCCATCCTTGCGTTCTCCATCGTTCACGGCGATAAACCCCTCATCCGTGGAACCAAAGGCAAGCTCGCGGAGTCTGCCCCCTACGGAGTCGGATTCGCTGTGACAATGACCCGGCCGCCAGCCGAGACTTTAACCCTGTTCTACAGGGACTCTTACAGCGCTACTCACGGATGCGTCCTGGTTCTGCCGAAAGACACGGGACAAGGTATTACTTCCGCGCTCACCGGCCTAGGACTCTCTCCTGCCAACTATCCGAAGACAGGCGATCTGATGCCTTCAGAATCACAACAGGAGCCCGGAATCCAACTAGCATCGGCATCCAGTCTGACTAGACCCTCTGTAGAGGTAGCTCTACCATCCGAAAGTGAAAGTATCGACGGTATCCCGTCCGCCTTTCCCGCGGCTATATACGAAGACTTGATCGAGCAGCTCACGCAGAGTGGACTCTTCGCCCAGGTATGGCGTGCGGGCGACATCCGGAGAACTCCCGGCACACTGGTTCTGCATCTCGACATCGAGAACTGGAAGAAAGGCAGTGCACGCGGACGTGGCCTTGGCCCTTTCACCGGAGCAACGGAGATCAAGAGCAGCATCACGCTGGAGGATCGATCCGGCCGAACAGTCTTCCACGAAAAAGTAAATGGGGCGAAACGTACGAACGGAGAAAACCTGGACGCGACAAGCAGCCTGGCCAAGCACGTCAGAAAAGCGTTGAAGAAGGCTCCCGAGCTGCAACCGAACAAGCAGGAAGGCAAATAGCCACCGGTTTCCTTCAGGAAAGAAAGAGGCCGTCAATCTACCACCGTCCACCCCATCGATACGATGGGGTGGAGCGCCGGATGCCGGCATTCCCGCCCCACAAAACACCCTGTCGAGCCCCCGCGTCAAAAATATCCGCTACCCCCTTTCCTTCCAACACCAATTCCCTCCCCGAATTTGCATATTATTTCCCCGAAAAGCGGATCATGAATATATCGCCACCATTCAGCCGTAGAAAGGAACCCCCATGTACTCCAACCTTCCATGCACGCACGAGCCGCTAAGCGCCTCCGTCCAGCGCTGCTGCGACACCCGCAACCGCCTCCTCGCACCCCTCTCCGAACCCAAACGACGTGCCTTCGCCGAATACGACGAATACAGCAAGGCAGAAAAAGCCTACGAGAAAGCCGTCGATGCCGCCGCCCAGGCCTTTCACATCGCCATGCCCGAACCCACCAGTCGCCGCGCCATCAAGGCATTTATCTCCGCCGTCACTCACGGCATGGCCATCGGCGCCGTCGATAGCGACGACGCGAAACAATTCCTCTATGCCGCCCGCATCGCCGTCTCAGCCCTCGGCAAGCAGAAACCGGAAAAGAGGACAAAGCCCGGCGTCGAAAGCGCAGATCTCTTTCCAGCCGCCCCAACCGCGGATTCCGGCCTCGCTGCCTAGAATTGCGTTATTCTGGTGTCGAAAAGTCGCGTTCCTGTCACGTTCCTGCACGATTTTGAAATAAAAAAATCATCTCCAACCCAAAGAATCCAAAAAGCTTACAAGAACCGGAGACGCAAGAAACCGCCATCTCGGATTTGTCTGCACCAAAACCAGTGCATTTCTCCAATTCTCAGACCCTGCTCGAAGCAGGTTTGACACCCGACACCGCATTTTGGGACACTAAGATCATTCATTAGGCGAAACGGGTATCCACGATGCGAGACGCTTCCCCCCACGGTACATACAAAGTACAGGCGCTCGACCGGGCCTTTGCTGTTCTCGACCTCCTCGGCGAGAGCGGCACACCGCTCGGCCTGGCCCAGGTAGCTTCCTCCCTGCAACTGCACAAAAGCACAGCGCACCGCTTCCTCATGGTCCTTGAGCGGCACCACATGGTCGAGCGCACCGGCAACGGCAAATTCCGCCTCGGCCTGCGCCTCTTCGACTTCGGCAACCGGGCCATCGAGCAATACGACCTGCGCGACCGCGCCCAGCCCCACCTGCGCCGCCTCGTCACCGAGACCGAAGAGACCGCGCACCTCTGCATTCTGGAGGCCGCACACGTCATCTACATCGACAAGATCGAGCCCACGCGCTCCGTCCGCATGATTACGCGCATCGGCGCCTCGAACCCCGTGCACTGCACCTCGGTCGGCAAAGCCATCCTCGCCTTCCTGCCCGAAGAGCGCATCGCCGACATCCTGCACCGCACCCGCTTCGAGCGCTTTACCCACCGCACCATCGCCACGCCGGAGGCCCTGCGCGCCGAGATCGAAAAGACCCGCCGCCGCGGCTACGCCGTCGATGACGAGGAGTTGGAAGAGGGCCTGCGCTGCATCGCCGTTCCCATTCTCGACGCGCAGCGCCAACCCGTCGCCGCAGTCAGCATCTCCGGCCCCAGCTTCCGCGTAACCTCGCAAAAGCTGCCCGCCATAGCCAACCACCTGCTGCAATGCGTCCGCGGCATCTCCATGGACATGGGCTTCATCGCCGGCACCCGTTCCACCCGCGCAAGCACCACTTGGTCGGCGTAAATCGCGAATCAACCAGCCGGCAAAAAGCCACAAAAAGGAACCGGCGCGGAGAAAATTCCCGCGCCGCGAAGCACCGCAAAGCCATCCTTTTCTGCTACACTCATAAATGTTGCTGCGATGTTAGTCCATTGAAACCGGACCGCATAGCAGCCCATTCCACACTGCCTGCCAGCCGCCTCCCAGACAACAAAGGTCTGGTCTGAAGCGGCAAATCGCAGCAGCCCAGTGGGGACGTAGCTCAGTTGGTCAGAGCGCTGCCCTGTCACGGCAGAGGTCGCGGGTTCGAGCCCCGTCGTCCCCGCCATACATTCCAAAGCACTTAGGAGTGTTTGGCGACCAAAGTGACAGCATTTCGTGGGTACAATAAGGGTACAATAAGCCCGTTACTGTACAACTTGCGGGTATGTTTCCACACCCGTTTTACCCACGCCCCGCACCATCATCTTTACAACCTTGCTCTGCGCGGCCCGCTTGGTCGAGTTCACTGCCTGGGTATAAACATCCAGCGTGATCCGGCTGTTCGCGTGCCGTAAGAGCTCCTGTACGGTTTTGACATCCTCCCCGTTGTCCTTCAGCAACGTGCCGAAGGTGTGGCGGAAGGTGTGCCAACCGATCTTCTTGTGGATGCCGTTTGCTCTCGCAACCGGCTTGATGTACCGCTTCATGAGGTTGTCCGGCCAGTAGGGCTGCTTGCCCTGCATGGATGGACTGGCAAAGACCCAATCTCCTTGCATCGGATAAGGGCTGGTGCGCCGCCAGCGCAGCAGGTCCTCGGCCATGTAGCTGTCGAGAGGAACCGGCTTGGCAGAGGCTTCCGTCTTGCACTCCCCCACTACCTGATGCCAGATGGAACGGGTCACACTCAGTTCAAGAGCCTTGAAGTCTACGTCGTCCCAGCGCAGTGCCAGCAATTCGCTGACGCGAAGCCCGGTCGCTGCATCCAGCAGAACCAACGTTCTCTCCCGCACTTCGAGCTTGCTGAGGAGAAGCTGGATCTCTGAGAGTTCGAGAACATCGGGAACCCGCTCCCGCTTTGCGCTTTGACGCACGAGCTTGATGGGGTTGGTATCCACCCACTCGTACCGCATCGCGTGATGAAAGAGAGCGCTCATCAGGTTCCGAATCTTGGCCCGTGTGGCCCTTGCCCGCTTGATGCTGTCCAGCCATTCTTCCATTGCGACCGGCTTCACCTGTTCGAGCCGGAAACTTCCCCAACGGGGCAGTATCCATTTCTCCAGATAGCATTCGTAGCCAGCGCGTGTCGAGAACGCTTTCCGCCCCCGGCTCTCTACGGCCAGTTCTTTCAACCGGTAGTGAGCGATGAGTTCGGCGATTGTGCTCGGCCCGCTGTCCACTTGCGGGGTTTGTTTGTTGGCGTCGATGCGCAACGCACGAGCTGCTTTGAGGGCCATCGCTTCAGTTGGCAATACCTGGACTGTTCCCACGATTGCCTTCCGATGCCTGCTAGTGCCATCAAAGCCAGACTCCCACCAGCGGAAGACCCATACATCCGGGCCGCTCCGCCGTTTTTCGCGTTGCACGCTTCCTTGTTGATACCGTGTTCGCCTTGACATGATTTCTCCTGTAAAGGCGCAACGGATGGCTGTGTCTAGGATAGACAGTCTCCGGCGCTATGAGTAGAGGTTTGTGAAGGAAAAAGCAGTGCGCGCAATCCTGCTAATACGCCTGCGTGAGCAGGTTGGCCGCGCCGCTGCTGGTGGTGGTGATATTTGCTTTGTAGTAGCTCTGGTATCCCGACGAATCGCGGAAAGATGCCTTCATTGCATCCTGCTGCTGCTTCTGTATGACCATCTGTTGCAGAGCGGCATTCGCATTGATCTGGTTCGTGTCCTGCATGGTGCGGAGTTGGAGAAGCAGTGCGCGATTGATCCTCTGAAGCACCGCCAGCTCTGTTTCCTGTGAGGGATCGGTGGTATTCGTGGCATTTTCGAGAGCCGTGATGTCCGCCTGTCGCGCAGACTGGTTAGCCTTGATGGTTCCGATGGTCTGGAGTTCGGTCGCTGCGACTGAATCCCCCAGGTCCACGGTCGCGCCCTGCGCAGCAAGTTGCTGCTGCCCCGCAAACGTCGTGACGTTCGCGGTGGGGATCGTGGCCGTCAGCGGAGGAAGGCTGGCAAGCTGGATCGAAGAGGCTGCGGCGGTGCCGGTATTCGAGGAGTTCACCCATGACGTGCCGGAGCCGTTGCCGTAATGATTGGCAATCTGCTGCGTCATCATTAGGTCTGTCTGTGGTGAGAGAAATCGCCCGTAAAGCATCTGCGGAGCAAGCATCATCTGGTGATACAGGTTGTACTGCTGGACGACCTGGTTGTAAGTCTGCAAGGCAGTGGACGCGATCTTGACCGTGTTGGTGAAAATCTGTGTGCCATTCTCAATCTGCGTGGCTTCATTCTGAAGAGACTTGCCTTCATTCTCGATCTGAGTAAGGGCGTGGGCCGATTGGGTTGGGTCGAGAACGATGCCGGAGCCGAACTGCGCGTGTGCTGCGGGCTGCCACATTACGGCCAGTCCGATGGACAGGATACTGATAACGATTTTCCTCATGGTGATGTCCTCCATTGTGCTTACTGCTGTGCTTCAAGAATCTGCCGCTGAATGTCGGCGAGGTGGTCGGCCTGGGGTTTGCACCGCGCATCCCTAGCTTTCTTTTTCGCTTCGAGATCAGCCATCTGTGCGGCTGTGAGCTTCTCTCCGGTGAGCATCCGTGCCGCACCGGAAGCGTTATCGTCCGGGCAGTCCTTTGCATAAACCGCGTATGTCGCGTTGTATTGCGCCTGCAACTGCGCTACCTTGTGTGCTTTGCTTTCGCAGCCTTCAATGGCAACAAGGGAGAGAAAAATAATGATTCGGAATCGCATGGAATCTCCTCAGTACGTCTGCGGGATGGTGTGGTTGGTATACGCGGGCAGCAACATATCCTGCGTGAAATAGACCTTGATCCGATGGCCCTCTCGGATGGTGATGGTGGGAGGGATTTGCATAAAGCGGTCCAGGATGGTCGTCGCCGACTGCGAGACACTGGCCGCCGCGCCGGTGGTGAATGCCTGGGAGCCACTGGTCGAAATGGTGCCGCCGCCTTCCTCGATCTCACCCGCACCGGCGACCAGACCCAATGCAATGGATGTGCCGAAGATTTGGAGATAGTGATTGTTGACCTTATCCTTCGCGCCTTCCTCGCCGATCTGGTCGAGGCCGTGGAACTGGTCGAGATCTACGCTGTAACCGTCCGGCATGATGAGCCGGTAGAAGACAACCGCCATGCGCCGCTGCTGGCCAAGACCAGCGGCTCCGATCTTCTTTGCCTCACCCAGAACGACGGTGCCATCGGGGACGAGGACGTGCTGACGATCATGCGAATAGAGAGGATTCGAGACAAGCACCTTGACCGGGCCCGCGGCGTCCCCGTCCAGGCGATTCATCAGGATCGTATCGAGGACCGTACCCTCGTACACGAGGTACGGCTGACCTGTCGCTGAATCAATGTTTGCCTCTACGGGACGTTTGTAACTTTCGTTGGTTTGCGGCTGTTCTCCTGTGGACCATGGCGCAACGAGACTGCTATCCGGCTGCCGCTGGTTTATCGCCTGACCGGACGGCGGTTGCTGGTTTTGCTGCTGCGGCTGATCGGGAGGCCGCGTGAACACGAGGTTGGAAGCGAAGCGGGACTCGTCAGCTCTCTCCCGCTCTTTCGCGGCGAGTTGCTGTACCTGCTGCTGCTCGGGGGTGAGCTGGGGCTGTCCGTTCCCCTGCTGCCCATAGCCCGCTTGCGGGCAGGGTTGGCCAGGCACACAGGATGTGGCAACTCCGGTCGGCCCGTAAGCGGCAGCGGCCTGCTGCGCGGGCGTCGCAGACGCAAGTGCAGGGTCACCAGCAGCGGCGACAAGCGCCGCCTGTTGCTGTTCCTTCTGCCGCTCGGTCTGGAGCTGGTTTTTCAAGTCCTGTACGTTGTTGTCGGTGTTGTCCTGGATCATTGGCTGCGGCGGCTGATGGTTCGCCGTAGCCTTCTTTGCGCCCGGTTCACCGTGCGCAAACCCATAGCCGCCGATCACAATGGCAAGCAGGCTTGCGACCTTGGCGATAGTGCCGGTGAAGAGGGTTTGGATGGATGTGAAGCCGGTGTCGAAAGGACTGCCGCTCTGAGCATGAGCAGCGAGTGGAGGGATGAGGGTAAGGGCAATGAGAGTAAGGGTTGGACGCGTCCACTTCGATGTGCGGAATGACGAGACGAAGCTCAGACGGTGAATTCGATGAAAACGTGGCATGAACACCTCCGGCAGCGGCGTCAACTCCACTGCGATGAACGTGACACTAGGACCGGCATTGCCCTCTGTCCAAGACTTTTCCCATCAACCTTGATGCCTGGCGAACATCACCGAAGGAGGGCTAGGCATTAGGCAGTATTTCGCGGAAACTTCAGGGAAAACCCGCATCTACTTTTTCTGACCTTCGTTATGATTTGCGTGCTTTCGGAGGCATCGTCGCAGACGTTCGGCAAGTGTAGGAATGAAGGAGGGGCAGTTAGGCCGATAAACGAGGATCGTCTGCAAGGAGGGCAGATCGTCGATCAGAACCGCGCGGATTCCCGCAGGCAGCTCCTCGCAGACGCCCACCGGCAGGAAAGCCATCCCCGCGTTCTCCCGCACCAGATCGAACGCCTCATGGGGAGAACTTACCTCGGCGATGGTCCGAAACCGGAAGCCGCGCTCCGCGCACTGCTCCTGCAACTGCCGGAAAAGGAAAGGGTGCGTGCGTTCGGCACCATTCGAGATCACAGGAACCCCATCGAACTCCGCGATAGATGCGCTCCGCGTATGGGCAAACTTCCCCGTCGCGGGAACTACGGCAGCCCATCGGTCGGTCCCCAGTGGGCTCGTGACGACGCCCTGCTCTTCAATGGGAGCGAAGGTCACACCGGCATGGATCACATCGGATTGAAGGGCGGCAAGCATCTCGACGGTGGAGAGGATGCGAAAGCGCAGCGGGAGCTTGCGAAAGACGCTGCGCAGGAGCTTGACTTCGATGCGCCGTATAGCGAGCGGTGCATACGGCGACTGCGCCACGACATACTCCGACTCCGGCTGCCGGTCGATGGCCTGAGCGCGGACGATGGCCGTTCGCAGGTCTGTCTCCAGGTGTTGCAGGATCTGTTCGATATCGGCCACGAACGATCTGCCTGCTTTGGTCAGAGCGACGAAGTGGTGGTCACGCTGAAGAATCTTGAACCCGAATTCTTCCTCGCACTCGCGGACCTGGCGGCTCACGGCAGGTTGGGAGACGTGTAATTTTTCGGCGGCTTTGCGAAAGTGCAGCTCGCGCGCTACCGCGAGAACATACTGGAGCTTCCGAAGGGGTGGGGGAGCGGACATCCTGGAGGACCACCTTCCTTGCTGACGACGGTCAGACCACAAGGGAAAGGGGCCTGGATGCGTTTCGCCATAAGTTATCCCCTGTACGCGCGTTCCCGAGCATGTTCATACCTCGCCCTGGAGCGCGGCGATGCAGGGCTTTCTACTTAATACGTGGTCTAAACTCGGGAAAACCTCGCATCGGCTCTGCGAAATTAGGCGGACCAGCAAGAATTATCTTTTCTGTAACAAAGCGTCGCGAAGCAGATAAGGCGCTTGCTATCAGTGGTTTATGGGATGTCAAAAGAAAGGCGCAGCGCCTCACAAAAAATAGTTCCATTTTCCGATGCGAGGTTTGGCCGTTTCAGAGCGACGTATAAGTAGATGCCACTGATTAGCTTCAAACCGGACCCGGAACGCGGCCATAGTGCGGGGAAAGAGAAGATCTTTCTGGAGCACTATGACTGGCTGCTCCGCGCCGCGCTGACCTTTACTCGCGGATCGCGGTCCCGCGCCGAAGACCTGGTGCATGATCTCTTCGTCCAATTCCTGCTCAAGCTAAAGAGTCTGGAAGAAGTGGACGATGTGCGCGGCTATCTCTACGGGATGTTGCGCAACGTGTACGCCTCGCAGCTTCGCCGTGCTTCACGGCACGCCATTCAGCAGCTCTCCATTCTGGATCACGATTCCATCTCAGTAGGTCTGCGCGCCTACGATTTCAGCGATCAGCTTGAAACCCTGAGCGTGTTGACGCGGGCCTGCGAGTTTGTCTGTTATCGGAAAGAGACAACGCTCACGGCCAGCATCTTCATACTTCGCTACTTCCATTGCTACTATCCCGACGAGATTGCAACCCTCCTCGGAACCTCACGCGACACGGTCGATAAGTGGCTCTCTCGCGGACGCGCGGAAACAAAGAAGTACCTCGCGGAGCCATATCCGATTCCCGTAATTGAGAAGACGGAGCCGCGTCAAAGCTCGAAGACGAATAGCTCTCTGGACTTCTTCGCCCGTCTGCGCGGCATGATTTTCGCGTCTCGCGCCACTCCCTGCGAGCCGTTGCGCCGCAGCAGGAAGCAAGCTCCGCTTTCGATACAGATTCCCATGCCGAGTACACAGGAGCTTGCCCATCTGGTGAGCTGCGCAGCTTGTCTCAACCGGCGCAGCCGGCAGCATGGCCTTCCAGGACTGGATGAGAGAACCTTTGATGAACCGTACCAGAGAAACGACCGCGGTGGACCACCCCCAGGAGGCAGCGGCACAGGCACTCTCATTCCGTCTCCGCGAAAGTTGCGCACCAACAAGCTGCGCCAGGGCTATGCCCGCACCCGCGACTTGATCCAGCACTACCCGACAGAGCTTTCCATCGCGGTGGACGGCCATATCCGAACCTCGCATGTCATCAGCTCCAGCGTGAGCCTGTTGAATCTGACCGTGGATGCGAAGGAGCGAGTGGAGTTTGTCGAGATTCTGAGCGAACAGGGTGTCCGTTTCCTCATGCTGGACCGCGCCGACCTCGAAACGGTCATACTGCGCCGCTATGACATTGCACTGAGCGATGGACGCCTGCTCGAAGTCGAGATCGTTCCTGATGTGCCGGGACCGTGCATTCAGGTCTCCTATCGCGATCCGAACCTTGCTCCTGTCTCTGAGAGAGTTGTCGAGCTTGCGGGCACGGCCATGTTCACTCCGCAGGAGCGATTGACCCTATGGACAGCACTACGGGCATGGTTCTCCGGTCTGGCGGTTAGCCTGCGCCTCTTCGGCGCACTGGCAATCTCTGTCTGCACAGCGTTTGTCCTTACGCTTGCTCTCTGGCAACGCCCGGAGCGTCGGCTGCTTCCCGATGAGGTTCTTCAAAAGGCCATGCAGAAGGAGCAAGCGCTGCCGGTGAATGCTGCCGCGCACAGCCTCTTCCACTACGAAGAGGACGACAATGCAGGCCATGTGCAACAGGTAGGTGAGGTCGATATGTGGCGTCAGGCAGTGCCGCGCCGCCTGGCACTGCGGCTCTTCGATACGCACCACGCGTTGGTCGGCGGCTTCGTGCAGGACCTGCGCGGCAGCGCCGAATACAGCGGTGGAGCAACAGATGAGGCGAACGGTACAAAGGCTGGGACGTCGTCGGCTTGGCGAGATGTGCCGTCGGCAGAACGCTTTACCTCGCTGCTATCCCCCGGAGTGGTTCCCGATGTGACAGAGAGCGGGGATCAGTACAGAGTTGTTGTCCGCGCTCCGCGCTCCCGTCCTGAGTTGGTGGAAGCCGTTCTCGTGATCGACCGCCGGACGATGCGCGCTGTCGAAGGGGACTACGACATTCGCGATGCGGCGGGCAGTCGTCACGTCCGCTTGCGTGAAGTCTCTTACGAGGTCCGCTCCGCAGACGCCTTCGATCATGGCGTCTTCGACGTTGGCAGAGACTTTGATACGACCTCGCGGAGTTCCCGCGTTCCTCCCGGTCGCTTGGACGGCAGCGTATCGAATACCGCATCACTTGAGTTGCAGGTGCTCACCGATCTCATGCGGGCGGGGGCCGATGTCGGAGAACAGGTTGATGTTCACCGCGACCGGCTCTCAGGGATGGTAGAGGTGCGCGGCGTTGTGGATACGCTGGAGCGGAAGGTGGCACTGCTGCAGGCGGTCGCTCCACTTGTGGGTGATCCGCACCTCAAGCTCTCTCTGCGATCTGCCGATGAATTGCCGCAGAGCACGTTGGTAAGACCATCGAAGCGAAAGCGCCGCCCAGCCCCGCTCTCTTCCAATGCGCCGCTTGTTCTCGACACCTTCCAGTCCGCTACAGCGACGATCCCCGCCGATGCTGCCATACGGGCCCACCTCAAAGCGTCGGAACTCTCAGGGCAGCAGCTTGACGACGCGGTTCACACCTTTGCTCATCAAGCCTGTGCGCAGTCGCTCGAAGCCCAGCAACACGCCTACAGGCTCGCGCAACTGGCGGCGGAGTTCACGTCCGCTGATCTCGCACAACTCGATAGCGCGTCCCGACTGAAGTGGCTTGTGTTGGTCGCGAACTACAGCGAAGCTCTCGATGGCGACCTCAAAGCTTTGCGTAGCCATCTGGGTCCCATCCTCGGAGAAGCCATCTCTCCTTCAGCGGCAACCCAATCAAGTTCTCTATCCCCCCTTACCAACCCCACCGAACTGGCTTCGGCCTCCCGCAACATCCTCACCGAGACAGCCCGCCTCAACCAGCAGGTTCAGTCCACATTTTCCGTTACCGCAGTCTCACACGACTCTCAACTAGACCTGCAACCAGCAAGCGACGGCGCATTCGCAGAGATAGCGCATCTCCTCAACGCTGCCGAATCGATGGCGGACAACGTCTCCGCCACGGCCCAGCACTTGCAGTTGTTTGCAACAAACACAAAGTAGATCCCCTTTCCTTATCACGAACTGACATCTTTATTTTTCTCAGGAGAAGCCCGATATGCGTCGTCACTGGAAACCTCTCATTGCGAGCTTGATTTCGTTCTGTGCCATTACCGTAGTTGTCTTGTCGATATGTTCGCCGTGTCAGGGACAGACTGGCGACGCAACGCTCGGCGGCGTGATTGAGGATCGATCGGGAGCGGTCATTCCTCAGGTAGCGATCAAGGTCACTAGCGTAGAGACCGGCGTGACACGTAACGCCACGACAAACGGCTCCGGTCTGTTTAGCGTCCCTGGACTTAACCCCGGGCGATACTCTGTCCACGTCGAGCACCCCGGCTTTGCGGATGTGGAAGTCAAGGACATCACACTCAACGTGGGCAGTAATCGGCAATTGGAAATCAAGCTGGCAGTAGGAAAATCGGAACAAAGCGTTACGGTCGATGGAAGCGGCCTCAATATCAAT
>JAATFM010000207.1 GCA_015655195.1 Terriglobales bacterium
ACGCGGCCTGCGAATGATTCTCGAAGAGCTGATGCTGGACCTGATGTACCACCTGCCGAACAACAAGCGCGTACGCGATCTTGAGATCACGCGCGAGATGGTGGAGCGGCGCGACCTCTCGCTCTGCCTGCTTGAAAAAGCTGGATAAGACACGGAAAATCAATCCAATAAAAGGGACTCCGATCGGGGCCCCTTTTATTTCAGGCTGCTGCTACTTTTTTTCGGGGCTTGAGCGGCTCTGCAACCTCATTAAACTGTTCAATCTCGACTTCGCCTTCTGGAAAGACAGCTTTGATGCGCAGTTCCCCCCCCATTGCCTGAACGAAGCCGCGGAGCGTGGAAATGTACATATCTGCCCGCTTCTCCATCTTGGAGACAGATCCCTGGTTCACGCCGAGGATATTGGCAAGATTCTCCTGTGTGAGATTGCGCGCTTCACGCAAGTGGTTGAGCGTCGTAGCCTCTACGATTTCCTTCACCGCGCGCCGCGTTTCCTCTTCCTTTTGCGCAGAGAGCTGTCTGCGAACGTCCTTCCATTTATGCGCCATGGGTTGAACCTCCCGTCTCTTCCAGATGACGTGCGTAAATTTTGTCGGCCCGGCGGATTGCATCCTCGTACCAGAGCTTATCGCCCGTCTTATCGCCGCCAAGAATCAGATAGGCGCAGCGACGCGGATCAAAGGCAAAGAGAATGCGATAAGGACGGCCTTCGTGCTGCGCCCGAAGTTCTTTCATGTTGGAAAATCGAGAGCCTTTCAGCGTATCGACGTATGGCCGGCCCAATGCAGGGCCGAGTTGTTCGAGCGCGTCGATGACGATGTGCAGGCTGGAACATTCTGCGTCCGCCAGTGAGCCGTACCAGTCCTTGAACTCATCGCTGACTTCGATCTCCCACGCCATAGAAAATTATTCCCTTAAAGCGATATTCCGTCAAGGGAATTATAAAGGAACATAAACAAGCTATCACGCAAGAGCAGACAGGCATGGTCCCCACATTGGACTGAGCGAAATCCACAGACCCGCGGACAAATCTCTGTACAATCCAATCTAATCTTTGGCGTTGTGCATCCCGCACGGGTTTGGCCGCGTCCAATGTGCGGAGTTACACTTTCTTATGACCGTTCCCCGCGACAAATCCGAGCCGCGCAAGTTGCCCATGATGCCCATTCGGGACATGGTGATCTTTCCGTATATGATGACGCCCTTCGTGGTGGGGCGCGAGTCGAGCGTGCGCGCACTCGAAGAAGCGCTCACCGGCGACCGGCTCATCTTTCTCGCCACGCAGCATGACGCCAGCATCGACGAGCCTAAGGGCAAGGAGATTTACCAGGTCGGTGCCATCTGCCGCATCGTGCAGAGCGTCAAGATGCCGGACGGCAACATCAAGGTTCTCGTCGAGGGCGTGGAGCGCGCCAAATCCACCGAAGTGAACGACCGCGACGGCTTCTTCGTCGCCACGGTGCGGACCGGCAAAACGGCCTTTGAGATGACGCCGCCGGTGGAACAACTGATGCAGCGCGTCACCGGTCTCTTCGAGCAATATGTCAAGCTCCAGCAGAGCCTCAACTACGAAACCATCATCGCCACGGTGCGGATGGACGAGGCCGCAAAGCTCTCCGACGTGATCGCCGCTAATCTCCAGCTTGGAATCGAAGAGAAGCAAGAGCTGCTCAGCATCTTCGACCCAGCCACGCGCTTGGCGCGGATTGCCGACATACTCGATGTCGAGATTGAGAAGCTCGATCTCGACCGCAATATCCAGTCGCGCGTAAAGCGGCAGATGGAGCGGGCGCAGAAGGAGTATTACCTCAACGAAAAGATCAAGGCCATCCAGAAGGAATTGGGCCGCGGCGAGAAGAGCGAGTTCGACGAGCTACGAAAGAAGATTGAAGCCGCCGGAATGCCCAAGGATGTGCTGGACAAAGCGATTGCCGAGCTGAAAAAGCTCGAAGCCATGCCGCCCATGTCCGCCGAATCGACGGTGAGCCGCAACTACATCGACTGGCTGCTGGCTGTGCCGTGGAAGAAGCGCTCGAAGGAGACGCGCTCCATCGAATACGCCGAGAAGGTCCTCAACGAGGACCACTATGGCCTGGAAAAGATCAAGGAGCGCATTCTCGAATTTCTCGCCGTGCGCCAGCTTGTGAAAAATCCCAAGGGCTCGATTCTCTGCTTTGCCGGGCCTCCGGGTGTGGGCAAGACTTCGCTCGGCATGTCGATTGCGAAAGCGACAGGGCGCAAGTTCGTTCGTCTCGCTCTCGGCGGCGTGCGCGATGAGGCGGAGATTCGCGGCCACCGGCGCACTTACATCGGCGCGCTGCCGGGACAGATCATTCAGCACATGAAGAAGGCTGGCACCAAGAACCCGGTCTTCCTGCTCGACGAGGTCGATAAGATGGCCTCGGACTTCCGCGGCGACCCGGCATCGGCGCTGCTGGAAGTGCTGGACCCGGAGCAGAACTCGACCTTTCAGGACCACTATCTCGACGTGGACTACGATCTTTCGCAGGTCTTGTTCGTCGCCACGGCCAATGTGCTGCATACGATTCCGGCTGCGCTGCAAGACCGCATGGAGGTTCTGCGCCTGCAAGGCTACACGGAACAGGAGAAGCTCGAAATTGCCAAGCAATACCTGGTGAAAAAGCAGCGCGAGCAAACCGGCCTGACCGAGAAGCAAATCACGATCAAGGACGACGCGATTCTTGAGCTCATCCGCAGCTACACGCGCGAGGCCGGAGTGCGAAACCTCGAACGCGAGCTTGGCAACCTCTGCCGCAAGGTGGCGCGCAAGGTCATCAAGAACGGCGCGAAGCACAAGGAAGAGATTACGGCTGCGAATGTCGCGGAGTTTCTCGGCGTGGCGCGTTTCCGCGACTCCGAGATGCAGGAAAAGAACGAGATCGGCGTTGTTACCGGCCTTGCGTGGACGGAGGCCGGCGGTAGTATTCTCTCCACCGAAGTGCAGGTGCTCGACGGCAAGGGCAAGCTCACCATCACCGGCCAGCTCGGCGACGTGATGCAGGAGTCGGCTCAGGCCGCGCTCAGCTACATTCGTGGCCGGGCGCAGGCTCTGGGGCTTACACGCGAGTTCTACCGCAACGTGGACCTGCACCTGCACGTGCCCGAAGGCGCGATCCCCAAGGACGGCCCCTCGGCGGGCATCACGATGGCAACGGCGCTGGCCAGCGCGCTTTCGCGGATTGCCGTGCGACGCGACATTGCGATGACAGGCGAGATCACGCTGCGCGGCAAGGTGCTGCCGATTGGCGGCCTGAAGGAGAAACTGCTCGCCGCACTGCGCGCTGGAATCTTTGAAGCGATTCTGCCGCGCGGTAACGAGAAGGATCTCTCCGAGCTGCCTGACAACATCAAGAACTCGATGAAGCTACACTTTGTGGATTCGATGGACGAGGTGCTGGCGTTGGCGCTCACCGAGCCGCTGCCCCTTCCCGCCCTGCCGGAGTCCGAGGTGATGGCAAAGGTGTCGGTTCCTCCTCAGGTGCCGGCGGAGATCGTCGGCGGACAGGTGGCGCAGTAAGTCTGCCCGATGCGCTATACGACACAATTTTTGCTTTCGGCAATGGCAGCCGAGCAGTTCCCCGTGCTGGGCTCAGCAGGCGCAGGCTCAACAGGGGCCGTGCCGGAGATTGCCTTTCTGGGCCGCTCGAATGTGGGCAAATCGAGCCTGCTGAATTCGCTGGCGGGCGAGAAGGCCGCGAAGGTTTCGTCCACGCCGGGCCGCACGCGGGCAATTAATTTTTTCGCCATGCTGGACGAGCGGCAGCGGGCAAAGCTCGTCTTTGCCGACCTGCCCGGCTACGGCTACGCGAAGATTTCCAAGTCGATTTCGGCGGAATGGCCGAAGTTCATCGAGCCGTATCTTCAGGAGCGCGAAACGCTCGCGCTCTGCGTCTGCCTCATCGATTCCAACATCCCGCCACAGGAGCCCGACCGTCAGCTCATCGACTGGCTGCGCCATGCGGGCCGCAAATTCGTCATCGTCGCCACCAAGACCGACCGCCTCAGCGGCAACGAGCGGACACGGAACCTGGCCGCGCTGCGCAAGGGGCTGGAAATTGACGAGATTCTACCTGTCTCCGCGAAAACGGGAGCGGGAATGAAGGAACTTTGGGCGCGGATTGAAGGAACTAGAGAGTAGAGCAGCGCGTTGGCAGTCGTGCTATCCCACCCTTGCGCCAGAAAGAAGGCGCAAGGATGGGGCACGGAAGTATGGTGGGAAAACGGACGAAAAGCAATTGCAGATCCTTCGACTTCTCCTCACTTCGTCCAGGTCACTCAGGATGACAAGGTCCCACATCTGAGCTTGATGACAATGCAGGTCAGCTCCCTACCACGCGGAGTACTGCTGCCCGTCTGTGCCTGTGTCCTGCGAGCCGGAGTGCACGTTGTCGATGCCGGGGTCGGTCTGGTCGAGCGAATGCAGCGCATCGCCGGTTTCGGTGGTCCAGGTATCCTTGGCGTGCGTCATGGGGTCTTCAGGAATCTCGCGCAGGTAACCGTCCTGCACCAGATCGTCGAGCGACTGCGGCGCCTTTTCCTTGTCGGCGGTATAGGAGTCGATGGCGGCGCGTAGCGTTTGCAGGTCTTCCTTGAGCACGGCCTCGCGGGCAGCGCGCACCGACGCCTGATAGGCGGGCACGGCGATGGCCGTCAGGATCAGGATGATCGTCATGACGATCATCAGCTCCAGAAGCGTAAAACCTGCTTCGCCCGGCGCGATGCCTGCTTCGTGTTGTCGTTTACCAGTCTGCATATTTGGTGCCGTCGAGGGCCGTGCCCTCGGATTTCGAGTAAACGTCAAAGACGCTCTGACCGCCGTAGGAGCTCGATTGCGGGTCGTCCTGCATGGAGCGCAGCCCCCATTCGGTCTTGCCCGTTATCGGGTCGATGGGAATCCTGCGCAGAAACTTCACCTTCTTGCCCTGAATGTCCACGCCGGTGACGAGGGTTTCGAGATCGGGCGGATAATTCTGGCTGTCCACCTTGGTCTGGATCGCTCCCTTGTCGGCGGCGTCCTTGTACTTGTCGATAGCGTCGCGCATCGTCCACAAAGCGTAGTGCAGCTCGCGCTCCTTCTCCCGCCGGACCTGGAAGCGCGCAATGGGAACTGCCGCGGCAGCAAGGATGGCAAGGATGCCGATGGTGATAATGAGCTCCACAAGCGTGAGGCCCCTCTCTCCGTTTCGTCTTACCCTGCGCCGAATTGTGATGCCATGCTTCATCTCACTATTTGACGGTAACGGTCAGCGCCGCGGCGGAAGCCGGCACGGGCTGCTGTTTTGAATTGAGCGCCGTGGGGCGCGTGATGGAAATGGCGCTGCTTCCGGCGGCCTTCGCCTGGAAGCTGAGCACATAGACCACTCCCGCGCCGCTCACGCCCGGAGAGCCGGCAGAACGGGCTCCCGTGACCGCGGCATTGCCGGGGCCGCTCTCGTGGAACTCGGGCTTGATGGCCTGGCCGTCACGGGACAGAAAGTCGCCCGGCGCCACGCCCGTAAGAGTGAACTTCGTCGCATCGTATTGAATCTCAAGCGGCACTGAGGCAATGTCCGCCGCGCCGCTGATGACAACGGGAACCTGGAAGGATGCGCCGCTCGCCACCGGACCGGGACCGCTGAGCAGGAAGCGCAGACCGGCTGCGCCAGGCACCGAATTCGGCGCAGCGGCGGCAGGAGCGGGCGCAAGCTGCTGCGCGGCGGGCGGGCGCGGAGGCATGGGGGCCGGAATGGGATTCGTGCCCGGCGCAGCCGCCTGTCGAGGCGGCGCAGATGCCGCAGCAGGATTGGCAGCAGGCGGCGGGACGGGTTGCGGAACAGTTTGTGGCACGGACTGCGGAGTGGGCCGGGGCGGGTTCGCAGCCGGCTGCGGTGGCATCGGCGCTTCGGCTGCCCTGCGTATGTCGGCAAGAGCAGTGGGCGCGGCGGCGGCGGCGCTGGGAGCCACATATGTTCCAACCATTGTCGTCGCCACGCCGGTCTGAACGGTGGGCGCAGCGGTAGCCGCGGCGCCTTGGACGGGCAGGCGGCGAAGCTGAACGCTCGCGCCTGCTCCTGTATCGACGGCGCGCAGGTTGGAAGCGGAGATCTCCGCACCGCGCACAATGTGCGGGACGAGCATGAAAACCAACTCGTCGGTGTCAATCTTGCTGTCCTTGGAACCGAAGAGATAGCGGAGAATCGGAATCGAGCTCAACCCCGGAACGCCGGTCCAGGTCGTACTGTCGGTTTTCTCAAGGATGCCGCCAAGAATGCTCACCTCGCCTTCTCGAAGACGGATGACCTGCTCGCTCGTCTTCTGAATGATGATCGGCTCTTCCACGCCGCCGCCTTCGGATATGTTGTTGCCTTCGGAGGTGTCTTCCAGCTTGAGCTTGAGCGTCACGTCGCCGTCGGGGTGAATCGTCGGCGTCATCTCGATGTTCACGCCCACGTCGATGTACTGGAACTGCGTCTGCGCGTAACCGGCAAGCAGCGATGAACTGGCGCCGCTGCTGAAGGTGCCCGTGGCGATGGGAATCTTCTCGCCGATCTTCATGGTGGCCTTCTGCATGTTGGTAGAGCGCAGGCGCGGGCTCTGCAGCACCTTTGTGTTCGCATCGCTCAGCAGCAGATTGGCCGTGGCCGAGCCCATGGTCACGGCAAAGTCGTTGGAGTTGAGATGGGCGAGATTGTAGAGCGTCAGGCCGGAGGTCGACGAAGTGGGGGTACTGCCATCATCCGTACCGGACGAGCTGGTGGTGGTAGTGGGCGACTGAAGCGTGAGGCCAACGCTGCTCGGCCAGGAGAGGCCGAGCGTGCGCTCCCAGTCCTTGCTCACTTCCATGATCGCGATGTCAACGACAACCTCCGGCATGGCCTTGTCAATGTCGTTAATGATCTTCTGGGCCAGCATAAGCTCGTCCGGCGTTCCGCGAACGATGACGGCGTTCTGGCTAACCACCGAGTAGGCGTGAACGTTGGCGCCAAGCACGTTGCGAATGGCGGTGGTGGCGTCGGTAAGATCGGTATCCTTCCAGGCATTCGTCAGGTAGAAGGTCTGCACCGCCTGCTCGTCCAGCTCGCGCCGGCGGCTGGGGTTGTTCTCCGCCACAAAGATAGTGTTCGGCGTAATGGCGCGCCAGAAGGTGTTGGACTGAACCTGCACAATCCGCAGCGCGTCGAGGAGCGAGACGTTGGTCAGGTCCACCTGAATACTCTTGGCGTTGTAGCTTGGGTCAAAGAGCACATTCACGCCGGCGGCGCGGCCAATGGCCTGGTAGATGGTGTTCGCCTTCTCGGTCATGTGCAGCGTGAGCGGCTCACTCGATACAGGCTTGAGCTCGACCGGCGCGCCGAAGGAGTCAATCACCTGCTGCTGGCTGGCCTGCGGCGAAATGGGCTGGGGCTTCTGCGCGGCCTGCTGCTGCTGGCGCAGGTGGATGGCGGCCATCTCCTGCGTGACGGCCTCGTTGCTGGGATCGACCTCGCCGGCGCGGAGCAGTTCCACCAGCGCGCCCTGGTCGTCGCCGGACTGTTCGAGCTTGCGGGCCGCGGCAAGATGCTCAGCCGAGGCAGGAACCCGGGCGCGGGCCAGCGCCGTCTTGTAGCGCAGATCGCCGGGCTTTTTGTTGTTGGCCTTCTGGTAATTCTCGTATGCCAGACCCCACTTTTCCGCGGCCTCGGCGGCCTGGCCGCGGTTATAGAACTTGCCGGCGGACTGGGCGTGAAGGCGCGTGGCCGGGCCAGCGCAGCAAAAGAGCACGAGAAGAGCGAAAACAGGCAGGCAGAAGGCTTGCAAAGCGGGGGAAAACCCGGCGCGATTCATGGAACTCCCTGGCATCCATGTCGCTGGTGGGACGCCTTTTTGATCGGTGGAACTACCCATCGGGCGATGCTTCATTTTAGCAAAGCTCCTTTACGAGCGATGGGCGCGAAAGACCGGCCAAAGCCGAGGCGGTGATACGATATTGGTTCGAGGATTCAGGCAGATGGCGCGTCAGACCACTCATGTAATTGTCCAGCCGGAGGACAAAAGCGCGCAGAAGAAGGCGCGCCCGCGCGACCCCGTGGCCAGCGGCGAGCGGGACGCCGCGCATAACCGCTCCGCCAGCCATGACTATTTTCTGCTGGAGCGCTTTGAGGCCGGCGTGGCCCTGCGCGGGACCGAAGTCAAATCGATCCGCGAGGGCAAGGCGAACCTCAAGGACGCCTACGGGTTGATTAAAAACGATGAGGCGTTTCTGCTCAATCTGCATATTGGACCTTATTCGCACGGCAATCTCGCCAACCACGACGAGACCCGCACACGAAAGCTGCTGCTGCACCGCGAAGAGGTTCGCAAGCTACAGTCAAAGACGCAGATCAAAGGACATACGCTCATCCCGACACGGCTATATTTCAAACACGGGCGGGTAAAGTGCGAGTTGGCCGTGGCTAAAGGCAAGCAGGACTGGGATAAGCGCGAAACCGAGAAACGCCGCGAGGCCGACCGCGAAGCCCGCTCCGCCATCAACGCCAGCAAGCACCGCATGGGGCGGTAAGGCTGGCGCATTATCGAATCACTTCTATCTCGATTCCGAGGGAAAGATTCGTCAGATTGGCCCAGGCGCGGTCCGCGGTGTAAACCTTCGCTTTGCGCTCGATGGCGAGGGCGAGGCAAGCACGGTCGCCGAGCGACAGCCCATATGGGCGGGTAATAGCAATCAACTCGGCCGCGGCTCTGGCCTGCTCCTCAGTGAAATGGCAGATTTCGCAATCCAGTGCACGAATCCGCTTCCAGGCATAATCCGCAGCCAAACCTTGGTTGAGCAGCCTTGTATGGACTTCAGTCAGGTTAACTGTGCTTAAAAGAGCGCCAGCCAGAAGCGGGCCTATTTGCAAAGCACCTTTTTCGTTTTGCAAAGATGCCAGAATCGCAGATGAGTCGACGACTGGAATTTCAGGCAATCTTAGCCTCTCGTAGCCTCTGCTGCTCAAGATCGCGCTGGAACTCTTCCTCCTCACGGCGGGCTTCCTCCCGTCGCTCGGCAATCAGTTCATCCACCAGCGAAACTCCGGGAGAAATGTACTGTGCAATTTCCCTCTGGATGCGCGCGATACGGGCCGGATAGGTTTCAATGCGCAGAGCATCATCCTCAAAGTCCCAGTAGAGATTGTCACCGGACTTGACTCCCATCTCGGCGCGTATTTCGGCTGGAATGACAATCCGGCCATTGGGGCTGAGCTTCATCTTCCCCTGCTGGAATGATTTGGCATTGGAACTCATGACTGTCACCTTGATGACATTATGTCATTCAGATATACAAATGACAATTAATCTCCGAAATAACACTTGCTGGGGTAGCACTTTTGCGCTCCGGCTGAAGTTTTCCAAATCCGGCGATGCGGTGAAACAATAGCTCCATGCGGACTGAACTTTCCTTTGCTCCCCTTGCCCGGATTGAAACCGAGTTGCTGGCCGTTCTGGCGGCTGATACCCAGACCGATAAAGGCCCCGATGCCAAGCCGGCTCCCGCGCTGCTAACCGCAGACGAGGCCGTAAAGGCGGCCGCAGCCGCCGTGCTGGCCAGCGGCGAGTTCAAGGCCGGTGCGAACGAGACGGTGCTGATTCACGCGCCGACTGGCTTAAAAGCGAAGCGGCTGCTGCTTGTCGGCCTCGGCAAAGAGGCGAAAGCGACCGTGCACGGCGTTCGCGCCGCAGCGGGAACGGCTGTCCGCTACACCAAGCCGCGCGGGATTCGGAAGCTGGTATTCGCGCTACCCGAATCTGAAGCGATTTCACTCCCCGCCAGCGCTCGCGCCGCCGCCGAAGGCGCATTCGTCGGCAATTTTGACGCCGACACCTATCGCAGCGACCGCAAGGACGTAAGCGTGCAGTCCTTTACCGCCGTCGCTCCCGCTGGCGCTGAAAAAGCAGCCGTCGAAGCGGCCTTCGCCGAGGGCGTCATCGTGGGCGAGAGCCAGAACTTTACCCGCGCCCTGGTCAATGAGCCGGGCAACGTGCTGACGCCGACGGAATTCGGCAAGCGCGCCGCCGCAATGGCCGAAGGGGTTGGCCTGAAGTGGGAGGTGCACTCCACCGAAAAACTGCGCGAACTCAAAATGGGAGCCTTTCTGAGCGTAGCGCAGGGCTCGGAGGAGCCGCCGGCGCTGATCGTTCTGCGCTATGAGCCGGCAGGCGTGGCGGACGGACCTCTAATCGGTCTCGTCGGCAAAGGAATTACCTTCGACACGGGCGGCATTTCAATCAAGCCCGCCGACAATATGGAAAAGATGAAGTACGACATGGCGGGCGGCGCGGCGATGCTGGGCGCAATGCGCGCCATCGCGCTGCTGAAGCCGAAGGTGCGCGTTCTCTGCGTGGTGTGCGCCAGCGAAAACATGCCGGACGGCAAGGCGCAGAAGCCCGGCGACGTGCAGACGGCGATGTCCGGAAAGACCATCGAGATTATCAACACCGACGCCGAGGGCCGGCTCGTCCTGGCCGACGGGCTCGCCTACGCGAAACAACTTGGCGCAACGCATCTCATCGACGCAGCTACGCTGACCGGAGCCGTGGGCGTGGCGCTCGGCAAGATAAATGCCGGTTCCTTCTCGAACGACGATGCGACCTATGACAAATTCAGCGCCAGCCTTGCCACCAGCGGCGAAGCATTCTGGCGTCTGCCCCTGGGCGAGGAGTACGCCGAGCTAATCAAGTCCGACATTGCCGACATCAAGAACACCGGCGGCCGCTACGGCGGCGCGATTACCGCAGCCGAGTTCCTGAAGGTCTTTGCCGAAGATACGCCGTGGATTCACCTCGACATCGCCGGCCTCGCATGGAACGACGACAACAAGCCGTGGATTGCAAAAGGCCCGACTGGCGTAGCAGTTCGGTCGATTCTAGAGTGGGTGCGGAGCTATTAGCTGCGCCTACATCGCTTCCGGTGTCTCAATGCCGAGCCAGGCAAGCACCGTTACCAGTTCGCGGAACGCCACGGCAGCCGTTGCCAGCAGGAAGGTCTTCTTTGCCGGGTTCTCTTCCGTCAGGATGTGGTGCTTGTGGTAGAAGTTGTTGAACTCCTGCGCGAGTTGGAAAGCGTGCTTGGCCAGATACGCGGGCTCCGAGGCCGTAATGGCCTGATCGAGCACCAGCGAGCGGCGCCCGGCGCGCAGCCACAGCGCCCAGATGTCTTCGGCTTCCTCGCCTTCGAGAAAGCCTGCAACCTGCGCGGGCGCTAGCTCTGTCATCTCTACCAGCACCGCTGCTTCCGTCGTGCCGCCCTTGCGGAAGATGTTGCGAATCCGCACAGCCGCGTACTGGCAATACGGCCCCGTCTCGCCCTCGAAGCTCAGCGCATCGCGGAAATCAAAAGCAATTACCGAATTGCGCGTGAACTTCAGCATGAAGTAGCGCAGTGCGCCAATCGCGATTTGCCCGGCAATTTTCTGCCGTTCCGCCTCGTCGCGGCTCGTCTGCCGCTTTTCCACTTCCTCGCTCGTCGCGGCAATCAGCTTGTCGATCAGGTCGTCGGCCTTCACGCCAAAGCCCTTGCGCCCGCTGACCTCGATATATGGCCGGGCTTGATCTTCCGGCGACACATCGTAACCCAGATCCACGGCGCAGCGCGGCGTCAGAGCCACCATCTCGTAGCTGAAGTGCGTATAGCGGTCGGCTTGCTCCGTGTGCCCCATGCCGCGCAGGGCCTGAATCACATTGGCCTGCGGGTCGGACTGGCGCGAATCAATCACGTTGTAAATGGCCTGTGCGCCGCCGAAGTGCGGGTGCTCCTCTTCGCCCTGCTCCGCCGAAATCCAGCACTCATGATCGGGATAGGTAAAGAACTTTTTGTAGCCGAAGTCGCGACCGGGAAGAAGGCCGAACTTCCACAGGTGATAAGCAATGTCCTTGCCGACGTAAGTAATGGTGCCATTCGAGCGCACAATCACCTTCGCATCTTCGTCCAGCTCGCCTTCGGCAATCTCCGCGCCGGGCCGCCGCATCACCCAGCAGCCTTTGTTCTTGCCCTCGGTCTCAAAGTAAAGCACGCCCGTCTGCTTCAACTGCTCAAAGGCCACATCCCAGAATTTGAGGTGCAGAATCTCGCTCTCGCGGGGCAGAAAATCGTATTCGATGTCGAGCCGAAGCATGGTTTCGAGATGGCGGCGCAGCACGGCGGTCGAAATCAGCTCGGCAACTTCGGCAGTCTCGTTGTCGCCCTCTTCCAACGCGTGCAGCGTGGCGTAGCGCAGCTTCTTGCGCTCGGCATTTTCCTCCGCGCTTCCCTGCTCATACCACTGCGAGGTCCGCGCATACAAATCCCAGCAGTAGTAATCGATGCGCTCGCCCTTTTGCTTCAGCTTATCCAGCAACGCGCGGACCTCGGCCAGCGATTTGCCTTCAAGATGCACGAAGCCCACCACAACATCGGCCACCTGCACGCCGGTGTTGTCGATGTAGTTTTGCACGTCGACTTGAGAACCCGAGGCGCGGAGCAACCTGACAAACGTGTCGCCGAGAATCGCATTGCGAAGGTGGCCGATGTGCGCGGCCTTGTTAGGATTGATGCTGGTGTGCTCGACAAGCACGTGATCTTTCGCAGAGTCCGGCACAAATGCCGGGTGCCCCACCCTCGCGACGTCGTTGTTTTTGTCGCTAGGGTGGGAGCCCACGCCAGCAATTGCGCGAACCCCCGCCGCCCGGTCCAACCGCGCATTGATGTATCCCGCGCCGGCAACCTCGAAGCCCGCAAATCCCGGCAGCGCACCGAGCGCCTCCACAATCTCCTGCGCAATGATCTTCGGCGCCCTGCGAAGCGTCCGCGCCAGTTGCAGCGCGATTGGCGTTGCCAGTTCGCCGAACTTCAGCTCCGGCGGAATCTCGACCGGGATGTTCTCGATCTCAATCGAGTATTTGGCCTTGAGAACGGCACGCAGATGCGCGGCAAGCTGTTTTTGAAGTTCAAGATACACGCGGGAAAAACCTCGGAAATCCTTGATTTACAAGGGTGATTTTAACAGAAACGTGAGCCATGCCTGTTTGCGACAGCGCTCTGCCGTCCGGGAACTGTATCCTCAGTGGTGCGCCGTCTCTACGTTGCCCGGCGCGGTTGTGGAGGAGAGCGATATGGTTGCAATCATCGGGGCCGAGCTGCTGGAATGGGTTGAACAAACATCCCGTGGCTGGAGGAAACTGCTCGGCGCGCATCCGGAGGCGCTGTCCTTCCCATGCGACATTCGGGAGACAAAATCCGTTGCCGGGCTGCTTCAGCACGTTGTTGCAGTGGAATTGCGTTATGCCGAACGGCTGAACGGACTTGCCGAGACCCCGTATGAGGCGATTCCCTATGACTCCGCGCAGTCGATTTATGCGACGCACGACCGCGCTATGGAACTACTGCGGCCATTGCTGGACCGGGATGAGAGCTACTGGGAGACGGTGCTTGAGTTTAAAACAAGATCGGCAGGCACGCTACGCGCGTCGCGCCGCACTGTGCTGGCGCATCTGCTCACGCACTCCATCCGGCACTACGCACAGCTTGCAACGCTGATGCGCACGCATGGCGTGGCTCCCGACTGGCAGATGGACTACCTGCTGATGCAGCCGCGGCCAACCCCAGCCTGAGCGGCGGCGAAAGCCGATGCCGTAAGATGAAGTGTTGGCACTTTCCGCGCAACACAGTGGACTGCCGCATCCCTCGTCAATGACAAAACCAGATTCCAGCCTCGATTCCGGCGCAAAACGCTTCTACCTCACCACGCCGATTTACTACGTGAACGCGCGGCCGCACCTGGGCCACGCCTACTCGACAATCGTCTGCGACGCGATTGCGCGGCGCAAACGCGCTCTCGGAATCGACACGTGGTTCCTGACCGGGACCGATGAGCACGGACAGAAGATCGAACGCTCGGCGAAGCTGGCAGGCAAAACGCCGCTCGAATTCGCCGACGTCATCGCCGGCGAATTCCGCTCGCTCTGGGACCGGCTCGGCATCCGTTACGACGACTTTATCCGCACCACGGAACCGCGCCACGTTCGCGGCGTGCAAAAGCTCTTTGCCACGCTGCGCGACAAAGGCTACATCTACAAAAGCACTTACACGGGCCAGTATTGCGTCTCCGACGAGGCGTATGTGGACGGCCCTCCGGGCACGGTCTGCCCCACCTGCGGGCGCATGACGGAGACCGTGAGCGAAGAAAACTACTTCTTCAAGCTCTCGGCCTTCGAGCGCAAGCTGCTTGAGTTCTACGAGGCGCATCCCGAATTTATGCAGCCGGAGAGTACGCGGCGCGAGGTAATCTCTTTCGTCCGCGGCGGCCTGAAAGATTTGTCGGTGAGCCGCACCAGTTTTTCGTGGGGTATTCCCGTGCCGGGCGATGAGAAACATGTCGTCTACGTATGGCTCGATGCGCTGGCGAATTACATGACTGCGCTCGGATACGGTTCCGACGACCCGGCGGACAAGGCACGCTTCGAGAAGTTTTGGCCGGCGGATTTGCACCTGATCGGCAAAGAGATCAGCCGGTTCCACTGCGTCTACTGGCCTGCATTCCTGATGGCGGCGGGGATTCCCGTGCCGCGCTCGGTTCGCGCCAATGGCTGGCTGCTCTTTGACGATACGAAGATGTCGAAATCGCTCGGCAATATCGTTCGTGCCGAGACGATTGACGAGGTGCTGGGCGCGGACGCGCTGCGCTACTTCCTGCTGCGCGAGATTCCCTTCGGGCAAGACGGCAGCTTTACTTTCGACGCGCTGGTGCGGCGCTATAATGGCGACCTCGCCAACGGCTACGGCAACCTGGTAAGCCGCGTCGTAAACATGATGCACAAATACTTCGGCGGCGTGGTGCCAGAGGCGGGCGCGGCGACCGAAGCTGAAGAAGCACTGCGCGCAACTGCGGAGCGAACGCTCGCCGAATTTGGCCCCGCCTTCGACGAATTCAATTTTTCTGAAGCGCTGAAGGGCCTATGGGCGCTCGTCGCGGAGACCGACGGCTATCTGACCGCAAACGCTCCGTGGAAGAAGCCCGCCGAGCGCAGCGACGCCGACCACGTGGCGCTTCAGGCTCGCGTGCTTGCCACGGCAGCCGAGGCCATTCGCATCATTACGGCGCTCGTCTACCCGATTCTCCCGGCTTCAGCAGAAAAGGTCTGGCGGCAGCTTGGCCTGGGCGAAATCGATGAGGCGGGAAAACAAGCATTTCTGATGAATTTGCAATGGGGAGGACTGAAGGCTGGCACCAGATTCGGCGAGCCGGCACCGCTCTTTCCCCGCGCGGAAAAGGACGCAATGGAACGTATGCAAAACCTTGAAAACGAGAACAGCGCAAGCGCCGTGGACGCAGCAGCGGGAACGAAAATCGACGCGGCAGCGCGCAACAAGAACGTGGACCCTCAACAGGCGCCGGCCTCACCTTCGGTTGATCCTACAACCGCGAAAGACACGGCAACTGCTCATGCTAATGACGCGTTGACTCCAACCACCGTTGTGCCGCAGGACGCTGCCAGGCCGGTTGCAACCGCACAGGTGCACCCGGTGCCCGCGGAAATCGCCAGTGCACGGCTCAGCTCCACGCCAGCCACCGCTCCTGCCGGTGCGCCATTGACGCCGGATGCGGCCACAGCGGAGCAGACAGCCCCGCCAGCCGAAGAGAAGCACTTCATCACCATCGATGACTTCGCGAAGGTCGATCTACGCGTGGCGCAGATACTTGTCGCCGAGCGCATTCCGAAGGCCGATAAGCTGCTGCGCCTCGAAGTCGATCTCGGCTATGAGAAGCGGCAGATTCTCGCCGGCATCGCGCAATACTACGAGCCGGAGAAACTGATTGGCCGCAAGATCGTCATCGTGGCGAATCTCGCCCCGCGCAAGATGCGCGGCCTCGAATCGAACGGAATGCTGCTCGCCGCCTCGCTGCCGAATAATGCTGAGAGCACTCCAGTTCTCGCTGGTTTCCTCGAAGACGTGCCGCTCGGCGCACGGTTGAAGTAAATATGCTGATCGATTCCCACGCCCATCTCGACAGCCCGCGCTACGCCGAGGACCGCGCCGAAATGCTTGCGCGCGCTGCTGAGGCAGGCGTAGGCGCGGTGCTCGCCATCGGCATTGGCGAGGGACCGGCCGAGATGCACCAGGCGCTCGACCTCTGCCGCGAGTTCAACGCCAAACGCGAAAACGGAGCCAACCTGCCGAGGCTCTACGCCAGCGCAGGAATCTATCCGCACAACACGCCGGAGGCCGATGAGACAGCGCTCGCCAAACTCGACGGCCTGCTGGCCGAGCCGGAAGTGATTGCCTGTGGTGAAATCGGCCTCGACTACTACCACGAGGGCGCGCCACACGAAATTCAGCGCGAGAAACTCATCCAACAGCTTGCAATTGCTGCCGCCCGCAAGCGCCCGATTCTGATTCACTGCCGGCCCAAGGAGGGCACCACCGCCGCGTGGGACGATCTTTTCGTCATACTGGACGAGCATTGGCGGCACACCGGCCTGGGCGGCATCATGCACTGCTTCTCCGGCAGCTACGAGCAGGCGCGGCGCTCGCTCGATATGGGCTTTCTGTGCTCGTTTGCCGGGCAGATCACCTATCCCAAAGCGCAGGAGCTGCGTGACGTGGCGAAGCAACTGCCGCTCGACGGCGTGCTGGTGGAAACCGACGCACCATGGCTCGCTCCGGCGCCCAATCGCGGGCAGCGGAATGAGCCTGCGCTGGTGCGATACGCAGCGGAAACACTGGCCGAATTGCTCGGCGTCACTGTGGACGAACTCGGCTCCGCGACCACGAAAAACTTCGAGCGGCTTTTTCATCTCCCGCCCTTCGTGGGAAACTGAAAGAGACATGCCAGCCGGCGACTCACCCGGCCGGGCAACAGCGGGGCAAAAACATGGCTCAAGACAATTCGTTCGACGTGGTAAGCAAGGTCGAGATTCAGGAAGTCCGCAACGCCATCGACCAGGCGGTCAAAGAGATCAAGCAGCGCTTTGACCTGAAGGATTCGCACTCGGAGATTACGCTCGGCGAGGGCGACAAGGAGATTCAGCTTGCCTCGGCGGGCGAATACAAGCTCGAAGCCGTGAAGGAGATTCTCGGCCAGAAGCTCGTCAAACGCGGCGTATCGCTCAAAAATCTCGAATATGGCAAGATTGAGCCGGCCGCCGGCCAGAGCGTGCGCCAGAAGATCACGCTCCAGCAGGGCATCCCGACGGAAAAGGCCAAAGAGATCGTCCGGATCGTGAAAGACTCGAAAAAGAAGGCGCAGGCCAGCATTCAGGGCGATACTGTGAGAATAAGCAGCAAGGATCGCGACGAGCTGCAGGCGGTTATCGCACTGCTGCGCGGCAAAGACCTTGGCGTCGAACTGCAATTCACCAACTACCGGACGAATTAAGTCCTGACTCAGGAACGCATATTGAGCACACTGGCGATAGCGACGACGCGAGAGGTCTTTGAGCTGCTGCGGGACGATCTTGTGGCCATTGAGCAGGAGCTCGGCCGCGACGCCGCCTCCAGCGTCAGCACCATCACCGAGATTGCCGAGTACCTGCGCGAGGGCGGCGGCAAGCGCATTCGCCCATCCGTGCTGCTGCTTTCGGCGCACATGATGGGCTTCTTCGGGCCGAGCGCCATCCGGCTCGGCACCGTTGTCGAGATGGTGCACACGGCCACGCTCGTGCACGACGACATCATCGACGGCGCCAGCACCCGCCGCGGCCGCCCCAGCGCCAACACCACCTGGGGCAACGAGAAATGCGTGCTGGCCGGCGACTGGCTCTACATGCAGGCCTTCAAGGTGTCGCTCGAAGAGAAGAACCTGCGCGTGCTTGAGCTGCTCATCGGCCTCACGCAGCAGATGGTCGAGGGCGAACTGCTGCAGATTCAGAAGCTCGGCAAGGTCGTCTCCGAGGCCGAGTACTACGACCTGATCTTCCGCAAGACGGCCTGCCTGTTTGCGACCTCTATGCAGCTCGGCGCGTTACTGGCCGGCGCCACGGAAGAGGAAGAGGCAAACGTCGCCGCGTATGGTCGCGCGGTCGGGCTCGCCTTCCAGATTGTGGACGACGTATTGGACCTGACCGCGAGCGAAGAAGTTCTTGGCAAGCCCGTGGCCAGCGACCTGCGCGAAGGCAAGACGACGCTCGCCGTCATTCACGCATGGGACCACGGCACCGCAGCCGACCGCCGGCTCATCCAGCGCGTGCTGGACGATCGCAGCTTCGAGCATATCTCCCGGCAGGAGCTTCAGGAGATTCTGAAGCGACACGGCTCCGTTCCGTATGCCATGGAAGTGGCCGAGCGCTATGCCGATCAGGCGCGCCAGGCGCTGGCTGGCTTCCCGGAGTCGGATTTCAAGCGCGCGTTGCTTTGGGTCCCGGATTTCGTGGTGGCACGGGAGAAGTAAGCGCCTACTCCATCAGCTTCCGCAGCGCGTCGGCGTACTCTTCCGGCAACGGCTGGCGGTTCATGCTTTCATCGCAGACCACGTGCACGGTTTCGCCTTCGGCCAGAAGCTGCGGCTCCTGGCGCGAGTCTTGCTTGGATTCAGGGCCATCTGCCGCGGCACGCAGAACCCGGTAAGCGAACTTCAGCACCGAGCCGCGCATCAGCACGGGCCGCGTCTCAATGAGAATTTCTTCGTCGTAGCGCGCCGGCGAGCGATAACGGCACGAGGCATCCACCACGGGCAGGATCAGCTTGTGATCTTTTTCCATCCGGTCGTAGGACAGGCCCACGGAGCGCAGCACCTCCACGCGGCCGATCTCAAACCAGACGAAATAATTGGCGTAATAGACAACGCCCATCTGGTCGGTTTCGGCGTAGCGGACGCGGACGCGGGAGGTAACTGGCATAGGTGCAGGGTTTTTCCTTGGCTTTCAGCTTTCAGTGTCTCAAGCGCCGCACTGCCCCAAGCTGGCTAAGGCTGATAGCTATTTTCGTAGTGCCTCGGTTTGAAAAAGCCAAACCTCAGGGGCTAAAGCCCCCTGTCATTTTTTGCCGCAACTTCGGCGCGCCTAAAGCCGTGCCCTTTCAAAGCAATTCAGACTGGGAGGCTGCCGCTGTTTTTCACTGCTTCACGTGCATGAAGATCGGCAGCTTCGTCACATCGTTAAAGATGATGAAGACGAAAAAGACCACCAGCACCACAAAGGCCGCCTGATAGATACGTTCCTTCACGTTGATGTTGATGTCGCGCTGCATTGCGCCTTCGATAAGCAGGAAGAGAATCATTCCGCCATCGAGAATCGGGAACGGCAGCAGGTTCAGGATGCCGAGGTTGAGGCTGATAGCCGCCGCGGTCCAGAACTTCGGCATGTAGCCGTCCATCTGCGCTGCCTGACCGGCCATGCGCGCAATTCCTACCGGGCCGGAGAGCTGCGAAACAGCAACTTTGTGCGTGAACAGCCCGCCCAGCACATTCACAATCAGCGTGGAGTTATTAACGCAGAACTTGCTGGACTGCGCGATGGCCTTGCCCAGCGGCAACGGGTCGTAGCGCAGCGGCGGGTTGGCCGAAGTGAATCCGAGCTGCCACTTCGTACCCACTTTTTCCGGCGTAGCGGTAATCGCCACATGTGCGCCCTTGCGCACCACGCCGAGCGTCACCGTCTTGCCCGGATTCGCCTGCAGATAAGCGATCATCGTCTCGATGAAGTGAAATGAGAGCCCGTTTACGGTCTCGACCTCATCGCCAACCTCCAGGCCAGCCTGCGCCGCGGGAGTGCCAGGGCTCACGTCCACCACATTGATGGGCCCGAGATTCCTCTGCGGCAGAATGCCGACATCCGGAAAGTCGAAGTCGTGGCCCTTTGGCAGATTGGGAATGCTGAGCGAAAGCCGCGTCGGGACGCCGGCGCGCTCCACGGTCAACTGCACCGTCTGGCCCAGGTTCAGCGTGGACTGCGCTGCCACCTGCATCCAGTCGGGATTGTCCACCGTATCGAAGCGCTGAATCACATCGCCGGTCTTGAGGCCGGCCTGCGCGGCAGCGGAGCCGGGCACAATCCACTCCACCGTTGTCGAGTTCACCACATACTTCGGCACCTCGTTGATCCAGCCGAAGTAGACGACCATCAGCACAAAGGCCAGAACGAAGTTTGCCGCCGGCCCTGCCAGCCCGATGAGAATGCGCTGCCAGCGCGGATGCGAGGTCAGCGCGCCGGGGTCTGCCTTCTGCGCTTCGATCTGATCCGGCGCCGCGCCTTCGAGCGACATATTCTCGCCCGGCATCGACTCGCCGGTCATCTTCACATAGCCGCCCAGGGGCAGCGCGGAGACGCAGTAGTCGGTTTCGCCGATCTTGATGCCGAAGAGCCGCGGCGGAAAGCCAATGGAGAACTGCTCCACGCGGACACGGCAGAGCTTGGCAACGAGGAAGTGGCCGAACTCGTGAACGACAACCATCACGCCAATCAGAACGATGAAGGCGACGATGGCAATTACAACATCATGGAAACTTTGCATAAAAAACGTGACATCCTTGTGTGCCTGCTTCGCAGTCTGGTCTGCCGGCGAGCCCTCAGAGCGCTACTTCCGCAGCCCTGGCACGCGCCTCGCGATCCGCTTCGAGCACCTCGGCAATCGTGGCCGGATGCGACTCCGGCGTCGCGGCGAGCACTTTCTCTATTGTATCCGCGATTCCGGTAAACGGGATGCGGCGATCGAGGAATGCTTCCACGGCAACCTCGTCGGCGGCGTTGAGTGCAATGCAGTGCGCGCCGCCTTTTTCCGCAGCCTCAAAGGCCAGCCGCAGGCAGGGGTAGCGCGCAAAGTCCGGCTGCTCGAAGTCGAGGTGCTTCAGCGCGGCCAGATCGAAGGTCAGTTTCGAGGCCGGCCGCTCCGGATAAGCAAGCGCGTAGAGAATCGGCAGGCGCATGTCGGTCACAGAGATTTGGGCGAGAATGGACCCGTCCACGAACTCGACCAGAGAGTGCACGGTGGACTGCGGGTGCACGGTGACGCGAACCTGGCTCGGCGCTACGTCGAAGAGCCGGCAGGCCTCAATGACTTCGAGGCCCTTGTTCAGCATCGTCGCCGAGTCAACCGTGATGCGCCGGCCCATCACCCATGTCGGATGCTTCAGCGCCTGCTCCGGCGTGATGCCGGCGAAGTGATCGAGCGGCGTGGTGCGGAACGGCCCGCCGGAAGCCGTGATCCAGAGGAATTTGACCTCATTGTGTGCGCCGACGCGCAGGCACTGGTGCACGGCGTTGTGCTCGCTGTCGATGGGCAGGATGGGAACGTTGCGCTCGCGGGCCGCGGTGGTGAGGATTTCTCCGGCGGCGACCATGCACTCCTTGTTCGCGAGGCCAATGGGCTTGCCAGCCAGAATCGCCGCATGAGTCGCTTCAAGGCCCGAAACGCCGACAATTGCCGAGACGACGAAATCGGCCTCGGGCAGCGTGGAGCAGGCGACCGTTCCCGCCGTTCCGTGAACCGCCTCAATGCCGGTCACGCCAGCCTGCTTGAGCCGCGCTGCAAGCTGCCCGGCGAGTTCGTCGGTGGCAAGCGAAACGACCTTCGGCCGCCAGCGAACGGCCTGCGCGAAGGCCTCGTCCACATTGCGGCCAGCGGCCAGCGAGACCACGCTGTACCGCTCAGGGAACTGCTCAACGATAGAGAGGGTGCTTTGGCCGATGGAGCCGGTAGAACCAAGAATTGCCAGTCTTTTCAATGCTTTATGAAACCCCGAAGGCGCTTTTCTCCGTCCTGTCAGAAGCGCTGGTGAATAATCTGAGCGTACCACAGCACCGGCGCGGCCAGCAGCAGCGCGTCGATGCGGTCCAGCACTCCTCCGTGGCCGGGCAGCAGCGTGCCGGAGTCCTTAACGCCCGCCGAGCGCTTCAGCGCGGACTCGGCCAGATCGCCCGCCTGCGCCGCGACGTTCACAATTGCCGCAAGAACCAGCCAGTACCACCAGACCGCGTCCCCGTAGGAGAGCACGGCGGAGTTCCAACGCGTCAGCAGGAGGTCGGCGAGCGCAACCAGCCCTCCGGCAACAGCCAGACTGCCGAGAATCGAGGCAACAGCCCCCTCCCAGGTCTTGCCGGGGCTGATGGCCGGCGCGAGCTTATGCCTGCCGAGGAGCCGGCCCGCATACAGCGCCGCAATGTCGCCCGCCCAGACCACGCAGAGCAGAAAAACCACCAGCGAAGGGCCATTGGCCTGCTGGCGCAGCGCCGGGAGCGTGAGAAGCGTGAAGCCGGTATAGACGAGGCAGAAGACAGAGTTGGTGGCATCAGCCAGCACGCGCGTTATGGGGCTCGAAAAGGTGCAATAAACAAGCAGCGCAAGACACAGGCCGCCGCCGATCGGCGCAAAAAGATCCGGCCATTGGTAGTCGGCGGCAAAGAGGGCTACAATCGCCGCCAGCACAGCTATGCGCGGCGGCCGGGCTCCGGTTTGGCGCGCCAACGTGAGAAACTCCCACGCGGCAAGGCAGGCCACCAGCGCCGTGACGAGCGTAAAAATACCCTGCGCCCAGCCGGATTGCGACCCACCAGACTGCGAGCCACCCGGAAGAAAGACCAGAAATAGAACAACGGGGATCAATACAACAGCAGTAAGAACTCTTTTCATGCTGAAGTTGAGGATACACGGGAAAGCGCCGGGGGATGCTGCCGCACCGGTCTTTAGAGGGCATCCGGACGTCTAAGCAACAGATGTTCTCGAACGGGGTTCCCATCAATGGAAGTCGTTCCCGCATATCGATTGACAGAGCGGGGGGCCGGCCCGCTGAACCGGACCGGCCGAGGAGCAAGTAGATGAAGATACGGGAAGTGGTTATGGTTGCGCTCTGTGTGTCCGCGCTGGGCACGGTGGCGCCGGCACAAAATGGTTCCGTCTCGTCGCAGTCCATTGTTACAGTGCTGGGCAAGAACGCGGAGAGTCAGCCTAAGCTCAACGCGACGGATTTCACGGTGCGGGTGAATGGGAAGACTGCGGAGCTGAACAGTGTCACGCCGATGCGCGGCGACCGCGCCGGGCTGGAGTTGGTGATCCTGATCGACAGCGGCGCCCGCGAAAACCTGGGAGGCCAGTTCAGCGAGATCGAGAAGTTTGTCCTGAGCCTGCCGCCTACGACCCAGGTGGCGATTGCCTACATGCAGAACGGTCGCGCTATGTTTGCAACGTCTTTTACGGCCGATAAGAGCGCCGCCCTGAAGGGACTGCACCTGCCGGGCGGGATGGCGGGCACGAGCGCAAGCCCTTACTTTTGCATCTCCGACATGGCAAAACACTGGCCCTCTTCCAACCGCGACACGCGGAGGGAGGCGGTCGTGATCACCGATGGCTTCGATCCCTACAATGCGCGCTTCGATCCGGAGGATCCATATCTACAGGCGGCAATCAACGACGCGGTGAAGGCCAGGGTGGTGATCAACGCCATCTTCTGGCATAACGACGGCTTCGCCAGCCGCACCTTCGCAGGCACCAATACCGGCCAGAACCTGATGTCGATGGTAACGGACGCCACGGGGGGCTACTACTACTATGAGGGCTTCGGCAATCCGGTGTCCTTCAGCCCCTTCTTCGCGGATCTGGAGCGGCGACTGGACAACCAGTACGAGTTGAGCTTCGTGATTCCTGCCAAGGGAGAGCCGGAAGTCGTCTCGCTCAAGGTGAAACTGGAAGCCCCGAACGCCAAGCTGACGGCAGCCGACCGCGTGCTGGTTGCGCCGCGTGCGGCTGTCGCGAACCCCTAATCCTCCTGTTGCAGAAAAGGAGTTTCCCGGCTTCGACGTACATCCGAAGAAGAACCGCTTTCGCTCAGCTCACAGCTATCTTGGCCCGCTCGGCTTCTTCGTCGGTTACGCCGACGCTTTCGCTCAAGCCGCCGAAGCGGCGCTCGCGGCGCTGGAAGTCGGCGATAGCTTCGAGCAGGTGAATCCCGCGGAAGTCGGGCCAGAGGCGGTTTGTGACGAAAATCTCCGCATAGGCGATCTGCCAGAGCAGGTAATTCGAGATTCTCATCTCGCCCGAGGTGCGGATCAGCAAGTCGGGGTCGGGCATGTGCGCCGTGTAGAGATGACGGTGAATGTCTTCCTCGGTGATGCGCTCCGGCGAGAGATGCTTGTGGCGCATCTCGGTGGCCAGCGAGCGAAAGGCATCTACCAGCTCCGACCGGCCGCCGTAGTTCAGCGCCAGCGTGAGCGTGGTGCCGGTGTTCGCAACCGTGGTCTCGGTGGCCCACTGCATCGTTTCCTGAACTTCACTAGGCAGCTCATGGGTGCGGCCGATGTAGCGGATGCGGACGTTGTTGTCCATCATGCGCTGCACATTGCCCTCAAGGTAGCTCTTGAGCAGGCGCATCAGGAAACTCACTTCGGCCTTGGGGCGGCGCAGATTGTTTTCGAGCGAAAAGGCGTAGAGCGTGAGCCATGGCAGGCCGATGCGCGAGGCCGTCTCGGTGACAAGCTGCACGCTCTTGGCGCCCTGCTGATGGCCCAGGAAGCGCTTGAGCGACCGCGAGCCAGCCCAGCGGCCGTTGCCGTCCATAATGATGGCGACATGCTCCGGCAGGCACTCCGGCTTCAACGTGTCGTAAATCGCGCGCTCTTCCGGCGTAAGCTCATGAATGCGCAACGTGCCTGCGGGTCGCAATGGAAATGCCTCGCGAAATCTAGGCCTGAAAGCCGGAGCGGCGATGCGCGGATACTTCGCCCGTTGGTCTCAATCCGTTCTCGCCGCGCACAAGGGGAGCGGAATCCCACGCACGCGCCGCGCAGGGCGGCAAAGGTGGAACACCTTCGACGCTAGCACAACGGTACGAGACCCGCAAAGCAGTCTTCTGTGAGCTGCGCCCGCAAGGGACGCAGTTGGCAAGCCCGCCACACGAATGCCTACGCCGTGCGCCGCTGGCCTGTGGCCTTGTCCCGCGCCGCAGCCAGAAAGAGCGTGCGCTGCAGCGAATCCAGCCGCGGCAGGAGCGAAGCCACTTCGGCGAGGAACTGGTCGGCAAAGATCGCGACCACTTCTTCCTCGCGGCGGCTGCGGCTGTCGCGGACAAGCTGGCAGACGTCCACTTCGAGCGCATTGGCGAGCCGTTCGAGCGACCCAAGCGTCGGAATCGCCTTGCCGTTCTCGATCTTCGAGATGTAGGTGCGGGGCACCTGCATTCGACCGGCAAGCTGCCGCTGGCTCAGATGGCGCGCCCTGCGAATATCCTTGACCTGCGCCGCCACCTGCAGGCCGGCTTCGGTCTCCGGCGCTACAGGCTTGCCGCTGACGATTACCGGCACGGGGCCGGCAACGGGAACGGGCTCAGGCACGTCAAGGGATTTGTGGCATCGCCGGCAGAGCGAGTCGCGGGTGCGGTATTGCACCAGCAGACAGTGCTCGCAGCGAATGACCTCGCGGGGTGGCATCTGGACCACCGAGGTTGAGGGCGGGGCTGGAACCAGCGTCGGAACCGGAACCAGCACAGGGCTGGGACCAGCAACGGGCGGAGTCACAAGTGCTGTCGCCATAGGTTGTGTGCGGAGATCCAGAGCCAGGTCTCCGCGGTGCATTTCTGCACCACGATTGTTGCCACTTTGGGGGAAGTGAACCATAATTGTCAAGTAGCCACCTAGGGTCGCGCCCAAGCTTCTACTATGATAGTCGGAAAAACCCGAAAAAACACGAACCAAGTGGAGCAACAACGAACCAAAATAGTTAACAGGGGGAAATTGTGAGCGAAGCCTCCCAGATTGAAAGCCCGATTGGAAGCCCGGCCGAAAGCAAGGTTGGAAGCCAGTTCAGCCGTCCGCAGGCGCTGGCCCTCCTCCATGCGTGGACCCAGGGCGAAAGCCTGCGGAAACACGCCCTCGCCGTCGAGACCTGCGTGGCGGCTTACGGCGAAACCGAGGCCGACCGGCTCGCTCTTGCCGGCGAGGAGCGGGATCGTCTGATAACTCTCTATTCCACCACTGCCCTGCTCCACGACTTCGACTACGAAAAACACCCCACGCCGGAAGAACACCCCTTCGTCGGCGTCCGCGAGTTGGAACGCCTCGGCTGGCCGGCGGAAACGCGCACGGCAATCCTCGGCCACGCGCAGTACTCGGGCGTGCCCCGCACAACGCACCTCGACAAAGTTCTCTTTGCCTGCGACGAGCTGGCCGGCTTCCTGACCGCCTGCGCGCTGGTGAAGCCGACGAGGGCTATTACCGACGTGGAAGTGGCCGGCGTGAAGAAAAAGCTCAAGGACAAAGCCTTCGCCCGCGGTGTAAGCCGGGACGACGTATATCAGGGCGCAGCAGAGCTAGGCGTCGCCCTCGACACGCACATTGCGTTTTGTCTCGAAGCGATGAAGAAGCGAGCTGCCGAGTTGGGATTATAAATCGGCGCGACGGTCGTGGGTCAGTTTGAATCTGGAGTTTCGATTAGCCGGAGCTTCCACTCTTTGGGTTAGAAACCCATAAATTGCGCGCTATACTTCCCGCAATGCCCCTGTTATCTAAGAAGTCTCTGCGAATATTACGCAACGCGCTCCTGACCGTAGTGGTTCTCTTCTGCATAGTGTTCGGCGGAGGACGCCTGGCAGCGGGCTACCTGATGGCCAGACTGGCGCTTACGACAGGACCCAATGGCCCGCAAACACCGGCCATGCTGGGTGTGCCTTTCGCGCGGGTTGAAATTCCAAGCGGTCCTCGCAGGCTTGACAGCTATATAGTGACAGCCGCTTCCTCCTGCACAAATCCACCCGTGCTATTGATCTATCACGGCGTTCAGGAAACCATCTCCGAATGGGTCAAGGCACAGAAATTTCTCTACGACCATTGCGTTTCATCGGTGATTTTTGATCCAACAGGAAGCGGAAACAGCTCCCGGCCTGCGGCTTTTGAGGCAATTGGAGAAGATTCCATCGCGGCATACGAATTTACGGTTCAGCGCTTTCCAGGGAGCCGCATTTATGTCCTGGGCCATTCGCTGGGAAATGCTCCAATGCTCGCAGCCGAGCCGCATTTTCCCTCTCCTCCTGCCGGCATGATCGTGGCCAGTGCATTTGCTTCCCTGCGCTCTCAGAAAAGCATCCAGGAGCATCTGCTGTATCGGCTGTTGGCCTACACCATTCCAGACTGGTGGAACAACGGGAAGGCGGTCGAGCAGGTTCACGTTCCTCTGCTTGTGATTCATAGCGATACCGATGAGGTGAACCCTGTAGAGGGAGGCCGCGCGATTTATGCCGCCGCGCCGCAGCCTAAAACGCTGGTAATTCTTCATGGATACACGCACAATACGCTCTATCAAAATCCGAGCGAGCAGTGGTGGGGGCCGGTTCTTGTTTTTGTGAAAGCTGCCTCTGAGAGCCACCCCGAGCTTCCGGGTCCACGTTAATTACGCGCCATAACGTCTTTTACCGTGGATTCACGTCAACGGATATTCTTTGAATTCAAACCGGCCCACCACCCGCACAGTCATAATCTGCGGAAAAGCGCACACAGTTCCACTGTCCGGCCTGCATCGTGACGCGCGCCACTGGTCAGCCGGCGCGGATCGCGTTATGCTCTCTCTCGCAAGGCTTCGCGCGAAAGGAGACTCCCGATGCCCCGCTTCCATCACATCCTTACCGACACGGAAAACGGCGTACTGACGCTCACCATGAACCGCCCCGAGAAGCGCAACGCCCTCTGCCCACTGCTGATGCAGGAGCTGGCCGCGGCGCTCAGCGAGGCCGAGAACTCCGACGAAGGCGTCGTGATCCTGACCGGCGCGGGACCGGCTTTCTGCGCCGGCCTCGACATGGAACACCTTGCCACCATGCACGCCGCCACGCCCGAAGAGGGTCGCAAGGACTCCGAAAACATGGCGCAGGTGCTGCGCACGCTCTACGAGTTTCCCAAGCCGGTCATCGCGGCAGTCAACGGCCCGGCGATCGCCGGCGGCATGGGCCTTGCCATGCTTTGCGACTTCACGCTCGCCGCGCCGGAAGCCAAGTTCGGCTTTACCGAGGTCAAGGTCGGCTATGTGCCTGCCATCGTGGCCTCATTCCTGCTACGCCAGGTGGGCGAGCGCAAGACGCGCGAGCTACTGCTCTCTGGCCGTCTGCTCAAGGCGCATGAGGCGCTGCACTGCGGGCTTATCACGCAGGTTGTTCCCGGCGAGGAGCTGATGCAAACCGCACAGGCAATGGCGCAGTCGCTGCTGCAGAACAGTCCGCAGGCCATGCAGGAGATCAAGCGTCTGCTGGCCGCCCATTCTCGCCGCCGGCTTGACGAGGAGATCGAGGACGCCGTCGAGGTCAACGCCCGCCAGCGCTCCGCCGAGGACTTCCGCGAGGGCGTGCAAGCCTTCCTGGAACACCGCCGCCCGGAGTGGCCCAGCCTGCACGCAAAAGTCTAGGGGCCGTGTCCCTAAAGTTCGCAGCATAAATATAGCTGCCATCCTTCGACACCGTTTGGCCAAAATGCGGCCGAACGGTGTCGAAGGATTTGCGGTTGCTGTTCGCAAATTATGCCGGGAACCTTAGGGACTAGCCCGCCGCTTCCTACCGATTCTTAAACGACACTATACAAGCCAGCCATATTCCTTTGAGCCGCCATGGTGACTCGAATCACCATGGATATTTCCCGCATCTGCGATTCTGAGATTGATCGCCTCAAAGGACAATTTCGATGAAGAATCTTGCAGTCTTGACGAGTGGAGGAGACGCCTCCGGGATGAATGCCGCCATTCGGGCGGTAGTGCGCACAGGCCAGGCCAGGGGAATGAATACCTGGGGAGTTTTTCAGGGATACTCTGGGCTCATTGAAGGCAACTTCAAGCGGCTGGGCACGCGCGACGTCAGCAACATCATCCAGCGCGGCGGCACGATTCTCGGCTCCGCGCGCTGCCCCGAATTCCGAACCGAAGAAGGTGTCGAGCTGGCCATTCGCCGCTTGCGCGGCGCAGGCATCGACGGTCTGGTCGTCATCGGCGGCAATGGCTCGCAGACCGGCGCCAATGCCCTGCACAAGATGGGCTTCCCGGTCGTCGGTGTCGCTTCCACCATCGACAACGATCTCTACGGCTCGGAGGTCACGATCGGCGTAGACACCGCGCTCAACGTGGCGTTGAACGCCATTGATAATCTCAAGGTCACGGCCTCGTCGCACAACCGTGCCCTGATGGTCGAGGTCATGGGCCGCAAATGCGGTTATCTCGCTCTCATGGCCGGTATTGCCGGCGGCGCCGAAGCCGTCGTTCTGCCGGAAATCGACGTCGTTCCCGAGCAACTGGCCGAGCGCATTCAAGATGTTTACGAACGCGGCAAGCCGCACGCCATCGTCGTGGTGGCCGAAGGCGCGAAATACAACGCCGCGGGCCTCTGCGAATACTTTGAGCAGCACAACCTGCTGCGCGGCTACGAGTTCCGTTCCACCGTGCTTGGCTATGTGCAGCGCGGCGCAGTGCCCACCTGCGCGGACCGGCTGCTGGGCACCCGGCTGGGCTCCGAAGCAGCCGAGCAGATCATCGCCGGCAAGCACGGCGTCCTCGTCGGCTGCTCCCACGGCGAACTCATCACCACGCCGCTCGAAGAGGTAGTTACTGGTGAGAAACCGCTGCCACCGTGGTTTCTGAAGGCCGCGGACATGTTCGCGCGTTAACCGCATCGCCTAGCATCCCAGATCCCTGCCGTTGGGACCTGGAATGCCGGGCCGGTTCGGATTCCCGGCAGACCTACTTCACCCCGTGCGCATTGAGCCATACCCCGTACTGGCGGTCTTCCTTCTGAATATGATTGACCAGCCATTCCCGCAAAAAATTCAGCAGGGGGATGCAGACGGAAAGATCGCCCCGGTCAAAGCGCGCAACAAGAGCCTCGACCTCGTGCGTCAATTTCTGGTGATGGAGCGCATGTTCCTTCCGATCGGGATACAAGTGCTTGTTTATCAGGGCCTCTTCCGCGGCAAAATGCTCGCGCGTGTATTTCACGAGCATCTTGAGCAGCGGTCCGATTACATCATTCGCCCTCCCGGATCTCATCGCATCGTACATATCGTTCAGGGCCTTGACCAGACCCTTATGCTGGTCGTCCATCGCCTTAACGCCCACTGAAAAGCTGTCGTTCCATTCCATTAATGCCACTAGCATCGTCCTTTCTGAGTTTGAGCGATATTCGACCCCATACCAGCTCAGCAGAACGGCAAGAACATTCCACTCTATGTGTAACTCTTCAATACATCGTCTGGAATGCGGGGACCATGAGCGCTGGAATCGACGAATCGAGGCAGGGCGCCTCGCCTCGCTGCATTTCGGTGTGTGGAATTGCAGAAATCGCGGACGACCCACCCTTGCGACGCTTTTGCGGGTGCCTCAGGTCCCTGCTGTTGGGACCCGGGATGACAAGCTAACTCGGATTCTTTGCCCGCAGCTCGGCGACGATCTCCGCCGCCGCAGCGCGCGCCTGCTCTTCCCGATCGGGCGGAAAGCTGATGGCTCCCACGCGGGCGTGGCCGCCGCCGCCGTAACGCTCGCAGATTTCGGCCAGGTTTACCAGCTTGGCCGGTTCCACCTTCGTCCACGGATTCGTTCCCACGGCGACCTTGGTGCGGAAGCTCGACTTCGAGAGGCCGATCGAATAGATCGCCTGCGGGTGCAGGTAATATGGGATGAACTTGTTGAAGCCTTCGAGCGGGTGGTCGGTGATGTCGAAGGAGATGGTGCCGTCTTTTTCCTCGCTGCGCTGGCGAATCAGCTCCAGAGCCGCCTTGTGGCGTTCAAGCAGCGGCGGAAGCAGCTCGGCAACAAAGGGCTGCGCCAGCACCTCGGCGAGCGGCATCTCGGTAAGTAGCGGAATCAGCCGCGGAATGAATTCCGGGTCCTCGGTGGACTCGATGATGAGCGTCAGCTTCATGGCCGGCTCGGCCATCTCGACAGCAGCCTCCGGGCTTTCGTAGAGCGCTCCGTCCACAATGTCCGCCCAGTGAATCAGCTCGGCTACGGGCTTTGTATCAAAGCCGAACTTCGTCTCGGCGATGTGCGCGAGAAAGCTCGTGCAGGAGGTATAGTCCGGATCGAAAAACTTGCGCGCGGCGCAATCCGGCTGCTGCTGGCAGGCGAGAAAGTTGGCGTGATCCTCCGGCGTGAGAAACGCCGAGAGATGATGATCGAACCACCAGGTAATCTTCGGCGAGGCGGAGTATTTGAAATCGACGATGGCGTTCTCGTCGCCGGTAAAGTGGCTCTCGTCAAAGAGCGCGCCAGCGCGATGCACGAGGCCGTGGTACTCGTAGGATGCGGCGGGCGCGATGCGCTCCCGGTGGAAGCGCGTGAAGAGCGAGGCCGAGCAGGCTCCGTCGAAGCATTTGTCGTGATAAAAGACGCGAACCCGCAAAAAAACGACCTCCAACCGAGCAAGATGAAAAACTCCCGGAACTGTTAAGGATACCGGCTGCGGCGGGGGTGTCAAGGCTGGACAGGCGTGTGAGAGGTTTCAGCGCACTCGCAGCGACCCCGTGTGATGCCGCTCACATCAGTTCCCGCATGGTGGTCGCGCTGCCGTGACAACTGTGGAATGGTTCAGTTATAAAAGAATCCTTGTTCGTATTTTCGCTCAGACGCGGAACGGCGCCTCCGCGTCAATCGCGAGTTTGAGCCACTTGAACCTCAGGGAGAACCAATCCATTATGTCTACTGTTGTCGCGGGTAAGGGTCTGGAAGGCATCGTTGCCGCCAATTCGGGAATCTGCTGGATCGACGGCGAAGCCGGCGTACTGGCCTACCGCGGCATCGACATCCACGAGTTGGCGGAAAACTCCACCTTTGAGGAATCCACCTATCTGTTGTGGAATGGCCGCCTGCCCAGCGCCTCCGAGTTGAAAGAATTTTCCGCACAACTGGCCGAGGCACGCGAGCTGAACCCGAAAATCATCGACCTGCTCAAAAGCCTGCCCACGACGGGCACGCCGATGGAGGTTCTCCGCACGGCGGTCTCCGCGCTGAGCTTCTACGACGCCGATGAGAAGGACAATACGCACGACGCGAACGTTCGCAAGGCATTCCGGCTCACCGCGCAGATTGCCATGATCGTGGCGGTTTACGACCGCGTTCGCAAGGGATTGGAAATTGTGCCCGCGGACAAGTCGCTAAGCCACGCGGCGAACTTTCTCTGGATGCTGAATGGCGTGAAGCCCAGCGAAACCGCGGCGCGAACTTTGGATGTGGCCCTTATCCTGCACGCCGACCACGAGTTGAACGCTTCCACCTTCGCCGCCCGCGTCATCGCCGCCACGCTCTCCGACATTCACTCCGCCATCACGGGCGCGATTGGCGCGCTGAAGGGCCCGCTGCACGGCGGCGCCAACGAGGCCGTGATGCGCCTGCTCCACGCCATCGACAAGGCCGGCGCGGACCCGGTCAAGTACGTGCAGGAGATGCTCGCCGGCAAGCAGAAGATCTCCGGCTTCGGCCATCGCGTCTACAAGACCGAAGACCCGCGCGCCACGCACCTGCGCCGCATGAGCGAGCAGCTCGGCAAGGACTCCGGCAACCCCAAGTGGTTCGACATGTCGCGGGCGATTGAGCTCTATATCAACAGCGAAAAGAAGCTCAACGCCAACGTGGACTTCTACTCCGCTTCGACCTACACCACGCTCGGCATTGACATCGATCTCTTCACGCCGATCTTTGCCGTGAGCCGCATTTCGGGCTGGGCCGCGCATGTGATCGAGCAGCTCGACGACAACCGGCTCATCCGCCCCCGCGCCGAATACGTGGGGCCAGCATACCCGACGCATTGGGTGCCGGTGGCAGAGCGCTAGTCGCTAGTGACAAGTGACGAAAAAGTTTCGGGCGGACAGAATCTTCTGTCCGCCCGAAACTTTTGTACGTTTTATGGTTTCTACCAACCAAAGGATGACTTTATGAAACGCTTTGTAATAGTTGTTGCCTTATTCGCGTGCGCAGCAGCGCTCTTCGGCTGCCACTCCGAAGGTAGACTCTACGCGGTGCAGGGGCCGCTGGCCTCTCAGCAGCCGGCTCCATCATTTCCTATTCAATTTACGAAGATATACGCCGAGACGGGAGGATTTTCCACCACTCTGGCGAATGGCGAAGTGTTCAATGGCACGTGGATAAAGTTAAATAGCGCTCCCACGAAGACACGGTTCAGCGACACGTCCCGGAAGACACCCGACACTGGCACTCCCGCGAATGCGGCCGACAAGGGAAATAGCGGTGTCTCTTCGCTGAGTCTGTCTTCGGCATGGGACACCGTTTATGGCAGCGGGTACTTCACCGCTCATGTTCTAGGCCAGAGCATAGCCTTCAGCGGAACGGCAACGGGAAACCACGGGACTACTCTCAGGATTGAGGAATATGACACGGAGACGGGCTCGTCGAAGAACCCAATCTACAAGACGAAAGGCGTGGCGGTGGACAGCAACGGCAACATCTACAAGCTCGCGTTTTAGGATTTGCCCGGCGCTCCCGCTCGATTTTTATGGCGGGAGCGCTTGATTCGTGTGTACGATAGAATTCCCTGCGCCTTTTCCCACGCGCGGCGCGCGAGGAGCCTGCATATGAATCCACCCGCGAGCACGTCCATGATTCTCGGTTTGGACGCCGGGCTCTTCACCGGTATTCATGTGGTGCTGAGCCTGATTGGAATTGCTTCGGGCTTTCTGGTGCTGTTCTTTCTGATCGGGAAGAAGCAGCATACGGCGTGGACGCCGGTCTTCTTCGTCTCGAACATTCTGACCGACGTGACGGGATTTCTCTTCCCGTTCCATGGCATTACGCCGGGCATTATCCTCGGGGTGCTCTCGCTGATCGCGGTGCTGATTGCAATTGCAGCCAGCTTCGGCAAGACGCGGCGCGGGCTGTTTCTGTCTGCTACTGCGGTGGCGCTTGAATTGAACGTCTTTGTGCTGATCGTGCAGTCGTTCCAGAAGATTGGGTGGCTGAACAAGATTGCGCCCACGCAGGCTTCGCCGGTCTTCTGGATCGCGCAGGCTGTCGGGCTGGGGGTTGTGATTCTGCTGGCCGTGACGGCGTGGGGAAGGTTTCGGAAAACATAGCTTCCGTCCCGCGTCCGAACACACGGATATGAGGCGCCTCATTCTCTATTTCCGATTTGTCTCTACTCGCCGGCCTCTGTTTGCTTCGCCTTCCATAGCAAATACATTCCCCACGCGGCCAGCGTGCAGTTGTCGCGGATGCGGCCGTCGAGCATCATGGCTTCAAACTCTTCAATGGGCAGCGAACAGACGACGAGATCATGCTCTTCGGGGTCGGGATCTTTCTCAGCCTGCGTGAGCCCGGTGGCGACAAAGATGTGATGCTTCTGCCGCGTGAAGCCATAGGCGATCCAGAGAAATCCGAGATACGTCATGTGGGCGGCGTCGAGGCCCAGCTCCTCGCGCAGCTCGCCGCGGGCCAGCTCTTCGGGGTTGTCGATTTCCATCTCCCAGCCGCCCTGCGGCAGCTCGATGGCGCGCTCCTGGATGGTGTAGCGGAACTGTTCGACGAGCCAGACAAGGCCGTTGTCGATGGGAATGATGATGGCGGCATCGTCCTTCTCAACAACGCCGTAGATTCCCTGCTTGCCGTTCGAGCGCAGGATCTCATCCTCGCGGACACGCATCCAGTGGTTGCGGTAGACCTCGCGCGAGGCAAGCGTGGTGATAGAGGGTCTGGGGATGTCTTCAGTCACGGAAATAGTGTGACACGGGTGGATGAAAACAGAGGGAAAAGAAACTCAGTATATAGTTCCCTGGCTCGCGGGAGT
>JAATFM010000223.1 GCA_015655195.1 Terriglobales bacterium
CGCCTCACCCAGCGCCTTGTCACCCCGCAGCCCGAGCGCCTCAGCTACATCCGCTTCGCATTCGAGCGCGGCATGAGTGTGCGCGAAGTCGCCAGGTTCACTGGCATGGACCCGTGGTTCCTGCACCAGATCCGCGAGATCACGCTGGAGCAGATGAAAATCGCCGCAACTTCGCCCGACACCATCAGCGAAGAGCAACTACGCCGCCTCAAGCGTCTCGGCCTCAGCGACGAGCGCATCGCCACCGAATGGAAGCTCGAAGGCCACGCCGGTACGCAGCAGGTGAGGGAACTGCGCGAGAGCAAGGGCATCAAGCCCGTCTTCAAACTCGTCGACACATGCGCCGCCGAGTTCGAGTCCATGACGCCATACCTCTACTCCACCTACGACGAAGAAGACGAAGCGCCGCCGACCGACAAGCCGAAGATCATTATTCTAGGCTCCGGGCCTAACCGCATCGGGCAGGGAATCGAGTTCGATTACTGCTGCTGCCATGCCGCGTTCGCTCTCAAGGAAGACGGCTACGAAACGATCATGGTGAACTGCAACCCGGAGACTGTCTCCACCGACTACGACACCAGCGACCGCCTCTACTTTGAGCCGCTGGTGCTGGAAGACGTGCTCGCAATCTACAATCACGAGGCGCAGAGCGGCGCGAAGATCGGCATGATCGTGCAGTACGGCGGGCAGACGCCGCTCAATCTCGCGCAGCGTCTGCGCGCGGCAGGCGTGCCGATCATCGGCACCTCGCCCGAGTCGATTGATCTGGCCGAAGACCGCAAGCAATTCGGCAAGCTGCTCAATGATCTGGAAATTCCGCAGCCCGCGGGCGGCACGGCAACGAGCGTGGAGCAGGCGCTCGAAATCGGCAAGCGCATCGGCTACCCGGTGCTGGTGCGGCCCAGCTATGTGCTGGGCGGCCGCGCGATGGTGATTGCCTTCGATGCGAGTGCGGTCACAAAGTACATGCGCGAGGCCGTCGAGTATTCGCAGGAGCGCCCAGTTCTCATCGACCACTTCCTCGAAAGCGCGGTCGAAGTGGATGTAGACGCGCTGTGCGATTCGGAAGATGTTGTCATCGCCGGTATCATGCAGCACATCGAAGAGGCCGGCATTCACTCGGGCGATTCAAGCTGTGTGCTGCCCGCCGTCGGCATTGCTGCGGAGACGCTCGATACCATTCGCGCCTACACGCGCAAGCTGGCCCTTGCGCTGAAAGTTATTGGACTGGTCAATCTTCAGTTCGCCATTCAGAAGGACACCGAGGGCAAGGACCACGTTTATGTGATCGAAGTGAACCCGCGCGCCTCGCGGACGGTGCCTTACGTTTCCAAAGCAACCGGCGTGCCGCTAGCCAAGGTTGCAGCGCGGCTGATGACCGGGCGCAAGCTGCGCGAGTTACTGCCGGAGCAAATCGCATCGGGCAAGGATCTCGAAGTCGGCGACCACTACTATGTGAAGTCGCCGGTCTTTCCGTGGAACAAATTTGCCGGTGTTGACACGGTGCTGGGCCCGGAGATGAAGTCCACCGGCGAGGTGATGGGCGTGGCTTCGAGCTTCGGCGAGGCATTCGCCAAGGCGCAGCTCTCAGCAGGCCAAGTGCTGCCGGATGGCGGAACTCTCTTCCTTAGCGTGAATGACAACGACAAGGTTGCGGCAGTCGATCTGGCACATCGCTTTGTCGATCTCGGCTTCAAACTTGTCGCTACGGAAGGCACGGCCAACGTGCTTGAAAAATCCGGGCTCACCGTGGAGCGCGTCTTCAAGGTGGACGAGGGCCGTCCCAACGCCGTCGATCTCATCAAGGGCGACCGGATTCAGCTCATCGTCAACACGCCGCACGGGCTTGACACATTCTTTGACGAGAAGGCGATTCGCCGCGCCGCGGTTCTGGCGCGCATTCCCACGATTACGACGATTGCCGCAGCCCAGGCTGCGGTGGAGGGAATAGCGGCGACGCAGCGCAAGGATGTATCGGTGAACGCACTGCAAAATCTGCACGCGGCGCGCAGGTAGAGGGTATATCAACCGATATGGACTGAGCGGCGTCTCGAAAGATGCGGCTTAATCCTGCTCGCTGCTGCGCCTCAGCCGCCGCAGCGCCAAGCCCGCGCCAATGCTGTATCCCACAAGCGACAGGGCGGGCCATGTCCCAAAGAACGGCCCGTTGTCGTCCATCAGGCCGCTGGGGCCGGGAGTGCTGAAGAGCGAACGCACAATCTTTTCCGTAGGCGAACAGGCGTTGCACGCATTCGGTCCGGTCGGCAGATCGATGATCCAGAGGCTCAACAGCAGCAGCCAGATGACTCCGGCAAGCCAGATGTGCGAGGCCATCTCATTCGGCTTTATGCGGATAATGATGTATCCAGCGATGAGCGGAACGAGGACGGAGAGCGCCGAGACAATGACCTGCGGCACCGACGTGGGATTGATGAGATAACCCACCACCATCAGGCCCACCCACACGGCCACCGCGATTACGCAGTGCAGAAAAAATGAGAAGACCTGACGCGTGAGTTTTTCGCTCCCGTCGTCAATCTCCGCGCCGGTCGTCGAGATAAGTTTTACCATCGGCTGCCCCACTCCCTTTTTCTGATATATACATTGCGCGGCGTGCCGCGGCAATGACCCAATTTCGCCACGGGAAGGGAATTCGCCCGTCGTTTTACAATAGGATCATGTACATCGAAGGCATCTTCGCGGCGATCACTACGCCGTTTTACCCGGATGAGCGGGTCTATTTCCGTAAGCTTGAGGCCAACGTCGCCCGCTACTCGCGCAGCCTGCTAGCCGGCATGGTCGTGCTTGGCTCAACCGGCGAGGCCGTCGAGTTGAACGACGAGGAAACGTGCGAGGTCCTGAAGATTGCGGCGGAGGCCACGGCGCCGGAAAAGGTTCTTATCGCCGGCGTGGGCCGGGAGAGCGTGCACGCCACCGTGGAACTGGCCGAAGCCGCAGCCAAGGCTCGCTACGACGCGGTGCTGGTTCGCACGCCAACCTATTACGCGCCGGCAATGTCGGCTGCGGCGGTTCTCCATTACTTCCGGAGCGTGGCGGACCGCTCGCCGCTGCCGGTAATCCTCTACAACATTCCACGCCTCGCCCCGTACAACATTCCCGTGGAGCTTGCTGCCGAGCTTGCCCAGCACGCGAACATTATCGGCATCAAGGACTCGACTGGGAGCCTGGAGCAGATACGGGCGCTTATCGCGGCCACGCAGTCCGCGCCGTGCCGCGCCGTTCCGGTGACGACTGTTTTTGAGCCGGTGACGGGACGGATGCTCCAGCCTCAAGTTGAGAGCGAAGGCGGATTTGTTCCGGCCGGCGCGCTCGGCAGCGGCATCGCCGTCGCGGTCGCTCCGCCGGTGGCGCCCGTCAAAACGCGCACCCGCGAAGTGGGCTTTCAGGTGCTGACCGGCTCGGCAGGGAACTTGCTCGAATCCCTCGAAGCCGGCGCTGCGGGAGCCGTCCTGGGCTTTGCCGCCTGCGCTCCGCAGTCCTGCCAGGAGGTTTATTTCGCCTGGAAGGATCACGACACGGAACTGGCCCGGAGCAAGCAGACACGGATCGCCGGCCCGAGTCGCCGCATCGTCGCGGAGTTCGGCGTCAGCGGAGTCAAATACGCCTGCGACTTTAACGGCTACTTTGGCGGGCGCGCCCGTTCGCCGCTGCTGCCGCTCAGCGCAGCGCAGAAGACAGAGATCGAGGAGTTGCTGGCGGAGATTCGGAACTGAGATGCGCATCCCGATCAGGATCAAAGCTATCTTTGTCCTGGCTCTGGCGGCGGCGTGGCTGACTCCGTCGCAGGCTCAGGCCAATGCCAGGCCGGATTTCTCCGGGAGCTGGAAGCAGGATGGGGCGCATAGTCTGCCGGCGCGAACAGGAGAAGTCACCCTACACATCGAGCAGCACGATCCAGACCTAATTGTCGAAACGACGGCAAATCGCCCCGCCCATCCATCGGAGCACGCGGTCCAACATTATACGACTGACGGGAAGGAATCCGTGACGACCGGAGCGGACGGCGATATATTCCATACAAAAATCACCTGGAAGGATCAGGCGCTGGTCTTCGCCATTGTCGAGCGCGAGGACGGCCGCGTCATCGATTCCACGGAACTCTGGAGCTTGACCGACGGCGGAAAAACGCTGAAGCGCGTCCGTCACAGCGCCAAGACCAATGGCGAGCAAACAATTCTTTATACCCGCTCAAAGTAAGTTCTTAGCCGGCCAGATAACACTAGTAAAGCCGGAAGAACTCCCATTTTATTAGCTGAGCATAGTTCTTGAGAGATGTTGTTGGCACACGTGGCGGCGAAGAAACTTGCCAGGGCGCAATAGATTTCTGATCGCTTGTCACATCAGGGACGTGTATTCCGCACCCGGTTCTGAGACTTGCAATACTGCCGCGTTCAATCACAACATGTGAAGTCATGCGTTCAGCAATCCAGCTACTCTCCTCCCGCAATATGAATCCGGCGCCTCGCACCGTGTGTAGGAGCCGTTTGGAAAATGGATCGTCTATCTTTCGCCGTAGAAGAGCGTATGCGCTACGTTGGTTGCATAGCCACTTACCTGAAGCCCCTCACAAATAGCCTCGGCCAATTTACGCTCGTCTTCGATTACCAGAATCTGCATATCTTCGGAGGAAGAGTAGCACTCACCCGATACTCGACTTTACTGTGAAAAATCGAATTTCAAGCGCCGAGCCCAAATGTCAGAAAACTATAAAGGTTCTGAAAGGATTCTGGCGTGCCTGATGTTTTGTACCAGTGAGGAGTTAGTTTAGCGCAGCCATGATCGCCGAGAAGATGTCCATTGTGTAACCAATCCTCCAGCAGCCCCGCGTAGAAGTCGCGTGCATCTGATGTGTTGAGCTTCATCTCATTGACAAATCCAGTGGCGCGGACATTGTGTTTCTTTAGAGTCTCCAGCGTCTTCAGGCTCGCTTGCCTATGTTGTATCGCTCGACGCGCTGCCGCTGTCGTGGTGGCGCTCCGATGCAAACCTGGCCCATCGTGCATCGTGCCTCCTTCTACTCTCTGGAAAAGTATGCACACCAAATGCCGGGACTAAACAACTGGAGCCTCCGTTTAATGTGTCAGACCACTTTTCGGTGACCGACGTGTGGAAACATGGCATTCATCAAGCGCACTCGTGCAGCGATTACTATAGGGGCATCTTTGCCCTGCATGGAGTCGTTCGGAACGTCAGGCTTTTCGAAAATTCTCTGAACGCTTCTGGTTTTCCCTGGCTACGCGCACCCGCGCTCTGTAAAGCAGATGTTTGCCGTGGCTAAGCCGACCGAGCAGTTCCCTACACTCTTCTCCTGCACGCCTTTGTTACAAATCCTTCGCCCGCTTTGCGCCTATTTCCCTCTAAATGCTAAAGGTTGGTGAATTCCCATGGGGTCGAGAGTAGATAGGGCGAGTTCTCACCATATATGAACGAACACCTCAATACCATGCGTCTTGTGAAACCCAATCCGACAGGCCAAGCTACGCTCGACGATCTATTTGTCGAAAAATATGAGTGGCTGATGAGATGGGCGCTGTATTTCGCTCAGGGCGAACGCGCGACGGCGGAAGATCTGGTGCAGGACACATTCGTTCGATTCGCCATCAGCCATCCCGAGCTCGATCATGCGGAGAACGCCGAAAAGCTGCTCTACAAATATCTGAAGTACGTGCATCACGAGCATTTGTACCGCGTTCAGAAATATCCCCTTCAGAATCTTTCCATCGACGAGTTCGATTCATTGAGTGCAGGTCTGCGGCAGAATCCTTCCGTCAATCCGATTGACATACAGAACACTCTTCGCCGCGTTCTGAAGTATCTTTGCTGGCGCAAGGAATCCACCAAGACCGCAAGCATCCTGATCCTGCGTTTCTTTTACGGCTACTTTCCCGAAGAAATCATGCGGATCGGCATCCTCTCGCGCCCCAACATCGACAACGGCCTGCGCGCGGCCCGCATGGATTTGAAACGTCACTTCGTCGAGTCGGCTTCGGGCTGCGTTCGGCCTGTCGACGAAAAAGCTCCTCCCGTTTTCGTCCCCGCGTCGAAAGCCGCAGAGACGGACGACTTTATCGCTGAGCTTCGCGTCATCCTGCTTGATTCCTGCCGAGGTGACTGCCAGCCAGTCGAAGAACTCACCGCGCGGTATGAGGCGGAATTCCCCAAGCCTCTCGAATGCGAGCTGCTGGCTCATGTGGTGAGCTGCCGGCGTTGCCTCGACATCGTTACGCATTCCAGAAAACTCCCTCTGCTTGGGGAGCGTTCCTTCGAGAGCGCACTGGTGGAGCGCCACGATTCGAAGCCCCCGGCGAGCGGGGGAGAGCGTGATAAGAGCATCCGCCGCAGTCTCAAGATGGTGCACGACCGCATCGAGGAAAACCTGGAGCACCAGCCCAGGAGCCTCAGTCTGGTCGTCAACGGCCATGTCCTCGCTACTCAGGAGGTAAACTCCGCCGTATCGAGGCTGGAACTCGACCTCAACATCGGCGGACCCATCGAGCTGATCGAGATTATCAGCGAGCAGGGCTTTTGCCTGTTTGGTCTGCCCGTTGACGAACAGCCTCCCGAGGTCTCGCCTGAGATTTACCGCCTGGTGCAGCTTCGTGGCGGCCGCACTGTCGAGGCATGGCTGCGCTTCACCAGCATGGGGCCGCGCATCGAGACCCTCTACTGTGACCCCGCGCTCGCCGCCTTATCCGATGATGCTGTCGAGGACCGTCCCGACGAGAAGGCGAGCCAGCCATCCGGCTCTCGCAGCGCGATTCCGCAGGAGCAGGATCGTCTCGGTCAAGTCGAGGGTTCCACATCTCCACTGCAATCCTCAGTGGATACGAAGGCGACGACTCAATATGCAGGCGCGGCTTTCGATTCAGGCGCATCGCCCACTACCACCCCTGTTGCTGCCACCACGCTCTTCGCCGGAAATCCCGAAGGCGGCACTCGTGCTTCCGCCTTCAGCGCAATCGGCCATTCCGGCTCGCTCTCGGCGCTTTGGTTTCGATTCCTCTCGTTCCTCCTTCGCTGCCCGCGCCCTTCTATGAACCCACTGCTTGCGACCGCGCTTTCCTTGGCCGTGGCCTCCGTCGTCTTCTTAGCTCTCTGGTGGCAGCAGCCGCTGCGCATCACCGCCAACTCTTTGCTCGTTCACGCCGAGGCATGGGACGCCGGCGGCCAGAGAACAGCCATGTACGGAGTCATCTATCAGCGTGTATCCGTCAAGGCGCCGGGCTATTCCGCCACCCGCGCTGTTTACCGTGACGCGCAGGGCATTCGCCGGCCTAAGTCAGGGCAATCCGGCTGGGCCGACGAGGCGCTCAAGTATCGTCTTGCCGCCTCCGGTGTTGATTGGGAAGCGCCGCTCTCAGCCACCACCTATCAGGACTGGCACGATCATCAGCGAGTCCGCGAGGACTCCATCACAAGGGACGGCGCGAAACTCATCAAACTCACGACCATGGTGCCCAGCGGCGCTGTTCGTAAGGAGTCCCTGACCGTGCGCATCAGCGACTTCCATCCGGTAGAGCGCACCGTGGAATTCGACAACAACGAGACGATCGAAATTGCCGAGCTGGACTATAGTGTGCTTCCCTGGGACCGCACCACGGAAGGCTGGTTCGAGCCTGTTGCGGCTTCGTCCATTGCGGACCCGCATTCCTTGCCGCGCGCCGCCATCCTGCCGCGCCTGTTGCATCTACCTTCGGACTCCGAACTCGACGAAGCCGAGATCGAAGCCCGCCTCGCTCTGCACCGGCTCGACGCCGACTCCAATGAGCGCATCGCGATCGACCGCAGCGCCAAGGGCGTCCAGGTGAAAGGAGTAGTGGCTACTCTCGACCGGAAACACGAGATCGAAGCGTGCCTTCATCCGATTCCGTATGTTTTCTCGTCCATCTTTACCTTCGACGAACTCGCTGCGCGGCCAGATGCGGCCGGCAGTGTGACCAGCATCAAGTCGTCCTCTGTTTCCGAGACGATCTCTCCGCTTAATGAGTACTTGGCGAATCGAGGCATGAGTCATTCCGAGATTGTCGAGATGAGCAGCGAGCTTTCGGACACGTCGGTCTCTGTAAGCCAGGAAAGTAAGGCGGTCGCAGATCTGCTGACGGAGTTTGGCTTGAACAAGCAGCTTTCTCCAGCAGCGCAGGCGGCTCTCGATCAACTCCTGGCGGAGCACAAAGCAAAGATTCTGTCCTCACTCAAATCGGAGGAGCAGCTTCTCGATAAGATGGGTGTCTCTCAGGCTCCAGCGAACGCAAACGATGCCAATAGCCAGTTGATGCCCGCCGCCGAACGTCATCGCGCGCTCGCAAATGAGCTGCTCTCGGAGAACAATCCTCACTCGCGAAGCGCGCAGATGATCGTGCTCGAACTGGACCAATCGCTTCACCGGTTGCGTTCGATAGCCGAGAGCCTTTCCGCACCTCTTCCAGTATCCGCCTTATCCTCTCCTCCGTCCTCCAATCAGAACAAGAAATAGGGAGCCATTCATAGTGTCGCAACGATTGTTACGAAGCTTGACGTGTCTGTTGTTCCTGTGCGCCCCGCTTCTCGCGTTTGGACAAGCAGCGCGTTTTACCGGCCAGGTGACCGATCCGCAGGGTGCTGCTGTGCCCAACGCGGATGTTCAGATTATTAACGAAGAGAGTTTCGCCAAGTTAGCCACCAAAACCGACAACAGCGGGACCTATATGGTTCCTTATCTTCCTGCGGGTCACTATCAGATTGTCGTAAAGGTTGCGGGTTTCGCCACATCCGTAAATAGCGGCATCGCTCTTGGTGTGGGGCAAGCCTATGTCTATAACGTGCAGCTTGCGGTTGAGGGAACACAATCGACCGTCACGGTGGAAGGCGGCGCGGGTAGCGCAGTTACACATGTAGAGACGGAAAACGCCGAGATCAGCGGCACGGTGACCGGCAAGGAAGTCGCAGGTCTTCAGCTCAATGGGCGCAATTTCACGCAGCTCATTGCGCTGGTTCCCGGCGTCAGCAACCAGACGCAGCAGGACGAGGCCAAGGTCGGCGTGCTTGGTTCGGTGGCCTATTCGGTGAATGGCGGCCGCACCGAGTACAACAGCTTTCAGGTCGATGGCTCGGAAACGCTGAATGTCGGCATCAACAAGGACCACAGCACGCTGCTCGTGTACCCAAGCGTGGATGCGATTCAGGAGATCAAGGTGCTCACGTCCAACTATGGCGCACAGTACCCCAGCACCGGCAACGCAACGACGCTGGTCACGACCAAATCCGGCACCAATGCGTTTCACGGTAATGTATACGAATTTGTCCGCAACGAGGATCTCAACGCGAAGGGCTACTTCGATGTCACTAACGGTCCTCCTCTCTATCGCCGCAATGATTTCGGCGGCACGATCGGCGGCCCGGTTCTCATTCCGCACATTTATAGCGGGAAAGATAAGACCTTCTTCTTTTTCTCCGAAGAAGCGCGTCTTGAAAAATCGCCGACTGCATTTCGTCAGGCTGTGCCCTCGCTGGCCGAGCGCGGCGGAGACTTCAGCGATGTGTGCCCGTATGTCGCGCCCGGCGGTTCCAATCCCTTTCCCGGCTCCGCGTATCCGGACTGCCCCAATGGCATCGGCGATGTGAATAACAACCTCACTACGCTTATGCCGCTGTCGCCGTCCTCTCAGGCCATTCTCAACACGGGCATCATTCCTGCGCCCAACGCATACACGGGCTGCAACGGCGGCACAAATCCTATCGGCTCCTGCTATCTGGCAGATATTTCGCTGCCCTCGTATTATCGCGAGGAACTCTTCCGTATAGACCACACGCTCAGTGAAAAGACTCAGGTGGCCTTCCGGTACATTCACGATGAATGGGACACTACAACTCCCATTCCGCAGTTCACGGACATTACGAATAGTTTTCCGACGGTCCAGAACCGCTTCTATGGCCCTGGGCGCAGCCTGGTCGCGCGCGCCACGCACACCTTCAGCCCCACCTTCCTCAACGAGTTCGTAGCCAGCTATACGGATTCCTACATCACGCTCAAGGACATCCCCGCGCCCTTTGTCTCTCTGCAACGTCCGCCCGAGCTCGATCAGCCATCATGCAGCTCCGCGCCATTGGGCGGCAACTGCGGCATGGGAACGATCTTCCCAGGCAACAACAATGCCGGCCTGGATGGGATTCCAAAGATGCCCGGCATCGTGATCGGCGGCAACAACGCCGAGTACGGTGGAAGCGGCTTCAGCGTAGACACCAGCTACATGCCGTGGGAACACAGCAATCCCACGTACAGCTTCGCCGATAACTTGACGCGCATTCTCGGTCATCACAGCCTGTCCTTTGGCGCACAGTGGGTCATCTTCCAGCGCAACCAGGTGAACGGCCCCATCGGCGCGGCCACGGGCGATGTGCAGGGCATCCTTACCTATAGCGACGAGCAGTCGGCGCACACCACGGGCAATGCCTTCGCGGACTTTCTGCTCCAGCCCACCACGGTCGCCTCTGGTCAGCAGTACGCAATAGGCGGTCCGGCCAGTTTTCAGCAGGACAGCGCGCAGGCGCGTTACTACCAGCGCTACCAGATCGCCGAGCCTTACCTGCAGGATGACTGGAAGGTCACGCCGCGCCTGATGATAAACGCGGGCCTGCGCGTCAGCCTCTTCGGTGTCTATCACGAGAAAAATCACTCGGCTTACAACTGGCTGCCCACGGCCTTCAACCTTGCCGCATCGCGCACAGTGCATGTTGCCAGCAACAGCGGACAGCTCATCGACAGCGCCAGCGGCACTCCCGTTCCCATCGCCGATCCGCGCGTGATTAACGGCATCGTGCAATGTGGCTTCAACGGCGTTCCCGATGGCTGCATGGCGGGCCATCTATGGAACCCCGCGCCGCGCGTCGGTTTCGCATGGGACCCGTTTGGCAACGGCAAGAACTCCATTCGCGCGGGCTACGGCATCTTCTTCGAGCACGGCACGGCGGACGAAGCCAATACCGGCTCGCTTGAAGGCAGCGCTCCGCTTGTCATGAGCATGACGCAGCTCAACCCGCTCGGCATCGGTTGCATTGGTAACGCCCCATCGGGCTGTTCCACGACCGGCCCCGGCGCATTCCCGCTCAATGTCACGGAGGTTCCGACGAAGGCGCATTGGTCCTACATACAGCAGTGGAGCATGAGCATCGAACACCAACTGCGCCCCGATATGCTCGTGAGCTTTGCTTACGTCGGCAGCAAGGGCACGCACCTCACCACGGAGCGCGAGGTCAATCAGCTCATTCCAATTCCGCAGGGCACATCGCCCTTCGGCCTGCACGATCCGCTGACGAAGCAGGAGTGCGGCGACACATTCAACCAGCCCATCGGTTTCGACGGCTACTACTACCACCTGTCGAACGGCGCGAGCATCGGACCCTCCGACTCTGGTTTCGTCAACATGCAGGCGGCCTGCTACGGCCAGGGCTACGGCGGCCAGATCGATCCGAACTCGCTGCGCGAATACGCGCCGGGCATGGGTCAGATATATTCGCTCGAAAACATCGCCGACTCGCACTATAACGCCTTCCAGGCAACGCTGCGCCGCGTCACGACGCACATGACGCTTGGCGTGGCCTACACCTACAGCCACTCCGTGGACGACGCCTCGGACCGCTCCGACACCACCTTCGTCAATTCTTTCGATCTGCGCGCCAATCGTTCCAGCTCGAACTTCGACCAGCGTCATCTGCTGCACATCAGCTACATCTACGATCTGCCGTTGCGCCAGGCGCTTCAGCACTTTCTCAGCAGCATCAACAGCAATCCCGATTCGGATGCGCACGCTGACAATCACCCGGCCGCGTATTATCTGACCTCGAAAATATTTGGCGCGCTGCTCGATCACTGGCAGTTCTCGGGTATCTCGCTCTTCGAGTCCGGCATTCCTTTCACGGTCGTCAACGGAGGCAGCGCCAACGGCGTCTCCGTGCTGGACAACGCGGGCGTTTACAACGGCGTTGGCGCAGGCTCTTATCCCGATCTTGTCGGCAGCCCGCACGGACACATTCCCGCCGGAGGCAACAACGGAAACAGCGTCGGACCGCTCCTGCTCAATCCCGGCGCGTTTGCCGCTCCGCGCGGGCTGACCTTTGGCACTGCGGGGCGCAATGTGCTCAACAACCCTCATCGCTGGAACTTTGACACAGCTATGCAGCGGCATTTTGCGCTTCCCTGGGAGCAGCTTGGCCTGGACTTCCGTGCCGAAGCCTTCAACGTATTCAACCACACACAATTCCGCATCTATGACCCGACACTTGGCAACCAGCCGCAGAACACCGCAAGCTGCTACGGTCCGGCCAGTTATTCGGCCGGCGATTCCGGTGACGGGACTGCGAGCGATCCCGGCTGCCTGAACGGCGCCTCGTTTCTGCATCCGGTCGATGCGCACCGCCCGCGCACCATTCAGTTCGGCCTCAAGCTGGCCTTTTAAGTCAGGGGAATCACAGTGATGAAGCAATCAAAGACGCAGAAAAAAGTAACTCTGAAAAGCGCGGGCGGCGGCAATCAAGCCATCGCAATATCGCTCTCCGCGCTCACACTGTCCATCTCTCTGCTCGTAGCCGGCTGTAGCGGCGGATCGGGCGGTAGCGGATCGCTTGCGCCCCAGCAGCCTGCGGGCACACAAGGCGCCACCGCGCACAGCTACGTGGGCACGCAGAGTCTCGACGGCTCTTTCGGCACGAACCTCCTGGTCGCCTATCGCTACGGCGGCACATGGGCCATGACGCTCGACCAGACCGGCGAATACTTTTCCTACCAGAATTTCGGTCATCAAGGCTACAGCGGCATCGCAGGCAACACGCCGGAGGTGGGTACACTGAGCGGCACGGGCTTTCTTCCGCTCGATGCCACCAGCGGCGGCACTATCGGCGATGCGGGCTACGCCTTCGAGGTTCCCGGCGACGCGGCTCTGCTGCGCCCTGGCGACGATACCATCGCGCCCGTGATTGCCGTGTCAACCAACGGCTGCCCCACGCTCAGCAGCACAACGTATCAGTTCGTCTCGCTGGGCACACCCGCGCTCACTGACCAGAACACGCACGTAGCCTACGGCAGCGTGCAACTCAGCAGCAGCGGCGCCACGTGGAGCTTCAACAACCTCAACATGTATACCTTCACCGGCACTGCGCTCGCTCCGACGGCCCTGCCTACGGGAAACTGCGGCTATACGCAACTTGGCTACGTCGTCAGCACGTCGCCGAGCACTGCAACAGGCGGCTTCTCACTCACCACCGCGGTCAGCCCTAACGGCTACTTCCTCATGGACCAGGGCCAGGGCGAGCCAGCCAACTCCAATGTACTGGAAACCGCTGGTGGCGGTTCCGGTTCGTTTGGTCCAACAGGGCCGCTTGGTCTCGTCGGTGTCGAGCAGCCATCGAGCCAGATGAATACAGGCAGCGTCGTCGCAGGCAAATATCTCGGTTTCGAGTACGACGATGCCGATGTCTCGCTGCGGCGCGCAGGCACACTGCCTGTCTCTTTCGGACAGACGGCAGGATCAGGCACAGTGATGACCGGCGGCTCCTATCCGAATGACGATGTAACGCAGACGCCGCTCACAAACGTCACCATCGACCTCGGCCAGCAGGATGCGAAGAACAACGGCCTGTACACAGGCGTCACCGTCACCGTGCCCGATACCTTTGCAGCCTGCGCTTCAACGCCCTTTGGCGGCGCCGATGCCAACGGCAATCCAACCTGTATCTTTCACGGCGATGCAATCGTGGGCCAGCCCAACGGCAAGTATGCAATCTTTGTCACCGTCAACGACGTGAGCCAGGTCATCAGCCATTACACCGCGGACGCGGCGCTCAATTTCTTTCTCTATCAGCAATGACGCTTCGCGCGCGCAGGATCGCACACGCAAGACAAGCAGCAGGTTCAACACATTTTGAGAGGGGCTTTATGTCGTATCGCACAGCGGCGGTTCGTGATTCCATGGTTCGTGGTTCCATCGTCCAATGGCTTTTCCTGTTTCTTCTTGCGTTGATCGCCGCCGATTCGGCCGCGGCGCAGGACCTCGCCTTCACGCCGGGCCAGTACGGGATCTACGCGGGCAACACGGTATCGCCAAGCAAAAGCGGTCCCAGCCTTTCACCGCCCGGCTACACCGGCACGGCGGCCGACCTTGTAATGGGTGGTCCCGGCGGCCTCGTGTTCGACTCTGGCGGCAACCTTTACATCATGGACCAAGGCAACGCCATTCTGCGCGTAGTGGCGGCCGGCAGCACTCCGATTCCGACGCTGCCCGGCGTCGCGGTGCAGGCGGGTCACGTCTATACCGTAGCCGGCACCACCAACGGCTACGGCAGCACCATCCCCTGTGATGGCGGTACGGATCTTCAAGGCGATGGCTGCCCGGCCACGCTCGGCGCCATCAAATATGTCTACGGCATTGCCGTGGACAAAAACGGTAATGTGTATATCGCCGATTACGCCACTAACCAGATTCGCGCCGTTTATGGCGGCACTGGCGGCCTGCCCGGCATCACGAACCCTCAGGCTGGATATATCTACGCGCTGACCAATGCCATTGATAGCACGACCGCGAGTACCGAGAGCGGCGACAACGGGCCGGATACTGCCGCGATCGATCCGGATCCGTACTATGTTGCGGTCGATAGCTACGGCAACATTTACTTTACCGACGGCCGCGACACCAACGTGCGCTTCATCTACAACAGCGGCAATCTGCCCGCAAACTTCTTTCCCACCGGCGTCACGCCAACGCAGGGCTACATATATCTGCTCACCGCTGGCACCGGCACCTGCCCAAATCCGAAGGTAAAGATGGTTGGCACGCGCACGATCAAGCTGGCCGGCGCCTGCGACGGCTCCCCGGTAGGCGAGGCCTATTTCCAGACCGATGCCATGGCGATCGCCATAGATTCCTCGAACAACATCTACTTGCAGGACAAGAGCAGCGAGGAGATTCAGGCCGTGTACGTAAGCGGCAACCTGCCCGGCCTCGATTCTTCCACACTCACCGTCGGCAATCTGTACGACGTCGCTGGCACCTCCGCGGAAGGAGTTCCGGTGCTCAACGGTCCCGCGCTGCAGAGCCCGCTTTACATCAGCGGCCAGGCCAGCGGCGGCTTTCAGGGGCTCTACGTCGATAAGGCCGGCAACCTCTACTTCAACGGCTCTATCAGCTCCGCCTCCGGCGAGGACCGCATCTTCAAAGTCGATCCCTCCGGCATCCTGACTATCGTTTACGGCGGAACGACGCTCTGCACGGTCACACCCATCAACAGCTCCAGCGAGCCGCCCGTCGATCAGCAGATCCTCGGCTGCGGTTCCACCTCCGTGCCCGATCTCTCTGACAATGGCATGACCATCGACGCCAACGGCAATCTGTATATATCGAACGAGGTCAACCTTGGCTCCAATATCATCGAGGAGTCGAACGTCGGCACTTCAGCCGTCGCTTACACCGGCACCATTGGCATCGCCACCCCCAACCAGACGGTTACGATCTCAAGCACCGGCGCTCAGGCGCTGCAACTGAGCGATCTCAGCTTCACCGGACCCTATAGCCAGGTGTCCACCGGCGCCACGGACTGCTCATCCACCACCAGCCTCGCCGTCGGCGCAAGCTGCCAGATCGGCGTCAGCTTCCTGCCGACCACACCCGGCACGGAGACCGGCACGCTCGTCGTCACCAGCAACGCGCTCAACGCCCAAGGCGGCACCAACACGGCCAACCTCAGCGGCATTGCGGCGCAGGCCACCAGCATCACTGCACTCACCGCATCGCCCGGCGGTGTAGTTGTCGCCAATATCGGCCAGACGGTTACGTTCACTGCCACCGTCGCGCCGCAGATCGGTGACACGCTCACTCCCACCGGCAGCATTACCTTCATGGATGGCAGCGCCACGGTCGGCACATCCAACCTGAACGGAACCACTGCCACGCTGAACGCCACCACGCTCGCCGCAGGCACGCACACGCTCACCGCCGTCTACAGCGGCGATGTCAACTTCATCACCAGCACCTCTGCACCGTTCCAGGTCACGGTCTCGTCCTCGCCAGTCGCGGTGGTCAGCATCGCCAGCTCGGCTGCGTCGGTCAACAGCGGCCAGAGCGTTACCTTTACCGCGAATGTCGCTGCCTTCTCCGGCTCGGGCACTCCCGCCGGCACGGTCAGCTTTCAGGATGGCGCCAATCCGCTGCCCAACAGCACGGTTACGCTCAGCGGCGGCACGGCTACCTATACTACGACTGCTCTTCCCGCAGGCAATAACCAAGTCATCGCCGTCTACAACGGCAACAGCAGCTTCGGCGCCAACGATTCGACACCCGTTTCCGTGCAGGTCAACGCGGCGGGAGTCCTGCAGTTCTCACCTGGCATCATCTCGCTCGTCTCCGGCAGCTACTTCACAGCCTCGGGCGCGCCGGCCAGCGGCAGCGCAGCCAACGCCGCGCAATACTCCCCGGGCTCCGTCGCCGTGGACAGTTACGGCAACACCTACACCGTCGGACCCAGCACCAGCAGCATCTACGAGGCCACCGCGGTCTACGTTACGGCCAGCGGCAAGGGCCCCATCCCCGGCATCAGCAATCCCACGGCTGGCGACATCTACCTGCTGGGGGCCAGCACCGCCTGCGCCACTGCCACCACGTCTGCCTGTGGCGATGGCGGTCCAATCGCCAGCGCCTTCTTCAACGCGCCGGGGGCGCTGGCTGTCGATGCGCTGAACAACCTCTACGTTGTGGATGACGAAGAGATCCGCAAGGTCTCGGCCATCACCGGCATCGTCACCAATCTCGGCGGCACCTACGGCAAAGCCGGTTATACCGGCGACAACGGCCTTGCTACCGCGGCCACGCTCACTGTGAGCACTCTCTTCGTGGATGCAAGCGGCAACATCTACATTGCGGACAATCGCGATGCGCTCATTCGCCGCATCGACGGCCTGACCGGCGTCATCTCCCACATCGCCGGACTTCCTCCCGTCAACACCTATACGCCCACACTCTGCGCGGCTTTGCCCTGCGGTGCCGGCGGTCTTGCAGTCAATGCCGGCTTGATCGGACCTAAGGGCATCTTCGTCGATCAGTCCGGCAACGTCTACTTCGGCGACTCCGGCTATGACCTGGGAGGCAACATAAACATCATCCGCCGCATCGACGGCCAGACCGGCATCATCTCGCTCTACGCCGGCCAGTACTTCCCTCCAGGGTTGACGTACCCCGGCCCCTGCGATCCGCAGTCCGGCGTCTCCTGCGGCGACGGCGGCCCGGCCACCAGTGCTCTGATGAACAACATCACCGACATCACCGGGGATGAAACCGGCAACATCTATATCGCCGACAGCAGCCTCGCCACCATCCGCCAGATCAACGCCAAGACCGGCATCATCAACACGATCGTCGGCAATGCAACCACGGAAGGCAGCGGCACGGCAACCAATATCTGTTCTGCCGCTCCCTGCGGCGATGGCAGCGCGGCCAACGTAGCCGAGCTCAAGAGCCCGCAGTCTGTTGCTGTCGATCCGCAGGGCAACATCTACATCGCGGACAGCGGCACATACACGGTGCGCGAAGTCACCGGTTCCACGACCACGCTCGCCTTCGGCAGCCAGACGCTCGGCAGCCTCACCGGGCAGGCGGTCTCCCTGACCAACCTCGGCAACCAGCCCGTCGACATATCGGGTGTCACCGTCCCGTCGAGTTTTCCGCAGCAAGCCAGCAGCGGCTCGGACTGCACCTCGACAACCACGCTTGCTGCTGGCGACCAGTGCGAGCTCGACCTGGCCTTCTTCCCGACGGTCACCGGCGTGGTCAGCCAGACGGCGACCATCGCCAGCAACTCCACCAACGCCACGAGCGGCGTCAACAGCATTACGCTTACCGGAACGGGCGTTTCTGCCGGCGGTACGCAGGCGCAGACCATCACCTTCACGCCGCCTGCGGGACCGTTCTACGCCGGCCAGCAAGTGCCGCTCACCGCAACGGCTGACTCGGGCCTCCAGGTCGAGTACCTGGTATCGAGCGGCTCGGCCATAGTCGAAAACAACGGCACGGCCAGCGCCGAGCTCAAGATTAACGGCCCCGGCAAGATCATCGTGACCGCCTACCAGTTTGGCAACGAGCAGTATGCTCCCGCCAACCCGGTGCAGGTCTCGCTGACGGCTGCCACTCCCGTGCTTACCTTCACGGCAACCGTACCCTCGATCGCCGTAGGCGCACCGCTGCCTGTCTACACCAGCGCGGCGGATTACACCGTCACCGGCCTCATCGGAAACGACACGGCCTCGGCCATCACCGGCCAGCCGACCATCACCGTGCTCGACGCAAACGGCAACGTCATCGCGCCCGGCACGGTTCTCGATGCCGGCGTCTATCAGGTTGCCATCGCACAGGGTACGCTGAGCTTCCCGTCGTACTATCAGCCCGCCTTCGTCAACGGCACGCTCTCGGTCACGGGCGTCAACCAGCAGACCATCAGCTTCACCGGCCTGCCCGCAAACATCCCCTACGCAGGTGCAGCAACCTATACCCTCAACGCTGTTGCCGATGACGCCATCACCGGCAAGCCGGACGGGCAGCCCATCACTTACTCGGTCACCGGGCCGGCCACGGTTTCCGGCAGCACGCTCACCATCACCGGAGCGGGAACGGTTGTAGTCACGGCCACGCAATCGGGCAGCACCTACTACAACGCTGCGTCCGCCACAGAGACCATTCAGGTATCCAAGGCCACGCTCACCGTCACCGCTGTCAGCCTCACCTACGCGCAGGGAGTTCCTCTGCCTGCGCTCACCTCCTCATCCAGCTACACCATTACCGGCTTCGCGCAGGGAGACAATCTCTCCTCCGTCAGCGGCCAGCCCGCGCTCGCGGTGATTGATACCAACGGCCTCACTGGTCCGGCAGGCTCGGTGCTGGCGTCTGGCGCCACGCCGCCCGATGGCGCTTACGCCATCAGCATCAGCGTGGGCCAACTCTCCTCGGCCAACTACGACTTCAACTTCGTCAACGGCACGCTGACGATCAACGGCGGCACGTCGCAGACCATCAACTTCCCGGCCATTCCGCCGGTCACTTACGGCGCCGCGCCCATCACGCTCGGCGCAACATCTACCTCCGGACTCGCGGTCAGCTATACGGTCTCGCCGTCGAACCTGGCCACACTCTCCGGCACTACGCTCACCATCACTGGAGCAGGCACACTCACCATCACGGCCACGCAGACCGGCAACAGCGCCTATGCTCCGGCAAAACCGGTGCAGCAGACGTTGACCATCGCCCCGGCCACACTCACGGTCGCGGCCGGCAACGCCTCGCGCACCAACGACACGCCCAACCCAGCCTTCACCTACACCATTACCGGCTTCGTCAACGGAGACATCGCAGGCACGGCCGTCAGCGGCCTTCCCTCGCTCTACACGTCTGCGACCGTTACCTCGCCTGTGGGCCAGTACCCCATCGACTTCAACCTCAATAGCGGCACCAACCAGAGCGGCTCGCTTGTCTCGGCCAACTACGTCTTCAGCTATATTCCCGGCGTACTGACCATCGCCACGGGCGGGCCGACGCCGGACTTCTTGATCACTGCATCCCCGCAGGCCGTTTCCGTCGCGCAGGGACAAATCGTGCAAGCGCAGATCACGCTTCTCCCGGTGAACTACTATCAAGGGCTCGTGAACCTGAGTTGCGGCAGTCTTCCGTCCAACGTCACCTGCACCTTCTCGCCAGCATCGCTCACGGCCATCGGCAACAATGCCGCGGTCACCACCATGCTCACCATCAACACCAACTCCGCCTCGCCGGTCGTCGGCGCACTGCGCGGCGCAGGCAAGCCATCGGCCACGCTTGCAGCCATCTACTGGTTGCCGGGCGTTCTCCTCGGCGCATTCCTGCTCATCATGCGTCGTCGCCTCCGCTGGAGCGGCAGAATCACGATGCTTGCCGTCCTGCTCCTGCTGATTGCTGCGAGCGCTCTCACCGCCTGTGGCGGCGGTGCCTCTTCGGCTTCGTCCTCGCTGGCCCAGCCCGGCAGCAACACCTTCACTGTGACCGCAACGGATTCCACCGGCGCGGCCACTCACAACATCTCGATCTCACTCACGGTGCGTTAGGCCGCGAACGAAAAACAGGAAAGCGGGGCAGGGAATTCTCTGCTCCGCGGCTCCGGAATTCCACGAATGCTGTGGCTCTCTGTGCCGCGCCGTTTCTTGAGGCCGAAGGAATCAGAGATTTGCACTCCGAAGTTGAGCGTCACGGAGCCGTTGGACCCATGCCGAAGAAGCGCCAGAGATTCGAGAGTAGTAATGCAGAGAGCAGGACGCATCTGGAGTTGCCGGATGCCCCAAAGCAAGCGAAGAAACCCGTACGAGTGCGGAAGACGCTATCCAAACAAAGGGTGCTTCAACCGGGACAGGCCGGTATTGCCTGGGAGAGATTGAAGCGCGTCGTCCGGGAACACTGCCGGCATCCCGGCCACAATCGTTTTGCCTTCCAGATCTATGGCCCGACGATTGAGTTTCAGAGCGCTGCGGACGGTCTCGAAGTTATGTTGATTCGGAAGGACGACAAGATTGTAAAGTGCGTGGCAGGGAAAAAAGAAAGCATTCGTATCGTGCGGCTCAAGACAAAAGGCGTCGGCTTCGACTTCCGGAAGCACTACTATTCTGCGACACGCCTGTTGATCGAGATCGTGAATGAAGCGCTCGAAGCTGCGGCGCCAAAGTAAGCCTCAGTGGCGCGGTAGGCGGCAGACTTGGATGGCATTGTTCCTATAGACGCAAGGGAAATCCGTCTTCGTGCTTCGCGAAACTACGAACCATTCGACCGAGGATCGCAGGCGATTCTCGCGTTGAGCGTCGGTTTCCTCATTGAGATTTTTCTGGGCTGCTTCTCCATAGATCCACTCACCAGCCAAACGGGGTGCCATGGCCGCAATCCCGCCATCCTTGGCGTAATCCGGCAGAGCGCTCCGCTCGGCAATCGCACTGAAGTTCTGGGCGTCTTCGCCTGCGGCGGTAATGTAGTCGGCGTCGAGCGCAGAGACGGCATCGTTCGGCGTATGATTGCGAATCCAGACGAATCCCTGCTCCCAGCCATTGCCTGAAGAGAACGAACCCGGCGACTCCCAGGGAAACTCAATATGCTCTGAATCAGGAAAAGTGCGCATCTGGACAAACAGCATGGAGCCCCCGACCAGAAAAAACAACATTGCCCAGCGCCAGTAGTGCCGCTTTAACACTCGCCGGCCTGCGAACTCGCCGATGGCAAGGATCATCACTACGTAAACCATCTGATAGATGCGCATCGGTTGTAGCCTGGCTATCGCATAAGATGCGGAAGATGTACGCGTGAAGAGCATGGCAACAATGAGCGCAATGACTCCTGCTGCAATTGCCATCTGAGCCAGTGCTGGTCCGGGCGCGCTTCGATCCGTGTCAGTCGGCAGTAAAGCTGCGGCGAGAAGAGCTAATGGGGCGATCATGCCGAATTGCTCATACCAATGCCAGCAATCGAGAAACCAATACGTGCGTGCCTGCGCCACCTGCGCATACTCGGGCGTTGGCGCTGGCGTAAGGCCATATACGCAAGCCGCTGCGGCAATGGAGAACAGGCACACCGCCAGAATCGCACCGGCCCGGCGACGGCCATGCGCAAGAGAAGAGCACGCGAGTAGAATCACGCACCCCATGGCGTATGCAGCCATCAGCGGGTGAATCATTGCGGCGATGGCAAGGCTCGCGGCGCACAAACACAGGCGTCTCCATGGCAATCGTCCTTGTTGCCGGTAGATTTGCATCGATTCAAGGAAAAGGGCCATTGCAAACAGGCTGCATGGCATGGAGATGCTCCGCGCCGTCACATATGGATCCATTAAAACAAGCGACGTGCCGGCAACCGGCATCGTGAAGCAAAGCGCCAGAAGCGATACGGCCCCATAGCATCCAGCGCGGCTGTTCCAGCAACAAGCTGCAATCCGCCATGCAGCAAAGAGCGTCATCCAGATACTGACGACATATATCAGCATCATCACGGTCATCAGGTTCAGCGCGGATATGTGCGTAAAAAGCGCAACACACCGCGCGAACAGCGAAAATCGCGCGAATTCCAGGGCAAAGTCAGACCAGTAAGGGTAAAGCGCGGGGTTCAGAGTCTTCTTGATCCCGATAAGATAAATTCCACCATCATCGGCATACGGATGATACCCGTGTATGACGAAGGCAACCGCTGTCAGAACAGTAGCTGCGACAACTCCAACGTTGGCTGTCGCCGCGCTTCGCTCGTCGGGAAGATAAGGCTCCAGTTCCTGCGGCACAAATTCCGGAGTTTCTTCAAGCAGGCTGCCTGCTATCTCGGTTTCCGATACGGAATAGAATGCTCTCATCAGTCACGACTCTCATCCACTGCATAATATCGACGTTATTACTGCACAAAAGTTGATCTGTTGTTAGTCTTTGCATTGGATAAAGAGATATGCATTGACTGCAGCCAGTTTTCGAGTTGTCCAGACTGGCGAAGATATGTAATTGCGGAGTTGTTTAAGTCGCGCCTTGCGTTTAATAGCGCCATATATTTCTCACGTTCTTCCATGTGCGCTCTCTCTTCACCCCTGGGCGTAAGTGGTTGCGTTCCACTCGGTGAGTGCAACTGAATCAGCACCGATTGCAACTCGTCCTGCGCAATGCCGTAGTCAAGCTCGGCAAGTTGCGATTTGATTGCAAGCTCACCAATGGACCGCCGCAGTTTGCTGCGGCCCTCTTCCTCCGCGGCACGGAGATCTTTCAGTTCAAGCTCGGCGCGCGCGGCATCCGCGGCTGTCTCGTGGGCTGACGCCTGCCGGACCCGATCCAGCAGTGGAATCTGGATTTGCACTCCGACGGATGCGCTGTTGTACTGCCCATTGATGTTGTAGAACTGCGATACATTCTCAAGCGGGCTGATTCTTCCATATTGCGCGCCGAAATTGATCTGGGGCCTCCATATATATTGCGCGTCCCCGCGCGCCTGCAGTTTTTTCGCTTGCGCATTTGCTTCCGCGGCCAGTATTCCAGGGCTCTCGGGAGTAGGACCTTCGGCAATGGACTGATTCATTTCATATTCAGACGAGGCTGCCGCTGGAATATCAGGAATGCTTTCAGGAACGATCGTCACGTTATCGAGTGGAACGCCCGTGAGATCGCCCAGGTGCTGGCGAGCGGATGCAAGATCATCTTCTTCCTGCATCTGGTGCAACTTGATCTCAAGAGCTGTGCGGCGCGCTCTTTTAAGATCGAGTGGACTGTCCAGTTTCGCGTCGACGCGATCCTGAATGACAGATACCAGTTTGACGGCGTGACCGAATTCCTCCTGCAATGTGCTCGACATTCGCTGTGCGTAATCGAGAGAGAGATAGGTTGCGATGGTGTCTTCTTCCACTTCTTGGCGGGACTGGTCGAGAGCCAGTTGCGCGGCCTGCAAATTTGAGTGGGCTGCGCGAATATATGAGTGCTGCTGAGGGCTGTACACAAGCGATTGTGTATTGATATTAAAAATCGTGGGAAGGTTCAGTGTAGGCCCATAGGCTGTTCCTACGCCGGCGCCAACCACCACGCTCGGAATATAGATACGTTTCATTGCAGCCAGATTTTCCTGTGCTTTGAATTCCTCGTTTCTCGCTTGCGCCATCTTTGAGCTGTTTTCAAGAGCCAGACGGATCGCATCTGCGAAAGTAACCTGCGCATGACAGAGTGACGCAGCAGGAAGCGAAGCAAAGAGGCATAGCGCCGACGCGCGTGCGATATCGTCAGCACCCGCTCATGCCTTGCGACCACAACTGTTACCGTGATATTGGAATTAACGGGAAGATCGTCCTTGGCATCTGATAAGTAAAAAAATTCACCAGCCAAGCTTGGCAAAGGCCGGGCTTGGCTGGTGGTTGATAAGGATCAATGATGTTGAGCTCATTTAATAACTCTTCGGACAGACTAAAACTCTAATCACTCGCTGAAGCTTGAAAGTTATCGAGGCCCGTTATTGCCGGAGAGCTGCCAATTAATGTCGAAGCAACATAGCTCTCCAAGAGGCCGTGAACTGATGACGAATTTTCTACCGCGATATAGCCTAGATGGTTGCTGCCGTTGGGGTCGTTTCCAGAAGTTTCATAGGCTATATATAGTTGACCGTATTGATCAGCGTCATTTGGAGTGGTATTTGCGATGCTTGGTGTGCCCACCATGTGAATAGTGGGTAAATTTGTGCACAGAACGCTTGAACTAGGGGAAAGTGGCGGCGTGATCGCGCAGATCCACATCGTGTCGTTCGAGGCCGATTTGAAGGCAACTTCAATAAGATTATCCTGGTTGTCTCCAGCAATAGATGGATCACTACCGAGAGTAATCCCAGGAAAGTTAACA
>JAATFM010000009.1 GCA_015655195.1 Terriglobales bacterium
CGCAAGTGCAAAATTGAGGCAAAAGCATACCTCAGGGCCTAAAGGCCCAACTCCATTGGCTGGCCTTATTGCCGGGGATAAATCCCCGGCCTACCCAACCCAGCACGCAAACCAGCACCCAAACCCAGCCGATCCGATCTTGTGCCTCTGCGCCATGATGACGCAAAAAAGCAAAAGCTCTCAGCTTTCGGCAGGATGTTCCTTGCGGAAAGCTGAGAGCTTGATGGCTGAAACCTAATCCCCGCCTTCTTACTGTTGCGGCGCGGGCGTTGGAGTCGGTGCTGGAGTTGGCGCAGGCGCGGGAGTCTGCGCCGGCTGCGGTGCTTGCGCCGGAGCGCCGGCACCTTGAGCCTGCGGAATCGGCGTGGGCTGCGGAGCCGGTCCCTGCTGCTGCGTCTCATCCTTTGGACGCTGGCTGAAGCGCGTCTTCTCGCCGGTTGTCGCAGTGGTGGTTTTCTTCTTCTTGCTTGCGGTGTCGCCGCCAAGCCCCAGAGGCTGCGACTGTGTCTGCTTGTCAGCCACCTCGGGCGCTTCCGGCGGAGCGGGAGCGTTGGGGTCCGGACCGTTCACAGCCGCCGCCGCCTTGGGCTTCTTCTCCTTCGGCACGCGGGCGCGCGCACTGAAACGCGTCTTTTTCTGCTCCGCAGCCTGGTCGAGCGGATTGTCAGGCTCCTGATTCTGCGCTACCTGATCCTGACCAGACTGGCTCTGCGCTGCCTGTCCGCCGGCCGCTGCATTTTCTCCGGTCGCGCCGGAGGCTCCGCCCGCGTCCTCGGTCTGCGCGGGAGCATCCGCCGAGGGCAGCGTCTTGGTCGGCGCCTTGCCGAAGCGAATCTTTTCCTTCTTGCCCGGCTTCTCGGACTTCTTTGCGCTCGTGACGGCCTTTGCCGGCGTGGGGGCGGGCGCGGTCGTGGTTGCCGAGGCTTCCACCAACTGCGGCGACTTCTGCCGGAAATGCGCGTTCTCGCGGAAGCGCGTGCGCTCCACCTTCTTCTTTTTCTTCGGCGCGGGCGGCGTGTAGGACGAGTAGGCAATCGGGTTGATGCGCTTGTTCGCCGTCGCGCCCGTGTCGTCGTAGCCCGGCTTGATGTTGATGTAGGCGTCCTCGCGCATCTTGGTCAGGTAGTCTCGCATGGCCGGTTCCATCTTGGTCATGTAGTAGTCGTTTTCCACCTGAGTCTCGACATCCTTGTACGCCGGAGCGCCGCCCTTCGTATGCTGCGTGACCTTGAGGATCACAAAGCCCTGGCGCGTGCGGATGGGCTCGGTAAACTGCCCCGCCTGCAGCCCGAAGGTCGCATCTTCCAGCACCTTGGCAAGCGCGCCGCGCTTGTACTGTCCCAGGTCGCCGCCTTCGCTGGCCGTCTGGCCTTCGCTCGATGTGCGCGCCAACTGCGCGAAATCGCTGCCGGCCTTCAGCTTGGCCTCCACGTCGTCCGCCTTGGCCTTGGCCGCTGCCACCTTCGCGTCGTCGGGGTTGTCGCCGGTGGAGACGAGAATCTCGCTCAACTGCACGCTCTCCGGCTGCACGTAGTCCTGCTTGTGCGCGTCGAAGTAGCGCTGCGCCTCGCCGGGCGTGATGTTGATGCGCCGGCCGACCTCGTCGCGCATTACCTGCTGGGTGATGATCTGGTTGCGGATGTTGGCCTTGAAGTCCTCGTAGGAAACGCCCTGCTCCTCGGCCGCTTTTTGCAGGTCATCCATGGTGGCAAGGTTGTACTGCTTGCGAAGCTCGTTGAGCCGGGTAATCAGCTCCGTGTCGCCGGTAATACCCTTCTCCTTGCCTTTGGAGATCCAGAGCTGCTGATCGATGAGGTTGCGCAGCAAGTCCCTGTGCGCCTCGGAGATCTGCTGCATAGTGAGGCCGCGCTGATGGCCCTCGTCGTCCAGCTCCTTCATGGCGCGGTCGTAGTCGGAGCGCGTGATGATCTGGTCGTTTACGCGGGCAACGATCTCTTCCAGGGTTACGCCGCCGTAGGGGCTGGCCGGCTCTGCCGGGTGAGTCTGCGCCACAGTTACGGACGCGGCGAGCAGCGCCATGCCAAACACGAACAGCTTGGGCACGGAAAGCGTGGGGGCGGTCACTGCGGGAATGCGAAGCAATCTAAAGGTCATCATTGGGCACGCAACAGGCAATCGATCGAGCTTCACCTGATGTATAGACGTGATTGTAAATGGCGGGAGAGCGGGAGAGGCAGCTTTTAGCTGTTAGCTCTTAGCTTTTAGCTCGATTGGGAGAGAACGGACGGGTGTGCTTCCCCAGGTTCCAGAACCCTGGCCGTGGGACACCTGCTAATTGCGGGAAAAAACCGCAAAAAACTAAGAGCTAACGGCTAAAAGCTAAAAGCTGCTTTGAAACGTCCAATTCCGGTGAGTGCTATACTTTAGCTCACGGCTCAAGCTGTGGCGGGCCCGTTTGCGGGCCCCAAGCGGTCTGCGCCCGGAGGTTTTCTGCCGCCTATGACTCCCCGCACCCGCCGGGTTATTTTCTCCCTCGTCCTCTTCTTCGCAATCTGCGCCGTGGCCGGCTCGGTGCTCCAGCGCAGGGTTGGTGCGCAATCCTCCGAGGACGAAAGCCAGATACGCGACAGCCTCAAGGCCTTCACCAACGTCTACGCGGTGGTGGAACAGAACTACGCCGAGCCGCTCAGCGGCGACAAGGCCGACATTGCCATCTACGACGGCGCGATTCCGGGGATGCTGCGCACGCTCGACCCGCACTCGAACTTCTACGACCCCAAATCCTATGCCAAGATGCGCGAGGACCAGAGCGGGCATTACTACGGCGTCGGCATGGTGATTCAGCAGCAACGCAGCGCCAAGACCGGCAAGGA
>JAATFM010000256.1 GCA_015655195.1 Terriglobales bacterium
GCGCTGAAACACCTTTGGGCGGTCTGGCTTTTAGAATCACTTCATGCCCGAGCTTCCCGAAGTGGAAACCATTGCTACCGGCGTGCACGAGCGCGTCTCCGGCGACCGCATTGTAGAAGCCTGGTTCAGCAGCCGCCGCGAACCATTCAAAACGCCGCCCGCGCGGCAGGCACGCGGCCTTGAAGGCCGCATTGTGCTGGCCGTTCACCGCACGGGAAAACACATTGTCTGCGAGCTTGGGGCTGTGAGCGTGGACAACAACCACGCGCAGCAATCCATCGCGCCCGTCACCGCGCAGTGGATCGTGCACCTCGGCATGACGGGCCGGCTGCTTGTTACCACTCCGGACGCACCGGTCGAGCCGCACACGCACGCACGGCTGCGCCTCAAAAGCGGAAAAGAACTGCGCTTCGTCGATCCGCGCCGCTTTGGCCGGCTGGAGCTGCGCGAACTGGCCCGCGAGCCGGCCTTTGCGGCTGCCGGGGCCGAGCCGCTTGCCATCGCTCCGGAAGCCTTCGCCGCGCTCTTCCGCCGCCGCAAGCTCTCCATCAAGGCCGCGCTGCTCAACCAGTCGCTGCTCTCCGGCGTCGGCAATATCTACGCCGACGAGAGCCTCTTCCGCGCCGGAATCCGCCCGCGCCGCCCGGCTGGCAGGCTTACCCGCGCCGAGCTTGAGGGGCTGCACACGGCGCTCCAGCAGGTGCTGCGTCACGCCATCCAGCTCGGCGGCTCTTCTGTTTCGGACTATGTGGACGCGAATGGCGTGCGCGGCTTCTTCCAGCTCGAACACTGCGTCTACGCCCGCGAGGGTGAGCCCTGCCGTCAATGCAAGACTCCAATCCTGAAAATTGTCCTTGCCGGCCGCGGAACGCACTACTGCCCGCATTGCCAAAGCTGAAAACGTATAAGGAATCTATGATTTTTTGAAACATTTTATCCGGATTTCTCCAGAATCTTGGGTAGATACCGGATCACATCCGGCGTAAACCCAACAAATCATTAAGAAACCGGAACGGCACGGGAATTGCTATATCCATAGCGCCAGTGATGAAGGGCCGTAAAGAAGCAAAGACTTCCGAACGCGCCAAGTATACAGGCCTCCTGCAAGAGATGCGCCAGAAAGCGCACCGGCAGGAAGGCCGAAAGATCGGGAGCCGAAAGGCTCCGGGAAGCATAACTCGGGGGCCAGTGACACGCGCCACTCCACATTGGAGTGGCGCTTCACATTTGCGGCCAAAAGTTCCGGGCCGCCTGCCTGTCTTGCGTTCCGCTTAGCGCGCGGGTTTCCGCCCGGTTTCCCCTGCGAAAAAGAATCGCAATCCCTACTTGCCAGCCATCCCCCCGCGGAGTAGTATCGAATTTGCCGATTCAGAGCGGCTGATGCCAGCCTCCCGCGGTGTGGGAAGAGCGGGCTCGCCGCACAGGACGGAAACTTCGCCAGGCTTTGTGGGGTTGCGTAAAAGCGTCACGGCCGGCGGATTCTCCCAGTCAGGAAAGGCATATCGCAAGTGGATGGCAGGTTGGCGCTGGTACCCTGAGCGGCCGCTGCCGAGTGCCGTTTGAGATGGCGGATGCGGTTGGAAACAGCCGTGGGTGCCGTGCCCGCAGGCGCTGAGGCGCCGAGCGATTCAGAGATATAGGAGCCGGCACGCCAGAGGGGCGCCGGTCTCGGGCAACGAACGAGTGAATCTTTACGAATACTCCGGAGAAGCAGGCCGCAATAGCAGTGTGGGCAGCGCGCGCAGGAATTGTCTTTCGCGCCGTTCCGTGGTTGCGGCCGTTTTCCGGGCGTAGGGCGCGAGCGCTTTCTTCTCTCTATGCGCTCCGCTGGCGGACCGGGTTGAAAAACTGGGCAGTTTGAAAAACCAGATGGATTGAAAGCCGGGCGGATTCAAGCAAGGGGCGTGCGCGCTCCTGACAGAAGAAGCAGGCAGACGCAGCCCGTGTACAGGACAGCAATGGAAATATCAACACAGTCTCAGGAAGTACAGGCATGACAACAGAATCGACGCAGCCCCAGGAAGAAATGGGGTCAATTCCTGCCGCCACAGCAGCGGGTCAGGGTCAGGGGCATCGCCGCCGCCGGCGCCGCCGCAAGAACAAATCCGGCCCCGCGGCCCCAATTCAGGCGCAGCAGGGCCAGCAGGCCCAACCCGCCGAACAGGCGCCAGCCAGGCCGCAGAGCCCGCCGCAAAATCGGCCTCAAAGTCAGCCGCAGGGTGACGCCGGACGCCGCAACAACAAAAAGAAAAAGAAAAAGTTTACCCAGAGCGGCCCCGGTTCCCGGCCGCGGCCGGAGCCGGGCAACAGCATCTCCGGACCGCAGCAGGGCAAGCGCAAGAACAAGCAGCGCGGCCCGCGCGAGTTCGTCGGACCCATGGACCACAGCTACCGCACGGTGAACGGCAACATAGCCGACGGGCCGGCCTCGACCATTCAGATTGCCAATGGCAACGGGAACGGCAACTATTACGCCGACAACTACGAAGCCAAGCAGCCGGCGGTGCCGGTCCGCGAAGACGCACCGACGCGCATCTTCTGCTTCATCGAAGACCTCTTCTTCCTGGCCAAGATTCAGGAGACGGCGCGCAAGCTGGGCGTGAAGGTGGAGTTTGTGAAGGGCGATAAGGAAGCCATAGCGAAGCTGACCGATGTTGCCGAAGCCGACCGGCCTCGCCTGCTGGTCTTCGACCTGAACAACGCCAACGCCAAGCCGCTTACGCTGATCCCGAAGCTCAAGACCAAGTTCAAGAAGGCGACCTCGATCATCGGCTTCCTCTCGCACTTGCAGGGCGACCTGAAGGCGAAGGCTGCCGAAGCCGGATGCGACACCGTGATGCCTCGCTCGGCCTTCTCGCAGAGCCTGCCCAACCTGCTCCGCCGCTATGGCATGGAAGAGGAAGAGCAGTATGAGCCGCAGCCGGTTTAGCACTGCGCGTGCGGTGCGATTCTTGCTGGGTTGGGCTTTTGTGCTCTCCCACCCTTGCGCCAGAAAGAAGGCGCAAGGATGGGGCACGGGGCAACAAGTCGGGGAGAAGGATCGGAAACGAAACTGTTGGCGTAATTTCAGCATATTCGGGCTAAGCTCATCACGAGGGAACGGGGATGACTTCGCTCAGCAGAGATGCCAGGGCCGCGGGAGTTCTCTACATCGTGGCTTCGGCGGTGGACTTCGTGCGGCTCATCTATGCGAAAGCCTGACTAAATCAGTTCGGTCCGCCCCTGCTGGCTCAATTCCTTCACAATTTTCCCTACGTCCTGCGAGTGGTCGCGGTGCGCGATCAGCAGCGCGTCTTCCGTGTCTACGATGACGAGGTTTTCGACGCCGACCAGCGCGACGAACTTGTCCGGGCTGTAGACGTAATTGTTGCCGCCGTGGATTGTCATGTGGCCGTCGGTATCGGTCACGTTGCCGTCGCCGTCGCCGCGGTGGCGCGTCTCAAGCTGGTATTCGTAGAGCGAGGCCCAGGAGCCAAGGTCGTTCCATGCGAACTCGGCGGGCAGGCAAAAAAGGTTCGACTTGCGCTCGCCCTTGGCCGAGCGAGGCTCCAGCACGGCGTAGTCCACCGAGATGTTTTCGCACCTTGGGTAAAGCTGGTGGAAGACCTTCTCGAACTCCGGCGTGCCATAGGCGGCGGCAATCTCTTCGAGCAGCGGCGCGGTCTCAGGCAAGTGCTCACGGACGGCGTTGGCGAGCGTCCGAGCCGACCAGAGAAACATTCCCGAATTCCAGTAGTAGTTGCCGGCGGCGATGAACTCTTCGGCGCGCTGCAGGTTGGGCTTCTCGGTGAATCGCCGCACGTGGAGCGCGGCGCCGTCTTCGGTCAGGTCGCCGGTCTCGATGTAGCCGTAGCCGGTCTCAGGCCGCGTGGGCTCAATGCCGAGCACCACGATGTTATCTCCCGCAGCGGCCAGCGCAATGCCCCTTTGCAGCGCCTTTAAAAAGCGCGGCTCGTCGCCGATCACGTGATCCGAGGGAAAGATGCCGAGCACGGCATCGGGGTTCTCGCGCTCAATTAAAAAGGCCGCCAGTCCGCAGGCCGGCGCGGTGTTGCGCGCCGCCGGCTCCTCGACAATCTGCGACGCCGGAACGCCCTGGAGCTGGTCGGCGATCTCGGCTGAGAGCAGCTCGTTGGTAATGACCCAGGTGGACTCGATTCCGCTGAGTGGTTTGAGCCGTTCCACGGTCTGCTGAATCATCGAGCGCTCGCCGTCGAGAGCGAGAACCTGCTTGGCGCGGGCGCGGCGCGAACGGGGCCAGAAGCGCGTGCCGCTGCCGCCGGCAAGAATTATGGGACGAAAATCAATCTGCTTCGTCATCGGAGTCACATTCTCTATTCGTAAATACAGAATTGTCCAGTAACGGCGGTCACAGGTGTCCGGTCGTTTGCAGGCCCTGAAGAACCGCCGCAGGATATATGGCCCTTGTTGGCTTCGTTTGCAGCTGGGTCAGGGAACCCCTGCTGCGCCTCATATCATGGCCCGAATCGCGCCCCGAATGATGTATAAAACGCACTTGACGCCGAAAGAATAGTCCATAAGGATGGCCCGGACAGCCAGCCCAGTTCGGCTAGCCGAGGCGTGTGAGGAATTCTGCCATGCGGCGGGTGCCTTCGTCGATGCTTTCTTTTGTCACCGGGTAGGAGAGCCGGATGTGTTCGCTGGTTCCGAAGGCCTCACCCGGCACCGCGACCACGTGCGCCTCGTGCAGCAGGCGCGTGGCAAGCTCGGTGGCGGACTTGATGCCGCCCTTGCCGATAAACGCGCCGATGTTGGGGTAAACGTAAAACGCGCCTTCGGGCTTGGTGCAGGTTATGCCGGGGATTTCGGCGAGTTTGGCGAGCATGTAATCGCGCAGCTCGATGAACTCGGCGCGGAACTTGCGCACGCAATCCTGCGGCCCGGCCAGCGCCGCGACTGCGGCCTTCTGCACGATGCTCGACGCGTTCGAGGTGGATTGCGACTGAAGCTTGCTGAGGTTCGCCGTCACGGCCTTCGAGGCCAGCGCGTAGCCGGCGCGCCAGCCCGTCATCGCATAGGTCTTTGAGAGCGAGCCTAAAACGACGAGATGCTCTTTGGCCCACGTGTAGGAACCGCCGGAGAAGCAGGAGCCGGTGTAGTTCAGGTACACGTAGCACTCGTCCAGAAGCAGGAAAATCCCGCGCTCGTGGGCGAGATGAACGATGCGTTCGAGGTCCTCGGCGCCCATCACCGAGCCGGCCGGGTTCGAGGGCGAGTTCAGTATGATCGCTTTCGTTCGCGGCGTAATCGCCTTCTCAATCGCGTCGGCGGTGATGCGGAAATTCTCCGCCTCGCTGGTTTCGAGAAAGACCACTTTGCCGCCCGCGTACTGAATGATGTCCTTGAAGCTGACCCAGTAGGGCACGGGCAGAATCACCTCGTCGCCGTGATCGACGAGAACCTGAATCGCGTTGAAGAGCGCGAGCTTGCCGCCGGTGGTAAAAATCGTCTCGTCAATCGAGTAGTCGGAGCCGAAGTCCGCCGCGTGGCGCTCGACGATTGCCTTGCGAACATCGGGAATGCCGGGCACGACCGTGTAGCGCGTGAAGTTCGCGTCAATGGCGGCGATGGCGGCATCCTTGATGTGCTGCGGGGTAGGAAAGTGCGGCTCGCCCGCGCCGAAATCGACCAGCTTGGCGCCCTGGGCGCGGAGCTTTGCGGCCTCGGCGGCCACGGCCATGGTTGCGGAGACTTCGATGCGGCCAATGCGATCGGCAAAGACCTTCCGGGAGGCGGCTACGGTCGTCATGCTTTTATCTTTACAGATTTTTATGCGCTCGGAAACCCGACGTGGCGCGTTGCGGGACGGCTTCCACGCCGTTCGCCGCGTGCAATAGACTTTTGCAGAGAGGACAAGACCATGATTCGCAGCTACCAGGGCCGCTGGCCGCAGATTCATTCCAGTTGTTATGTCGATGTTTCCGCGCAGGTGCTCGGCGATGTAACGCTGGGCGAAAACTCTTCCGTGTGGTGCAACGCCGTGCTGCGCGGCGATGTGAACTCGATCCGCGTGGGCGAAAACTCGAATGTGCAGGATTGCTGCGTGCTGCATGGGCAGCGCAATCTCTACCCCGTCACCGTGGGCGACTGGGTGACGGTCGGGCATAACGCCACGGTGCATGGCTGCACGGTTGAAGACGCGGTGCTGATAGGCATGGGTGCGACGATTTTGAACGACTGCCGCATCGGCGAGGGATCGATCATCGCCGCCGGCGCGGTGCTGCCCGAGCATACCGTGGTGCCACCGCGAACGCTCTGGGCCGGCGTGCCCGGCAAGCTGCGGCGTGAACTGGGCGACGAGGATCGCAAGATGATTCTGGAATACGCGAAGAATTATCTGGATTACACAAAGATATTTTTGGAAGAGACAGGGAGTAAGGGGTAGAAAGCGACTGAGCGAGGGATAGAGAAAAGCAACCGCAGATTCTTCGACTCCGCTATGCTTCGCTCAGGATGACAGTGGGTGGGGAGGGTTCATGCTATCCCACCCTTGCGCCAGAAAAAAGGCGCAAGGATGGGGCACGGAAATGTTTCTACTCCCTACCCCCCTATTGCCTACTTCGGCAACTGCGTTGCATCCCATCCGCCGCCTAGCGAGCGGATTAGCTGCACGCTGGCTGCGAACTGGCGCGTCTGGAGGTCGGTCAGAGTGCGCTGGTTATTGAGCAGCGCGGTCTCGGCTGTAATCACTTCGAGATAGGCCGTTACGCCGCCCTTGTAGCGCTGGTTGGAGAGATCGAACGAATGCTGCGCCGCATCGACGGCACGGCGCTCGACGGCTGTCTCGTCATTGAGAATGCGGAGCGTGGAGAGGCTGTCTTCCACATCCTGAAAGGCCTGAAAAACAGTGCCGCGATAAGCATCGGCCTGCGCTTCATACTGGTGGCGCGCCTGGTCGGTGAGGGCGTGGCGCTGGCCCGCGTCGAAGAGAAGCTCCGTGGCCTGCCCGCCGAGCGACCACAAGGCGCTGGGACCCTGAATCCACGTACCGCCGTGCGTGCTCTCAAAGCCGCCGGTGCCGTTGAGCGTGATGTCCGGGTAGTAGGCGCTGATGGCAATGCCGATCTGCGCATTTGCGGCCTGCGCCTGCCGCTCGGCAGCCGAGATGTCGGGACGGCGCTCCAGCAGTTGCGAAGGCACGCCAACGGGAATCTGCGGCAGCGTCCCTTCGAGCGGAGAGAAGGGAATGCTGAATTGCGACAGATCGTAATTGGCAATGGTGCCGATGGCGTGCTCGTATTGCGCCCGCGCCACACCGGCATCTACAAGCTGCGCACGTACCGTCTCAAGCTGCGTCTGCGCCTGCGCCACATCCACGTCCGTGGCGACGCCCCCGGAGAGCCGCTTCTGTGTCAGGTCGAGCTGGTGTTCGAGGTTGGCGACCGTGTCTTTGAATAGCTGAATCTGCGAATCGAGGCCGCGCAGCTCGAAGTAATCCGATGCCATCTCGGCCTGGAGCGTGAGGCTGATGTTCGCTTCATCCGCCGCGGTGGCCTGCGCCGTTGCGCGCGCCGCTTCAATGGTGCGCCGTATGCGGCCCCAGAAATCCGGCTCCCAGCTTCCTGCGCCGGTCAATAGCAGATCGTTGTAGCTGTTCTTGGTCGTCGGCGTCTCATTCGGGGCGTTCGACGAGTTCCTGTAGTGCGCATAGCCGGGGTTCAGGCCAAGCCGCGGATAGAGATTGGAGCGCGCCGAAAGCACCTGATCGCGCGCGGCAAGATAGTTCTCCGCGGCCTGCTTGACGGTGACGTTGTCGCTGGCGATGCGCTCTTCAAGCTTGTTGAGCTGCGGGTCGTTGTACGTCTCCCACCACTTGCCCTTCAGCATTCCATCGGAGGGCGTGGCCGGCTTCCACGTGCCGCCGTTGGGATTCGGTGGAGGAACGGTGGCACTGGGCGCGCCGGTCTCCTTGTACGCGGCTGCATTCACTTCCGGCGCGGTGTTGCCGGGCCGCGTATAGTTCGGCCCGACGGGCTTGCAGCCGGAGAGAATGCCAAGTGCAGCCAAGCCTGCAATCAGAGCAGAAACCTTGATGGCGGACTGTGCGCCAACCGGCGCAACGGACCCGCAGCGAGCGAACCCGGATGTCCGGAACGTAGTGAAGGCCGAAATAGGCAACAGCTTCCGCATCCCTACTTGCCTCCGCCGCTCTGGCTTCCGGCCGCGCTCTGGTTCTGGCTCACGACGCGCACCAGCTCACCCTCGATCAGCGAGTCCGGCGGGTCCTGAATCACCTTGTCCTCCGCATTGAGGCCCGCAATTACCTGCACCGTTGCACCGTCGTCCTCGCCGATGGTGACCGGCACAAGGTGCGCCGTGCTGCCGTTCACCACCGTGCCGATGCGCATCCCTTCATGCCGGAAGATCAGCGCCGAGGCCGGCACGATGAAGCTCTGCCCGACGGCCGGAGCCTTGAAGTGCGCCTGCGCCTGTGAGCCCGGCAGCAGTGTGCCCGCGCGGTTGTCCACGTCGATCTCCACCAGCAGCGTGCGGTTTGCCGGGTCGATGGCGTCGGCGGTCCGCACCAGCGTGCCGGTAAAAGTCTTGCCCGGATATTCGGGGAAGGTCAGGTCGATCTTCTCGCCGCGCTTGATGCTCGGCGTATAAATCTGCGGCACATTCGCGTAAACGCGCAGCGTGCTGACGGCTTGCATGTGGAAAAGCTCCTGCGTCGAACCCTCTGTGATTAGCTGGCCGGTATCGATGCTGCGCGCGGTTACCACGCCGTCAAAGGGCGCGTAAATCTTCTCGAAGCTCTGGAGCTCCTTGAGCCGCTGCACGTTGGCCTGCGCGGATTGCACGGCGGTGTTCGCCGCTTTCTCCTGCGTGACAAAGGTGTCGGTGTCGAACTTGGAAACCGCGTCGGAAGTTACCAGTCCCTTGTAGCGATCGGCCTGCACGTGCGAGTTCTTCGCGTTGGTTTCGGCGGTTGCCAGATCGGCCTCGGCCTGCGCAAGCTGCTGATCGAGCTCCGGCGTGGAAATCTCGGCCAGCAGCGCACCCTTCTTCACCGGCGCGCCAATATCGAAGTACCACTTCTTCAGGTAGCCGCTGGTCCGCGCATAGATCGGCGAATCGGTAAAGGCCGTCACGTTGCCGGGCAGCACAAAGCTGTCTATCGGCGAACCGGGCTTGGCCGGCAGCGCAATGACGGATGGCTTGGCCAGCTCCGTTGTCGTATCGGCCAGCACGGCGTCGGCGTGATGCCGCGTGAAGATGCCGTACGCGGCCAGCACCACAACGGCCACCAGCACGACGATCAGCACCACGGAGGCCCAGCGGCCTGAAACGGCTGCGTGATCCGGCGCGCTTTCGTGATGCTCCGCCGGCGGTTGGTGCGGCGTCTGTGAATTCGCTTCGTTCGTCATAATTCGTTACTCCGGTTGCTCGTCTTGCTCGTCCGTTTTCGGTAGTGCGTCAGTTTGGCAGCGGGGGCTAAAGCCCCTATTTATTTTTGCGGACTCTCTTGCCGGGGGTAAATCCCGGCCCAGGCTTATGCCTCGTTCCCCTCAAACTCGTCCAGCGATGCGCGCGCCTCACCGGCCGATGGCTTGCGATGCTTGCCCAGCCAGCTATGCACCACGCAGAAGAAGACCGGCACAAAGAAGAGCGTTGCCACGGTGGCCAGCAGCAGGCCGCCGATTACGGCGCGGCCCAGTGGAGCATTCTGCTCGCCGCCGTCGCCGAGGCCGAGCGCCATCGGCACCATGCCGATAATCATGGCCAGCGCGGTCATCAGCACTGGGCGGAAGCGCACAAAGCCCGCATTCAGCGCCGACTTGCGCGCATCGCCCACCAGAATCTCCAACTGCTCGCGGGCAAATGTCACCACCAGAATCGAGTTGGCCGTGGCCACGCCCATGCACATGATGGCGCCGGTCAGCGCGGGCACACTCAGCCGCGTGTTGGTGATGAACAGGAACCACACGATGCCGGCCAGCGCGGCGGGCAGAGCCGAGATAATCAGGAACGGGTCCAGCCACGATTGGAAGTTCACCACGATCAGCAGGTAGACCAGCAGGATCGACATTGCCAGTCCGCCGATGAGGCCGACGTAGCTCTTGTACATCGTGTCGCTCTGCCCGCGGAGAATGAAGTGCGAGCCGCGCGGCAGGTCCTTCTTGTGATTGTCGATGATCCTCTGCATCGCCCGCGTCACCGTGCCCAGGTCCGTGCCGTTCACGTTGGTGTTGATGTCGAGCACGGGCTGCACGTCGTAGTGGCTCACCATGCCAAGCTCGGCGCCCGGCTCAACCGTGCCAAGATTGCCGACAATCTGCACCGGCTTGGGCGCGCCCGGCGCCTGGGTTGCCACGGAGGTGCTCACGCTGCCTCCCGCGCCAATGCCCGGAGGTGTCTGTCCGCTGTTGTTCGTTACCGGCAGGCTCTTCAGAGCCGCCAACGTGTCCAGCTTGTACTGTGGGCTCTGCGTGGCCACGTTGTAGCTGACACCGTTGCGAGGATCGAGATAGAAGCTCGGCGTGGTCTGGAAGCTGCCCGAGAGCGCCACCAGGACGGTCTGCGCCACGTTGGATTGCGTAAGACCCACGGCCTGTGCGCGCGTGCGGTCCACGTTCACCGTGAAGTTGGGCAGATCGAAGGGCTGCTGAATGCGCCCGTCCACCGCGCCTGGAACGTGCCGCACATCGTCGAGCACCTTCTCCGCCAGCACACGGTTGCCGTTGAGATTCGGCCCGATGATCTGGAGATCGATCGGCGCCGAGAGACCGAAGTTGAGAATCTGCGTCACAATGTCGACCGGCAGCACATAGAAGGTCACGCCCGGATATTCACGCGCCAACACGCTGCGCAGATGATCGACATAAGGCTCCGTGGGGTGGTGGTCTTCACTCAGCGTGACCTGAATGTCAGCATCCGCAGTACCCACCACGCCGGAGGTGGAATAGGAGAGATTCAGGCCCGAGTACGGAAGGCCGATATTGTCCACGATGCTGACGACTTCCTTGTCCGGAATGTTCTGCCGGATCGTGGCGTCAATGTGGTCGCAGAGCGCGGCTGTCTCTTCGATGCGCGTGCCGGTATGGGCGCGAACGTGAATCTTGAAGCTGCCCGCATCGACCGCCGGGAAAAAGTCCTGTCCGAGATACGGCGCCAGCAGCCCCACCGATGCGATGGAAAAGACCAGGAAGGCGATGAGAAAGAGCCGCGCATGATCCACGCACAGCGTGAGAATGCGGAGATAGCCGATGCGAATCTTCTCGAAGTTGGCCTCAAAGCCCATCTGAAAACGCACGAGAGGATTGCGGCTGGTCTTCTTCTTTTCGTTCTCGGCCTCATCGTGCTCGTGGAGCAGATAGCGCGCCATGGTCGGCACCACGGTACGCGAGAGCAGGTAGCTGGCCAGCATGGCAAAGACCACAGCCTCGGCCATTGGCACAAAGAGATACCGCGCCACGCCGCTCAGGAAGAACATCGGCACGAAGACGATGCAGATGGCGAAGGTAGAGACCAGCGCCGGCGTGGCGATCTGCGCCGCGCCATCGAGAATGGCCTGCTCGATCTCCTTGCCCGATTCGAGATTGCGGTTGATGTTCTCGATTTCGACGGTCGCATCGTCCACCAGGATGCCGACGGCGAGCGCGAGGCCGCCGAGCGTCATGATGTTGATGGTCTCGTGCAGCATTGCCAGCACGGCGAGCGAGCAGAGAATCGAGAGCGGAATCGAAACCGCGATGATGAGAGTCGAGCGCCAGCTTCCGAGGAAGAGCAGAATCATTACCGCCGTGAGGCAGGCGGCGATAATCGCTTCGCGGATGACGCCGTTGATGGCGCCGCGCACAAAGATCGACTGGTCGCTCATCGCGTCGATCTTCAACTGCGGCGGCAAGGCTCCGCGCATTCCATCGATCTTGGAGTAGACGCCCTTGATAATGTCGAGCGTGGAGGCCGAGCCGGTCTTCATAATGCTCATCAGGATGGCGCGCCGGCCATTGATGTGCACGATGTTCGTCTGTGGCGGGCTTCCGTCGCGCACGTGCGCCACGTCGTGAATGTAAACCACCGCGCCGTTCGAGGCCCGGATCGGCATGTCGTTCAACTGCGCGATCACGCTCGGAGCCGAGTTCGTCTCCACGGAGTATTCGAATTTATCCACCTTCATGGTGCCGGAGGGCGCAATCAGATTCTGTGCGCTCACCGCATTCACCACGTCGGCCGGCGAGAGCCCGCGGGCCTGCATCGCGGCCTCGTCGATGTCCACCTGAACCTGCCGCTGCTTGCCGCCGTAGGGAAACGGCGTCTGCGCGCCTTCCACCTCGGCAAGCTGCGTGCGGATCGTGTTCTGCCCCAGGTCGTTGAGCCTCTGCTCGTCCAGCCCTTCGCCGGAGAGACCAAGCTGCAACACCGGCACACTCGATGCGTTGTACTGAATGATGAATGGCGGAGTGGTGCCCGGCGGCAGGCTGCGCAACTGCACCTGCGAGATAGCCGAAACTTCAGCCACGGCAGAGGCGATGTTGACGGTCGGCTGGAAGTAAACCTTGATGACCGCGATGCCGTTGAGCGAGTTCGACTCGATGTGCTCGATGTCGTTCACGGTCGTCGTCATGCCGCGCTCGCTGTTCGACACGATGCGGTTCGCCATCTGGTCCGCGGAGAGGCCGGTGTACTGCCACACCACCGTTACGACGGGTATGTCGATGTTCGGGAAAATGTCCGTTGGCATCGAGAGAATGCTGTAGACGCCGAGGATCAAAATGAAAAGCGCGAAGACGACGAAGGTATAAGGCCGCCGCAGCGCAAGCCGGACAATCCACATCATAGGGCTGGTTCTCGCTCCGGGGCTGGGTCTCCCTGTGCATGCCTTTCCGCCGCCTCTTCAGGGCCGCTGGTCAGCGCTTGCACCACGGTGGAACCCGCCCGCATCCATGTTTGCTTTGAAACTAGATTAGACCACGCCGCGTGGCGCGATACGCTCCAGTTCGGGAAGAATCGGTCACGTTGTATAAGACGACGGAAAGTGCGGAAATGACGCATTTTCCGCGCACATCATACTTCCACCGTGCTCGAACTTCCCGCAATTTTTCCTCAATCGGCGAATGCTTCCTCGGCCACCCGCGCTCCGGTCACAGGATGCCCCGGATAGTATGCGTTTCTTGCGTACTGCTGCACCATGCGGTTGGTGTTGAAGAACGTTCCGTTAATCGCCATCGTCGTCTTCATCAGTCCTGCCCACTTCTCCGGCCCGCTGAGGTAGAGCGGCACAACTGCCTTTTCGAGCTTGCCGTAGAGCGAGGCTGCTTCTTCGGCGTCGTTTGCGCCGTCCTCGATGGCCCAGCCCGTCACGCCCTCGATCCAGCCTTCGATCCACCAGCCGTCGAGAATCGAGAGGCTCGGCACGCCGTTCATCGCCGCCTTCATGCCGCTGGTGCCGCTGGCCTCGTAGGGCCGCTTCGGCGTGTTCACCCATACATCTACGCCCGATGTCAGCAGCGCGCCCAGGTCCCACGCGTAGTTTTCGAGGTAGACAATCTGTAGCGTGTCGCTGTCGAGCGTTGCGGCGCGTTCGACAACTTCGCGGATCAGCGCCTTGCCCGGCTCGTCCTGCGGGTGCGCCTTGCCGGCGTAGAGAATCTGTAATCCGCCCACAGCTTTCGCAATCTCGACCAGCCGCTCCGGCTCGGTGAAGAGCAGGTTGGCGCGCTTGTATGTTGCCACGCGCCGCGCAAAGCCGAGAGTCAACATCCTGGGGTTCAGCACCAGCCCGGTACGTGCGGCCACCGCTGCCAGCAGCTCTTCCTTGGCGTGGCTGTGCGCCTCGATCACCGCGTTAGCGGGAATATCGATGGCATTGCGCAGATACAAATGATCCCGCCGCCACGCGGGGATGTGCTCGTCGAGCATCTGCTGTACCGGTGCCGAGATCCACGTGGGTCCATGCACGCCGTTCGTAATCGAGTCGATGGCAAACTCGGGGAACATCTCCCGCGAGACCTTGCCGTGCTGCAGCGCCACGCCGTTCGCGTAGCGCGAGAAACGCAGCGCCAGCAGCGTCATGTTCAGCAGCCCATCCTTGAATGCGCCCAGCTCTTCGAGCTTTGCCGTGCGCTCGCTGCCGAGAATCCGCCCCGCCTGCTCGGCGCTGAAGCGGTCGTGCCCCGCGGGAACCGGCGTATGCGTGGTGAAAACGCACTGCTTGCGCACCAGCGCCACGTCGCTCTCCGTTACCACGCCCTGCGGCCCGCCGCCCATCTGGCCTTCGAGCAGCGCCAGCGTCAGCAGCGCCGCGTGGCCTTCGTTCATGTGATAAACGTTCACGTCGATGCCGAGTGCAGCGGCCATTCGCACGCCGCCCATGCCGAGCACAATCTCCTGCTGCAAACGGTAGTTCGTGTCGCCGCCGTAGAGATGATCGGTGAGCCCGCGGTCCCAGCCTGTGTTGACTTCGAGGTCGGTGTCGAGCAGATAAATCGGAATCGTGTGTCCCGTGCAGCCCACGAGATCGTAGCGCCAGGCGCGCACCGTTACCGTGCGGCCCTCGACCCACACCGCAATCTGCTCCGGCTCCTCGGTGCAGAACTCCTCCGGATTCCACGGCTGCACGTCTTCGGTCTGCTGGCCTGTGCTGTCGAGATGCTGATGGAAATAGCCCTTGTGGTGCGCCAGCGTGAAGGCTACCAGCGGCAGTTCCAGATCGGCTGCCGAGCGTAGCGTGTCACCGGCCAGCACGCCCAGGCCGCCCGAGTAGGTCGGCATCGATGGGTGAATCGCAATCTCCATCGAAAAGTAGGCGACATGACCCGTGGCCGGAAGGGAATGCGTGAGAGAGGTGTTGGGAGAGAATGATTGCATGGGCGAGTGTGCCTCCAGCGCGCCGGACCAGCCAGCGCACAGCTTTGTGGTCGTAAACGCTTATGTATCGGAAGGAATGCCGGGCTTTTCAGGTCCGCCGCCCGGTCTTACACACGATTTTACCAAGAACTGCTTCCACAGCCTTGTCAATTTCCTGCGCAGGCTGCGGGGCCCCGATCACTGATCCGGCGCAATCCGAAGAGAACACTCTGCTTAGGTCTATCGGCCGTCATTATTGGGATTGATACAAAGGCAGCCATTGGAAGCGAAAAACATACCTCAGGGCCTGCAGGCCCGACTCCTTTGGCGGGACTGATTGCCGGGGATAAATCCCCGGCCTGCCTATTTACAGCTTCCGCGCACCCTCCGAGGCGTGGCAGAGATGAATCTCGGGCTTGATTCCGATCTTCGCCTCATACCGCTCGGCCAGCCGCGCCCGGAACTCCGCCGCGTGAATCGCTTCCACCAGGTTCACCGTGCAGCCGCCAAAGCCGCCGCCGGTGAGCCGCGCGCCGATCAGTCCCGGCAAATCCTGCGCCTGCTCGACCATCACGTCGGCCTCAATGCAGCTCGCCTCAAAGTCGCGGCTGTAGCTCCAGTGCGCCTCGGCCATCAGCCGGCCCAGCTCCTTCCGGTCGTTGCGGAGGAGCGCATCGGCCGCGGCGACCGTCCGCAGACTCTCGCTGATAATGTGCCGGCCGCGCTTCAGTGCTTCGGGCGTCATCTCGCCGCCCCAGCGGGCCAGATCGTCGAGCGTGGCGTCGCGGAGAAACTTCACCTCCGGCCGGTGGCGCGCAATCACGGCGCAGGCGGCTTCTACTTCGGCGCGCCGCGTCGCGTATTCGCCGCCCGTCACCGCGTGCTTTACCATCGTGTTGGCAATTACCAACTCCACATCGGGCGGGATCGGCGCGAGCTTGTAGCTCAGATCGCGACAATCGAGCAGCAGGGCATGGTCCTTCTTGCCGTTGGCGGAGATGAACTGGTCCATGATGCCGGCGTTTGCGCCGACGAACTCGTTCTCCGCGCGCTGGCAGAGCCGCGCCAGCACAGGGCCGGGATAGCTTGCGCCGGCGAGCGAGCCCACGGCGAGCATCGTTGCAACTTCAATCGCAGCCGAGCTCGAAAGCCCCGAGCCGAGCGGCACATCGCCCCATATGCTGAGGCTGAGCGGCGGAATCGTGTGGCCCTCGCCGGCGAGAATCGCCATCACGCCGAGCGGATAGTCGCTCCAATGCCGGCTGTGCATCTTCGGAAGCGCATCGGTGTCAAAGACGCGTTCCTCCTGGTAGTTCTCGGAATAAATCACTACCTTGCCGTCTGTACGCGGCGAAATGCCGGCCAGCGTGGCAAAGTCAATCGCCGCCGGCATCACGAAGCCCTCGGCGTAATCGGTGTGCTCGCCGATGAGGTTCACGCGGCCGGGCGCGACAAAGATGGCCGGCTCCACACCGAAGCGGGCCTGATGCAAAGAACGCAATTCTGCTGGATCGTGCATAAAACTCCCAATCTATAAAGGATCAATCTCGACTTGCATGGCCCAGTTGAACTGTTTGCCCGGCGCAAGCTGCCGAGACCATGGCCCGGTTTCCGCCAGCGAATCGACGGGCGCGGTGGAGGGTTCGAGCGCGACGCAGGTTTGTTTCAGGCCGTCTTTTTCCGGCCAGCCGCCGTAGCAAATCCACAGGCCGAGGTACGGCGTGGCCGATGGGTCAAAACCCACGCGGATTTTGACGCCAGCCGAAGGCCGCACCAACTCACACCAGTTTTCCTTCGCGCCAAGCGGCCCGGCGAAGAGCTTGTCTCCGACGCCGGAATCCGGCGGCAGCGCCAGGCTCAAATCCGTCTCGCCGCCGGAAGCTAACTTTGCCAGCGGCCAGCTCACCACATCGCCGTTCTTTCCCAACAGTCCGCCGCCGGAGCCTTCGAGGCGCAACGTGGAAATGGTTTCCGGGAGAACAATACGGTCTCCGGCTTCGGCGAGAAACAGCGCGTGAGCCGCCCACGACCACGGAGCCGGCGCGCTGCCCAGATTCGCCAACCGGTACGCGAGGCTGAGCCGCCAGCCGCCAGCCGCTTCCTGAAGCGCAATCGTACGCTCCAGTTCCAGCGGCAAGGAAAAACATTTTCCACGGAGCGAAATCGCCCCTCGTCCTTCGTCCTTCGTCTCTATCGGCTGCCAACCAACCCGCCACAAATCCCCGTGATCGGGAATCTGCGCCTGTCCGCTGGCAAACTCCACGCCGCACGCAGCCACGGAGGGCAAACACTCATCCCATCCGCTCGCATCGCTCTCGTCAAAGCCCATCGTCCGGGTCCGCGGCGCAATCGGGGCCAACGGCTGCTGGAGAAGCTCGCGCTCCCCTACCTTTATAGAGGCGATTTTCCCGCCGAAGCGCGGCAGGACGGTAAGCGAACAATCGCCAGCGGAGATGATAACGTTTTCTTTTTCGTCCGTCTGTTGCCCCACACTGCTCATTGTTGCTTATTCTCCCACAACTTCCGTGCTTGCCGCATCCAGCTCGTCCCAGATGCGCGGCAGCCAGGCTTCGTGCTCCGGCTTCATCAGCACCGAGCGCAGGCAAGTCACGGTTTCTGTGTCCACGCCGCCATCGAACCAGTATCGCGGTAATTGTACAAGCGCCAGATGCAGGTTCCTCCGCGCCGCGGCATCGAAAATCTTCTGAGCCCGCTCGGAGGCTTCCTCGGCGGAAGCAGCCTTCACCTTCCAGACCACAATATCGAGCTGCGGCGCGCCAGCGGCCAATGCCTCAAATCTTCCATCCGCCCGCAGCCGCCGATCCAATTCCAAAGCCGCCCGACGCCCCGCTGCCAGCCCGGCTGCGAACTCGCCGCCAACGGTGAGCGGCAGCAGTTTTTGCGTGGTCCACAGTGACACCGCCGCGGCCCCAGCCCGCGAGCATTCGAGACTGATCTCGCCCAGGTGCAGCTCGCTCGACGTGAAATAGGTGTACGGCGAATCGTGCTTGTAAAACCGCCCCACGCCGGGATCGCGGAACAAAACACAGCCACAGCCGTAGGGTTGCAGCCCGTGCTTGTGCGGGTCCACAACGATGGAATCCGCCTCGCTGATGGCCGCATAGGCCCGCCGCGCCGGCTCGGCAAGCTCCTCGCCAATCAGCCGGAAATAGCCTCCGTAAGCCGCATCCACGTGAATCCGAAAGCCGTACTTCTCCCGCAGCGCGAGGATTTCTTCCAGCGGATCGACCGCTCCAATTGCCGTCGTTCCCAGTGTTGCAACGACCGTTCCCACATCGCCCTTTTTCAGTTCGTCTTCGAGCGCGGCCGGCTCCATTCGCCCGCTCGCATCGGCCGCAACCGGCGAATAATCCAGCTTCAGCACGCCGGAAATCCGCCCGTGCGTATAGTGCGCCTGCGCCGAGCCGACGATCCTTTTTCCCGGCGCGATCTGCCCGGCCACCCACAGCGCTTCGAGATTCGCCATTGTACCGCCGCTAGTCAGATGGCCCAAATGCCTGTCCCATCCGAACATCCGCGCAATCTGCCCGACGGCCTCAATCTCCATCTCCGAACTGGCTCGCCCGCCGTCCCGCGCATGATTGTTCGGGTTGATCGACATTGCCAGCGCATAGGCCGCCCGCGCCACCGGATGCGGCGGCTTCAGCATCTGCCCGACATACAGAGGATGGAAATAAGGGTAGTTGTCGCCCAGCCGCGCCGCAGTCTCGTCCAGCACCGCCGCCAGCCGGGCCGAATCGCCCGATTCCGTCAATGCCGGCAGCGCGGAAAACTCCCGGGCCAGTCTCGCGGCGGCCTGGGCCAACAGCTCGGGAACGGGATCGCGAACAGGGGCGAGAATGGGATCGCGAGCCATCGGCCCCACCCTATCACAGCCGGCCCGCTCGCCGCAGACGCCTCATTCCGAACCACTTCCACTCGCCCGCTTTTTCGCCTGCGCCAGCCCGGAAGCTGCCGGGGAAGAAGAAAATTCCCCTTGCCGGCTTGCATAGGGTGCTACAATTTCCCCAGCGTTAGAGTCGAACCGGGCGTGAGCAGTTCCTCGCCCAACCAAGCAAGATTCTGCCAGTGGTCGCTCCGATTCATCCAGCGCAATTCAATATCAGGAAACACGATCAAGATGGAACAAGGTACTGTGAAGTGGTTCAATGACGCGAAGGGCTTCGGCTTCATTTCGCGCCAGAACGGCGAAGATGTGTTCGTGCACTACTCGGCGATCAACGCGAACGGTTTCAAGAGCCTGCAAGAAGGTCAGGCTGTGCAGTTCAACGTGGTCAAGGGGCCCAAGGGTTGGCAGGCTGCGGACGTTCAGCCTCTCTAATCTCACAGGGCCGGATTCCGGCAGAATCTTAGCAACGCAACAGCAAAGGGCTGGGAGCAATCCCGGCCCTTTTGCGTTTTTCGGTTTATCCGTTCCCACAAAACTACACGTTGTCATCCTGAACGTAGCCGTTTTTCACCGTGGTCCCCGGCGAGCGATTTTTGCTCGCGGGGGTGGAGAGGCGGAGGGAAGAATCTGCGGTTGCTTTTGCCTTGATTGCTCCCTCGGTCATTTGCTCCCCGCCTTTCATTTATCCTGAGATGGACCGTAATTCAGGACAATTTATGAGCTCGAAGCAAATCAAGATCAC
>JAATFM010000011.1 GCA_015655195.1 Terriglobales bacterium
ACCAAACTTCACTCAGGATGACAACATCGGTGAGAGAGCAGCGCGAACGGCATCGAGTGAAACGCCGCGGAGAAGGAAGACTTTGCTGCGGTTGAGGTCGCCGGAGATTAGTTCCACCGATGATTTCGGCAGGTCGAAGGTTGCGGCGAGGAATTTGATGAGGACCTCGTTGGCGCGGCCTTCTACGGGCGGAGCCTGCACCGCGATCTTGAGCTGTGCTGTTCTGCCCTCGCCGTAGACGCCGGCGATGGCGGTCTTTTTTGCGCCGGGCTGGGCGCGGACGGCTAGGGTTACGCCGTCTTTCGTTTCGCGCAGCATATTCTCTTACCTTTGGCCGGATTCCGTGTCTGGTTCTATCTCCGGGTCTGTTTCCGGCTCCGTGTATGGCGTGCGTTTGCCGAACAACGCTGTCCCGACGCGGATGCGCGTTGCGCCTTCGTGAATGGCTGGCGCGAAGTCGCCGCTCATTCCCATGGAGAGTGTTTCAAAATGCAGCTTCTGGTGCGCGGCGGCCCACTTGTCGCGCCATTCGCGCAGCGTGCGGAAGCAGGCGCGGGTCTCGGCTTCGGGAACGCCGAAGGGCGCAATCGTCATCAAGCCGCGCAGGTGGAGGTGCGGCAAATCGGGGAGGCGTTCGAGCAGTTGCGCCGCCTCGGCGGATTTAGGATCGAGGCCGTCTTTGGTCTCTTCGGTGCTGAGCTTGACTTCGATCAGAACAGGAAGCCGCTTGTGGAGTTTGCCGGCTGCGTCGTTGAGCCGCTCGGCGAGGCGAACCGAATCGAGTGAATCGATCGCGTCAAAAAGCTCTGCCGCACGAAGCGCTTTGTTCGATTGCAGATGGCCGATGAGATGCACCTGAATGGGCTCGTCGGAGCCGGCGAGCAGGCCGGATTCGCGGCAGGGCGCAAGCGCGGGGGCCTTGGCGGCGAACTCCTGGACACGATTTTCACCAAAGAGCCGCAGGCCGAGCTTTTCGGCTTCAAGCATCGTCTCCGCCGGGTAGGTCTTCGAGACGGCCATCAACTCAATTTCGCTGCGATGGCGGCCGACGTCCCTGCACGCCGCCTGAATCGCCTCTTCCAGTTTTTCGAGATTCTCGTTCAGGGACATATCAATGCCCGTGTTCTTCCAGATACTTCTCCACCTCAAGAGCAGCCATGCACCCGGTGCCGGCAGCCGTAATTGCCTGGCGATACCGACGATCCTGAACATCGCCGCTAGCATACACCCCCGGCACAACCTGCCCGTTGCGTGTGGTGAAAACATTGTTCTGCGTGAGAACGTAGCCGTCGGAGTCGAGATCGATCTGGCCGTGGAACATCTTCGCGTTGGGCTCGTGGCCGATGCCGAGGAAGACGCCGTTCAAGTGCAGAATCTCCTCCTCGCCGGTGGCGGCATTCTTGAGCTTGACGCCTTTGACTTCCTTCTCGTCCACGCCGAGAACTTCTTCGACGATGACGTTGGTGCGCAGCTCGATCTGCGGGTGCGCCATGGCGCGTTCGAGCATGATCTTGCTGGCGCGGAAATGCTCGCGGCGGTGCAGGATTGTCACCTTGGAGGCAAAGCGCGTCAGGAAGAGCGCCTCTTCCATTGCCGAGTCGCCGCCGCCGACGACGGCGATTTCCAGGCCGCGGAAGAAGAAGCCGTCACAGGTGGCACAGCTTGAGACGCCGTGGCCGATGAGCTTCTGCTCGCTCTCAAGGCCCAGCCAGCGCGCCGATGCGCCAGAGGCGATGATGAGCGAGCGGGTGCGAATCTCGCCCGCCGAGGTGACGAGCTTGAAAGGGTGCGCGTGCAGGTCCGCAGCCTTGAGGTGCGCCACCTGGAACTCCGCGCCGAAGCGCTCGGCCTGCTTCTTCATGTTGGCAATCAGATCGGGCCCCTGAATGCCTTCCGGCCAGCCGGGAAAGTTTTCCACCAGCGTGGTGATGGAGAGCTGGCCGCCGGGTTCGTGGCCTTCCAGCACCAGCGGTTTGAGGCCGGCGCGGGCGGTGTAAATAGCAGCGGTAAGCCCCGAGCAGCCGGAGCCAAGGATGACGGTATCGCGTATCTCGCTCATTGAAAAATTCCTATCGTCGATTGTAGCCGTACCAGATCGACGCACCTTATATAAGATGAGGAACATGGCGAATCTGACTCTTGTGTATGGAATGCGGCTGCTGCCTGAGGGCGAAGTGAAAGAAATTCAGGACGCGACACTCAAACTGGTCAACGGCCACGAGGCGCATGTGACGATGCACGTTCTGGAGGGCTCGCGCGAACAGATTGAGGCGCAGCTCAAGCAGAGCCTGGATGCGTTTTTCGATTTTTATCCGGAGCTTTAGAAGCAGCTGTTAGCTCTTAGCTGTTAGCCCGATTGTGGGAGAGGGGGCGGGAATGCTATCCCACAACCGCTGGAAAAACAAAGACCGGCGAGGGTGGGATACAAAGCTCCCTCTACAGCAATAGGAGAACTGCGTTAGCCGCTAGGAGGGGAGCGCAGGCCCCTACTTCCCCGCGCCCGTAATGAACCCCGCCACGTCCGCCCTGAGCTTGTGCAATGCCTCCACGTTGAGATAGATCATGTGCCCCGATGGGTAATAGCCGAACTGCACGTTGCCGCGCAGCTCCGCCGGAAGCTGCATGTGCGAGAGGTCGTATTCGGTGATGAAGAACGGAGTTGCCAGATCGAAATATCCGTTGGCCGAGAAGACCTTGAGGTGCGGATTCTTCCGGATTGCCGCGGCTAGGTCGCCGGCCACATCCGGCTGCGACTGCATTCCGCCGCGGCCAAAGCCGGAGGCGCGATGGTGCCAGTCCCATTCGCCGATGGTTTCGGCGCTGGGCCGGTAGGCGTCCGTGCTTTCGTACTTCAGATCGCGCTGCAGGTAATCGTGGAGCGCCGAGATGAAAGCGCCGCCGATGCCCGAGTCCGATGGGTCGTAGCTGGGATTCTCGCCCGCCGCGTCCACGTCTTCGCCTTCAAAGCGCATGTCGTAGCGGCCCAGCGTATAGCGCTCGTCGCGCAGGACTTCCTTGCGGAAGCGCGTGGGGCTGATGCGAAGGTTGGCTTCCTTGACGTAATCCACGCTGAGGCCGGTAAAGTGGCTCACCTGTTTGGCAATGGAATCCAGCTCCGCGTCCGGCAGGTTGTGCCCGGCCAGGAGCGCAGTGGCGTAGGGTCCGGCGGCAAACTCGCGGGCCTGCTGCACCCAGTCGGAGAGGTTCTTCGGCTTGTTGGGAATCTTGTTGAAATACCAGGCTGCGGCGGCATAGCTCGGCAGATTACCGATGTACGTCATGTCGTAGCCGGGCACCTCAATGCCGTAGTTGAGAATCGAGGAGATAAGCACGATGCCGTTCAACTGCACGCCGTCGCCGCCCAGCATGTCGGAGAGGCCGGCGGAGCGCGTGGTGCCATACGATTCGCCGATCAGGAACTTCGGCGAGTTCCAGCGCTGGTTCAGGGTCAGGTAGCGCACGATGAAGCGGTCAAAGGCGCGCAGATCCTGATCGACGCCGGCAAAGTCCTTTGCCGTGCCCTTGCCCACGGCCCGCGAATATCCGGTCAGCGGGGCATCAATAAAGACGAGGTCGGTCTTGTCGAGCAGCGAGTCCTGATTTTCGACAAGCTGGAACGGCGGCCCGGCTGTCGCCTTGGGGCTGTCCGTCATCACGCGCATGGGGCCGAAGGAGCCCATATGCAGCCAGAGTGTGGCCGAGCCGGGACCGCCGTTATATAGAAAGCTCACCGGCCGCGACTTCGGCTCCGCGCTATCCAGCGTGTAGGAGACATAAAAGATGCTGCCGTAGGGCTTGTCGTCCTGATCGCGGACGAGCAGTGTGCCGGCCGTAGCGGTATAGCTGAGCGATTTGCCGCCCAGCGTCATAGTGTGATGCGTTACCGAGGTCTTCTCCGGAGGAATCGGCGCCGGATGCTCGGCGTTGTCATCCGCCGGAGCCTGCCCGCGGTTTTGGCGAGTCTCCGAGTTGGGCCGGTCCTGATTGGACCGGTCGGGATTGGGCCTGTCTGGATTACTCTGCCGTTCCTGCGCCCCTGCCGCACCCGCAAAAACCACAAGCGCCAACGCCGCACCACACACGCCAAACCGATGCACTGCCTTCATCCGCACAAGCCTCCAGATTGAGTTGTTGCAACAGGACACAGGCGTGCCGGAGAATGCCCGCCAGAGATGAATAGATGGTAAACGGACGGAAGCGGCGGCGGAAAAGACGCAGGACCTATCCAGCCCAATCCGGAAAGACCAATTCGGAAATCAGTGTTTCGCCTCCGGCATCAGCCCCTGCGCCCGCATCCATGTTTCGAGCAGTTGCGGCCACTGGTCCAGCGACGGGTCGCCTTTGCCCAGCCCGCTGCCGTGCGTGCCATGGGCAAAGATATGCGCCTCCACCGGCACGCCGGCCTTGAGCAGCGCCAGATAAAACCGCAGCCCCTGCTCGACCGGAACGGTCTCGTCGTCCGCAGTGTGATACCAGAATGTCGGCGGCGTGTCCTTCGTGACAAACAGGTCCGGCGAGAATTCTTTCTGAAGCTCTTCGCAGCGGTCCATCACATCCATCAGCTTGCAATAGGTCAGGCGTGAGGTATCCGGCGACATGGCGCCGATCCACGGGTACCCGAGAACGAGATAATCCGGCCGGCTCGATACGCGGTCAATCGGGCTGGGAGCCTCGGCCTCGCCGGCAACGGGCTTGACAGCGGCCAGTGCCGCGAGATGGCCGCCAGCCGAGAAGCCGATCATTCCAATGCGATGCGGGTCCAAGTGATAATCGGCGGCGCGAGCGCGCACAAGCTGCACCGCCCGGCGCGCATCATAAAGCGGCACAGGGAAAAGATAGCCATTGCTCCCGAGCCGATATTTGAGAATAAAGGCGGTAACGCCACGGGCGGCGAACCACGAGGCAATGTCCAGGCCTTCGAGGCCTCCGGACAGGCTCACATGCCCGCCGCCGGGTAGAACCACCACCGACACGCCATTTCCCGCTCTGCCGCGGGCAGGAACAATGGTAAGCGTCGGAATATCCTCACAGGCCTTGCCTTTGGCCTCCGGCGCGTCGCCTTCCCACAGGCGAATGGTCTGAATGCCGAGGAAAGCATTGTTCTCGCCTGCGGTAGCGCAGGGCTGCTTGGAGTCCTGCGCAGCGACATTGACAGCGGCAGCGACAAAAAGCGCGAACAGCATCAGCCAGCGATAGAGCTTCATTCCGGACCTCAGTTTGGTTCAGTTTAGGTTTTGCGGTGATTCTAGCCTGTCCGACCCCTGCCGCAGAAAAAAACGGCAAGAATGGCGCGCGAAGGTTTTTCTGGTCCCTGGCCTCCGGTCTCCGGTCCCTGCTTCATTGGTGTTAGCATCAGAACTGACAGATGCAAATAAGCAAACTGAAAATCATACCCTTGGGCGGCCTGGGCGAGTTCGGAATGAACTGCATGGCGCTCGAATGGGAAGACTCGATCCTAGTCATCGACGCCGGCCTGATGTTCCCTGAATCAGAACTGCTCGGCGTCGACATTGTCGTGCCCGACATCACCTATCTCATCGAGAACAAACAGCGCGTCCGCGGCATCATTCTCACCCACGGCCACGAGGACCACATCGGCGGGCTGCCGTGGATTCTCAGCGAGATTAAGGTTCCCGTCTACGCCACCGAGTTCACGCTGGCCTACGTCGAGGGCAAGCTCGAAGAGCACCACATGCTCGACGATACCGAGTTGATCGAGATTGCGCCGAAGCACAGGTTCACGATCGGGCCGTTCACCATCGAGCCGATCCGTGTGACGCACTCGCTCGTCGATTGCGTAGCGTTGGCGATTGAGACCCCTGTCGGCGTTGTGATCCACACCGGCGACTTCAAGATCGATCTCTCGCCGCTCGACGACAACGCTTTCGATCTGCACACCTTTGCCGAGTACGGCAAGCGCGGCGTGCTGGCACTGCTGCAAGATTCGACCAATGTCGAGCGCCCCGGCTTCACCCCCAGCGAGCGCGCCGTTCGCCCGCGCCTGGACGAAATATTCGCCCGCGCGCAGAAAAAGCTCTTCTTCAGTTGCTTCTCGTCCTCCATCTATCGCATCCGCATTGCGATGGAGCTGGCCCGCGAGCACAACCGCAAGGTTGCAATCATCGGCCGCTCGATGGTCGAGAGCACGGAGATCGCGCAGGACCTCGGCTACATCGATGTGCCGAACGGGCTCATCATCAATCCGGGGCAGATGAAAGACTACCCCGTCGATCAGTTGCTGGTGCTCATCAGCGGCACGCAGGGCGAGCCGATGTCTGCGCTCAGCCGCGCCGCCGTGGACAATCACAAGCACGCGCACATCGAGAAGGGCGACACCGTCCTGCTCAGCTCGCGCATCATTCCCGGCAACGAAAAAGGCATCTTCCGCGTCATCGACCACCTCTATCGCCGCGATGCAAATGTCATCTACGACGACGGCTCGCATGGGCTGATCCACGTCTCCGGCCACGGCAGCCAGGAAGAGATGCGGCTGCTCATCAATCTCGTCAAGCCCAAATTCTTCGTCCCCGTGCACGGCGACTACCGCTACCTGCGCCGCCACGCGCAGATTGCCATGGAAACCGGCGCGGTGGAGCATGCCATCGTCATCGAAGACGGCGACGTGCTGGAACTCACCAAGGACGACGCTCGCAAGGCCGACAAGGTAACAGCGGGCCGCGTGCTGATCGATTCCGGCTCATCGATCGATGTTGTGGAAGACCTCGTCATCCGCGACCGTCGCATTCTGAGCGAAGACGGCATCGTTCTCGCCGTGCTTGCCATCAACAAGCGCACCGGCATTGTGGAGCAGTCTCCGGAGGTAGTGATGCGCGGCTTTGGCGGCGCGGACATTACCGAAGAGGCCCGGCAGACCGTTCTCAAAACACTGGACGGCCTGAGCGGCGAGCAGAAGACCGACTACGGCATGGTAAAGGAAAAAGTGCGCGTCGATCTGAAGCGCCTAATCCAGAAAAACACCGGCCGCCGCCCGATGATTATGCCGGTCATTCTCGAAATCTGATTCAAGACATCCTCTGTGCCCCACCCTTGCGACTTTTTTCTGTCGCAAGGGTGGGGGTTAGTTTTTGCGCTTCTATTTCCGCGCCAATCCGCCGATAATAGAGCCACGGAGCAAGGACCATGACTCTCCAGCTTGAACTCAACCCGGAGACCGAAGCGCAGCTCGCCGCCGAAGCCGCACAGCACGGCATGGCTCCGGAGGCCTATGCGCTGAAACTCATCAAAGGCGCATTGCCGTCGCAGGCCTACGCCACTGGAACAGGCCGCCTGACCGTGGAAGAATTCCACAAGATGCTGGCTGAAATTTCCGAGGGTGCGGAAAATCGTCCTTCGCTTCCAACCTCCGCCTTCAGCCGGGAAAGCTTCTACGAGGACCGACTGTAAGCGAAGGCGATGAAGATTCTCCTTGACAGCAACATTCTCATCCGCTGGATGGAACCAGAGCATTCCGATCAGATGCTTGTTCAATCCGCAATCGACGTTCTGCTCGCAGCGTCCGCGGAACTTTGTTTCACGCTACAAAATGTCAGCGAATTCTGGAACTCGCTGACACGGCCTTTAGATCGCAATGGATACGGCCTGACACCAGAAGAAACCGATTGCCGAGTCCGGATATTTGAGTCGCGGCTCACATTTCTTGTAGACACTCCAAGGGTTTATCAGGAATGGCGCTGGCTGCTCACGACATATGCAGTCCGCGGCGTTCAGGTACACGATGCGCGTCTTGTTGCCGCCATGCTGGCACATGGGATTGACAGTATCCTTACATTCAATACGCGGGATTTCGCACGTTACACCGCCATTCACGCGATTCACCCAGCTCAGGTTCCTGCCTCATGACTGACTCTCTGATCTCCCTTGCTGACATTCGCGCTGCTGCGCAACGCATTGCAGGCGTCGCCGTAAAAACGCCT
>JAATFM010000165.1 GCA_015655195.1 Terriglobales bacterium
GAGCTCGACGGTGCGGGCCTTCTGGATGTTGAAGGTGTCGTCGTCGAAGAAGAACTCCTTCACATTGGGGAAGTTCTCCTTGGCCCACTTGAGTTCCGCAGCCACGTCGTCGGTGGAGCGCTTGCGCCACGCGTGTCCGCTGAGCGTCTGCGGCCACAGGCAGAAGGTGCACTGCGCCGGGCAGCCGCGCGTCGAGTAGAGCGAGATATACGGGTGCAGCAGGAAGGGCACATTGTAGCGCGTCACGTCCATGTCGCGCTTGTAAATCTTGGTGGCCCAGGGCATCGCGTCCAGGTCTTCCACCTGCGGGCGGTCGGGGTTGTGCACCACCTTACCGTCCAGCTTGTAGCTGATGCCGAGAATCTCGTTGAGCGGCTTGCCGTTGGCGAACTCGACGATGGAATAATCGAACTCGCGGCGGCAGATGAAGTCTAGCGCCCAGCACTCGTTCAGCGCCTTGTCCGGCGAGGTCGTCACCGGCGGTCCGACGAAGGCGATCTTGATGGCAGGATAGGCCGTCTTGATGGCCTCGGCCATGCGCTGATCGCCCTCCCAGCCGACGGTCGAGGTGAACAGCACCAGGAACTCGTAGTCCTTGCAGATTTCGAGGGTCTCCTGCCAGGAAATGTGGTGCGGCGGCGCGTCGAGCAGCCGCGAGCCTTCGAGCAATCCGGCCGGATAGGCCAGCCACACCGGGTACCAATACGACTCAATTTCGCGTGTTGCAGGCCAGCGCGAACTGGCGCCGCCATCGAAATTTTCGAAGGACGGCGGATTCAAAAACAGTGTCTTCAAAGGCATAGACATTCCCTTATTTTACCACTTTGTTAATACAAAAACCGGAACAAGGAGGCCAAAGGGCAAAGGGACAAAGAAAAGCACGCTGTCATTTTGCGTGCACCTCGGTGAGCCAGTCTTCCATGTGGCCCAGGGCGCGTATCAGATCCAGTCGCGCTTTGGAAAGCTCGAATCCCGCTTCGAGCGAGTCGGCATACTTCTGGCGCTCGTCGATGCGTGCCTCCTGTCCGGCCTTTGGCGAGACCTGCGGCTGCGCGCCGGGTCCAGAGCCCGCGCCGTTGCCGTTTTCAAGCTGCGTTTCCACGGTTTTGAGCTGATCGGCGGCAATCTGCTGCTTCAGGCTTGCAATCTCGGCCTGCGCATCCAGTTCGCGTAGCGTTCCCGTCAACTCCGCAATTTGGATGTCATTCTGATGCTCGGCCTGCTCGGCTTCTACCCGAGCACGTAGCGCGTCGGCCGCAGATTCCCTGGATTTGGCACGATGCACCATATCTAAGAGCGGAACGGAGATATTGATTCCTGAAGCAAAATTATTTGCAGGCAGGGCATCACCCACAAAATAACTGGCCACATCATTCAAAATCGTGGTATTCCGGTTGTACTGCGCAAAGAAGCTCATCTGCGGAAGGTAATTCGTGTCCCGATCACCCTTCGCCGTCCGCTCATGTGAGAGTGCCATCAGCCGCGCTGATTCAATTCCCGGCAGAGTGCGTGCAGGTTCATCGCCATGCACGGCAGGAATTTCAGGGATGCTCGCGTGGTCCGGTGTAATGGAGCCTAAAGGCAGTCCTGTGAGTGTGGCCAACTGTTTGGCCAGTGTTGCCGCGCGCGTCTCCAGGTGCAGCCGCGCGTATTTGAGATTGGCTGCCGTCAGTTTTGCCTGCAACAACTCGCTCAGCGGATCGACACCAGCCTCAGCGCGCTGTTGCTCAATGTCAACAAGTCGGTCCGTAAGTTCTTTCTGTTTATTCGCAACCGCCAACTCCTGATTCACCGCATCCAACTCGAGATACGCCGACGAAGCATCCAGCGCAGCTTGCTCACGCGCATCTTTTAGCCGCATTATTGCCGCATTCATGCCAGAGCGCGCCGCATCAATGTAATGCTTTTGCGGAATGCTGAAAACGAGGGACTGTACTGTGACACTAAAAATAGACGGAGGTTGTCCAGTAAAGCCTACCTCAGGAAACGTTGGAATGCCGGTGCTGAATTGTATGGCAGGATAGATCGCATCCTTGCTCTCCGCCAACGACGCGTGCGTCTTCTGTACATCCGCATCTGCAATCTTCACAGCGCTTGAGTTGCGCTGTGCCAGATCAACCACCGTCCTGAGCGAGACCTGCGCCGCAAGCCGGGCAGGGAAGAGCAATCCCGAAAGAAGCAGGGAAGCGGCAAGCGCGGCGCGAATTGGAGCGGTCTTCTTCACGTGGTTCGTTCCCGTCAAAATTTCAAATCCCGCGCCGGTTTGTACTCGGAGGCCAGCGCCAGCGCCGCGTCGCGCTCGTGCTGAGCCGTGGTTTTGTCGCCAAGCTGCACGGCCACACGCGCCCGCGCCGTGTGCGCCGCAAAGACCGGCGCTTCCTCGGTCTTGATTGGGCTGGCCAGGTACGCGTCCAGCAGCTTTGCGGCCAGTTCCATCTCCGGATTCAGGTTGCGCTTGGCGCGAATCAGCACCGAAGCCCCGTTATAAAGCGCCACTGTTGCATGGCGGTCGCGCTGCGCAAGGCCGTAGCCGGTTTGAACCGCCGCTTCCATATCGCTCCAACGCTGGCGGCGGCGCAGAAAACTGGCCAGCGTCATCCACTGAAAGGCCGGTTGCGCACTGGCCTTGATTGCCTGCCGGAACTCGCGCTCAGCGGTGGCAAAGTCCTTGTTGCCTTCGGCGATGCGCGCCCGCAACTCATGCGCCCGCGCCTGGTCCACATGGTCGAGCTGCGCTGCCACGCCTTCCGCCTTGTCCATTCCGCCGCCCACAATGCCCGGCGCGGAAGAGTAAAACTCGCCAAGGTCGGCCAGTGCCGCCCCGTTGTGCGGATTCAGTTGCACAGCCTGCTCAAACTCCTGCCGCGCGTTCTTCGCTATGCCGTAGGCGCTCATAAACGATACGTGGTCGGCGCGCTCGCCCAGCGCCCGCGCCAGCCACATGTGATTCTCCGAACTTTGCCCGTCGAGCCGCACGGCCTGCTGGCATTCGTTCACTGCCTGCTCCCACTCTTCGAGCGTAAAGAAAACGCGGCAGCGCAGATTATGCGCCTGCGCCGTGCCGGCATCCGCCGCGGGCAGTGCCGAGAGCAGCGACAATGCGTGATCCGCCTCGCCGGCCTGTAGAGCGGCATTGACCGGAGCCAGACCTGCGGGTAGTCCAGAAGAAGCCGCCGGCTGCGCGGAGAGAATCATGCTGCACGCTCCAACCAATGCCGCGCCCAGCAGCGCCAATGCCGCCGCGCCCCTCACCGCACTTCCTTAATCGGCACGCCTTCCTGTAGCGGCTGCCCGCTGATGGCGCCTGTCGCCACGCGGTCTCCCACGCTCAGGCCGGAGAGAATCGCCACCTGCGTCGTCGTGATCGTCCCCGTAGTCACAGGTGTGCGCTTCAGCTCGCTGTTTATCACGCGATAAACGTATTGCTGGCCGTTTTCCATGCGCAACGCCTCGCGGGGAAGGCTGAGCGTGTTGGCCAGACTCGATGTAGTCACCGTCACGGTCACATTGGTATCCGGCAGGAGCTGTCCGTCCGGTTCGTCGAGCGTAACAAGCACCTCGCCCACGCTGCGCGTGTTGAAGGTTGTGATGGTGGAGGGTACGCGGGAGATGTGGCCTTTCCAGATGCGTCCAAGGCGCGCCTCCCACTTAATCGCGACAGGCTGGCCCTCGGCTATTTTGCCCAGGTCCGGCTCGTCAAAGAAGGCGCGGATGCGCATGTGCTTCAGGTCGGCGATCTGCATCAGCAGCTTGCCGCTCTCGACGAATCCCGACGGGCTCATGTCCGTACTGTAGACCGTGCCGGCAACTGGGGCGCGAATCGTGGTTTTGGCTTCAATATCCCTGGCTGCGGCAAGATTCGTCTCGGCATCGGACAACGCCGCCCGCGCCCGATCAATCTCCGCCGGCGAGTAGCGATTCCGCGCGCTTGCCTGTGCCGCGTCGAGCGATGCTTGTGCGCTGGCCAGCCGCTGCTGCGCCGAGGCCACCTCGCTGGGCGAGGCCGCGCCGGTCGCGTTCAGCTTTACCAGTGCGTCGAGATCGCGCTGCGCCTGGTCGCGGTCGAGCTTTGCGCGGGAAACTTCGGCAGTCGATGCCTGCTGCTGTTCTAGGGTGCCATTGTGCGTGGCAGCTTCGAGCGTCGCCTGAGCAGCCTTCACGCCGCTCTCGGCCGTGGAGACGCGAGCCCGCGCTTCCATGTCATCGAGCAGAGCTAGAACCTTACCCTCCGGCACCACATCGCCCGGCTGCGCGTAAACGGCCTTGACGGTGGTGGAAAGGGGGCTGTGCAGCTCGTGATTCACTTCCGGCTCCACGCGGCCATTGGTGCTGAGGACGCTCACCAGCTCCTGCCGGGAGACCTCCACCACACGCACTTGCAAACGTTCGCGAGTCAACGACCGGACCGCGAAGAAAACAAGAACCAGTACGATGGCCGCGCCGACCCAAATCCAGCGCCAGTCCAGTTGCTTTCTTTCCTCTGCCATGCACCTAACCTGAGTCAGTATATCTGACTCGTTTGTGGGATGAAGGGAGCGGAAAAATCGTTGCTGGGGAGCAACTTGGCGCACGATTTTGTCCGATTGCCGGCGGCTCGTAAAATAGGGCCATGTCTGCTGAACCAAACTCGGAACCACGCTACACCGACGACCACGCCAAGGCCGGTCTCGACTTTCCGTTTCCCGCCATTGAAACGTGGAAGAACCAGTTTCCCGGCTACGAAATTGAAATCGACGACCCGGAGCTGACCAGCGTCTGCCCCAAGACCGGCTTGCCCGACTTCGGCGTGTTGACCATTCGCTACATGCCACGCGAGCGCTGCCTGGAGCTGAAATCGCTCAAGGAATATCTCTTCAGCTATCGCAACCTGGGGATTTTTCAGGAAAATATCGTCAATCAGGTGCTCGATGACGTGGTGAAGGCCACCGATCCGGTCTGGGCGGTGGTGAAAGGCGTCTTCCGCCCGCGCGGCGGCATCGCGACGACCGTGGAAGCGCGCTGGCCGCGGCCTGTCGTGTAACCCGGCTATTGTGGTGATGCACAATGGCGGCTTGTTAGGTTAGGCCGGGAATTTATCCTCGCAGTAAGTCCAGCCGAAAGGTACGGGGCCTTTAGCCCCGCACCTTTCAAGTGCCGCAAAAATATATAGGTCTTTAGCCCCTGAGGGATTGCTCCCTCACAGTTGGTTGGATGGCGAAGCAGGAGCGGGCTGCGGGTTCGGCGTTGGTGCAGGTAGGTTTGCAGGCAGCGTGGCCGGGGGCGCATCCGGCTTTGGCTTAGGGAACTGCACCGGCTTCATCTCGTCGTTGGGATCGCCCACCCCGGTGTCGGGCAGCTTTTCGCCCGGCTTCTTGAGGCTTGGCGGGGCGGGCGCGGCCTGAGTATCGGGGTTATAGGTCGCATCGCCCATGGCGACGGTGCGGGTGCGCGACGGCTCAAGCGGCGTGCCGTCGGTCCGCATCAGGCCGCTGACCTCGTCTTGCGTGAAAACCTCCGGCTGCTCGCCCACCTTCGCGATTTCAAGCCGTATGACGCGGTTGCCGTTGATGCGGACGAACTCGACCGGCTTGGGTGCCTTGCCGTAAATCCACTCTTCGAAGGGCATCTGCCCGTCCATCTCGCGCGTCTTGCTCTCCGGCTGTCCCATGGCGAAGAGAACCATGTCCGTGCTCATGCCGACCATCACGTGATGGTCGAGAATCGCGCTCTTCAGCACCGGCGGCAGCGTGTCGGTAAACGCCTGCACGGGCGTTTTCACGTCGAAGGAGATGAGCGGCGCAAGCAGCGCCTTCACATCGGAGCCCGTCAACTCCGGGATGTTTTTCTCAAAGACGAGCGTGAGGCGCGAGCCGACGGGTTCCTGCCCGTCATCCCGCACCACGGGTGTCATTGCCACACCGCCGCCCACCTCAATGTGGCGCAAAAGGCGGTGTTTCTGGTCCGGGCCGCCGTTGAGGTCGAAGATAATGCGGTTGTGATCGACCTTGAGGTCGGTAACGACGATGCGGTCGCCGGGCTTGGACGAGAGGCCATTAGCCGTAACCATTGCGAGCCACGCCTCGCCGGCCGGTTCAACCTTGCCGTTGGCAACGAGCAGGAGCCCCTTGTGGCCGCGAGGTAGCGGGCGCATGGCAAATCCCTGTTCGGCCTGCATGAGCCGGATCAGCTCGATACGGGTCTTGGGATCGAGAACGGAGTTGCCGAGAGCCACGTGCGTCTGCTCGATCTGCGCGTAGCGGCGGTCGACGGGCGCGGAGGGATCACCCTTGATACGGCCCTGCGAGTCGATCGTAATGGCCTGCGCCCCAAGCGCAGAGGGAAAAACAAAAAAAACTACTGCAAGCGCAAACCGTGCCTTGCCGCTGGCCAAGAAAGCCGAATTGTGTGTGGAAGAAGACATCGCAGCCCTCCTCGTGCTAACAGCATCGCGCAGACTTTATTCCCAGGCAAGGAAAAAGATCAAGTTAAGTTGGATAGGGCGAACGGGGAAGAGAGAATTATTTTTTCATTTCCCTCTTGATCTTCCGTAAGAATCTGCTCAAAATACTGAACATCGGGATCGACGTATCAGGAGGGAAGAGACAATGTCAGAGATTCAGAATGGACAATGCGGACTCTGTACCCACTTCGGCGAAGAGGAGATGCCGAGCGAGAAGCTGATTACGATTCGTTCTTCGCACCAGGCTCCGGAGAACCTCGTCGAAACCTGCGGCCACCCTAAACTTGTTGCTCTGCATTTGATGGTGACGCCGATCAGCGGCTGCAGTGGGTTCCAGGCGGCTGCGTAACCGGCATCAATCAATGGGCTGCTATTTTGGGCCGGGAACTTCCAGCGCGCCGGTAAGCTGCGAGACGCGCTCGATATTGTGACTGCGGCACCAGGATTCCAGTCCCTTCGCGATGCGCTCGGTGGCGCGCGGGTCGGCGAAGTTTGCCGTGCCAATCTGCACGGCTGTTGCGCCGGCGAGCAGGAACTCGACCGCGTCCTCCGGCGTCATGATTCCGCCCAGGCCGAGGACAGGAATCTGCACGGAGCGGGCGGTCTCATAGACCATTCGCAGCGCAATGGGCTTGATGGCAGGGCCGCTGAGTCCCCCGGTCACATTCGAGATGCGCGGCTTGCGGGTTTCCACATCGATCGAAAGCGCGAGGAAAGTGTTGACGAGTGAGACTGCGTCAGCGCCCGCGTTGGCTGCGATTTTTGCCATTTGCGCAATGCTTGTCACGTTGGGCGAGAGCTTGACGATGAGCGGTCGCGTAGTGGCCGAGCGGGCCGAAGCAACCAGATATTCGAGCGACCCCGGATCGGCTCCGAAGGCCATCCCGCCAGCGTGCACGTTCGGGCAGGAGACATTCAGCTCGTAGGCGGCAATGCCGGACGCCTCGTTGAGCTTGTGAATGACGCTGATGTACTCGCCGACTGTGTAGCCGAAGACGTTTACGAAGACCTTGCACTGCGGATAGCGGGCCAGCGCCGGGAGTTTTTCCGCGATAAACGCATCCACGCCGATGTTTTGCAGTCCGATAGCGTTTATCATGCCCGCTGCGGTCTGGATGATGCGGGGCGGCGGGTGGCCCTGCATGGGCTCCAGCGAGATGCCCTTGGTGACGAAGCCGCCCAGGCGCTCCAGTGAGACAATCTCTTCGAATTCGATGCCGTAGCCGAAGGTGCCGCTGGCGGCGAGGACGGGGTTGGCCAGCTCAATGCCGGCCAACTGGACTTTCATCTCGGGCTTCATTCTCAGTTGTAAGTTTACTCGTGTTTGGCTGGCTTGATCGCTTCCGTCAGCACGCGGCCCACGGCCGCCGAGGGCCGGTTGACGCCGGCAAGTGAGGCAAAGGTCACAGCCAGGTCCACCGGAGCTACTAGCTCGTGATACTCGCCCGGCGCGAAGGGTGCGCCATAGAAAGCAAGCGGCACATGCCTGTCATAGGACCACGGCGCAAAGTGCGTCGTGCCGGCGTTCGAGCTTGCGCCCTCCATCTGGTAGGCGTCGAGAACCATCATCACGAACCAGTTGCCGTGTTCGGTATAGCTGTGAGCCAGGATGCGGCCGAATTCGTCGCTGGGATACTCGCCGTGCGCGAGTTGGAGGCGCGTGTAAACATCCTGAACGCGCGGCGCGGGTGGCAGGCGATGTTGCACAGGCAGCGATGCGTCATCCACCTTGGGCGCGAGCGCAGCGACTTCCGCAGGCAACACAGCAGCAACAGCATCCTCGGCGTCCTTCTCGTCGATATGCGCCTTCGCAAAAGCCTTTTTGTTCAGGACGATGTAAGGCAGATCGGGTCCAGGCATGAGATAGGCGAGCTTCGCGCCCGGCGAGTAGCGCGTGTTGAGCTTTGCGTTGATGCCTTCGTAGACCTTTTCCATGTCAACGGCGGTGGCGTTGATGCCGAGCTTTGCTGCCTCGGCGGGAATGGGCGCGATGCCGTGGTCGGCGGTCAGCGCGAGCCATACGTTGTCGAGGCCCACGGTCTTGTCGAGCCAGCTAAAGAAACCGTCGAGGTCGTGATCGAGCGAAAGCGTCATCTCGTGCTCGGAGTCGGAGTCGGGGCCGAACTGGTGCCCCTGAATGTCGTTGGCCGAGAGCGAAACGGTCACAAGGTCGGTAACGCCGCGCTGGCCGAGGTTCTCGCCGGTGATGAGAGCCTTCGCAAAGTCCAGCTCGTAGCTGTTGGCCGCGGGCGTGCGGCCCACCAGTTCATAGAACTGCGTCGTGCCTTCGACGAGCGCCTCTTTTTCCGCCTGCTCGCGACGGCCGCCCGTGTTAAAGGCTGTGGCCCAGGCGGGCAGGTGTTCCATGTAATAGGTCGAGGTGGTGAACTGGCCGCTGGCTTGGTCAATCCAGTAAGCTCCATTCGCCGATTGCCCGGCGGGAAGAATCGAAGCGCGGTCCTTGAGCGAGACGCCGAAGACCTTTGCCTTGCCCTGCGTGGCCAGCCGCAACTCATCGCCCACCGTGGTTGCGCGCAGGTTGCGCGGCGAGGAGCCGATGAGGAATTTTGCCGCCGTGGCCGGTGCGCCGGGTTGGTTGGCCGGAATCGAGCCGGCCGGCAGATCGACAAGTTGGTAGCGTTCGTCCTCGACCGAACTGACCTTGTGCTCGTCGGAACGCGAGGCGTCCCACCAGTCGTTGGTTTCGATGCCGTGGCCGTTGCTATACGCGCCGGTTCCGATGGTCGAGTGGCCGGGCGCGGTCTTGGTGTTCGCGTACTCGTAGTAGCAGTCGGTGAACCACGCGCCGTCTTTCATAAAGAGGTTGAAGCCGCGCCCCTTGAACTCGTCGCGCCAGCGGTTCAGGTAGTCGCCGCGAAACTGGTCGATGACGACGATGACAATGAGCTTGGGCTTGCCCACATAAGCCTGGGCGCGGGCGGCAACAGGCGCAGCCGCGCAAAGCATGAGCGCAAGGCAGGCGCAAAAAACAGCGCGAAGAAAAGTCGAGCGGAATCGCATGGTTCGATGATAAAGAATCCGTTTCCGGCGCGCGCTACCTTCGACATTTTTTAATTTGAACTGAGGCGGGTGATAGAACCAGATCGGCCTGCGGCTCGCTAGAGATTCTGGACAAGTTCGAGATATTGTTCCCGGCTTATACCGGCAGTACGAAGCAGATTCTTGATGATGAACACGGGAACCTCATGGTAAGCGGGAATCACCGGTGGGCGTATCAGGCCGGGTTTTGTATAGATAAGGTGGTCTCCGCGCTGGCGGTGAAAAATGAAGCCTGCCCGTTCCAATACTGCGATCAGGGTCTTGTAGTGTGCGGGGCTGAGACCGGCTATTACGCGACTCTCGCTCTTTCCCTTCCAATCGCAACGAACTCCGGGGCCTCCCATGTATCGCCGACCCGCTTGTAACCTGCTTCTTCAAGGATCTCATTCACGGTTCCCATGGAGGCGCTGGTTTCCAGAAAGCCCTGCACGGCTTCCCGGATGTTCTTCTGCGCGCTTTCACTCGTTGTTCCGCAACTGGAGATGTCAAGCTCCGGAACATAGGCAATATACGTTCCGTTTTCCTTAAAGGTATGCACGGTATATGCAATATCCTGCATCGGATTCACCTTCCTGGGAGTTGTTCCTTCCAGTTTTCTTCTTTCCAGTTTCTGACATCGGAGTACAGTGCGGTTGGAAAAATTAAAGCGGGCGGCTGGTTTGGGGCCGCCCGCTTTGTATCAGTGGGATGAAGCCTACGCCGAGACCGGCTCCTGCGCCGCCACCTTGACCGGCGTGAGCCAGCCGAAGCGGTCGGGCTTGAGGCCGTTGGCAATGCCAAAGAACTCGTCAGCCAGTTTTTTCGTAATCTCGCCCGTCTCGCCGTTGCCGATGACAATGCGGTCAATCGAGCGGACCGGCGAAACCTCCGCGGCCGTGCCGGTAAAGAAGACCTCGTCGGCAATGTAAAGCAGTTCGCGCGGAATCGCCTGCTCGGTCACGGTCAGCCCAAGGTGCCGCGCCAGCGTCAGAATCGAGTCGCGCGTGATGCCGGAGAGCGCCGAATTTCCGAGCGTCGGCGTGTAAATCACACCATTGCGCACGACGAAGATGTTTTCGCCCGAGCCTTCGCTTACCAGCCCGTTTACATCCAGGCCGATGCCTTCCGCGTAGCCGTTGGCCTCGGCTTCCATGCGGATGAGCTGCGAGTTCATGTAATTCGCGCCGGCTTTGGCCAGCGCCGGCATGGTGTTCGGCGCAAGGCGGTTCCAGCTTGAGACGCAGACATCCGCGCCGCCGTGGCCCGGCATGTACTTGCCCCATGGGAAATTCGCCACGTAGACCTCGATGGGTGAGCCCTTGGGGCTCACGCCGATCTCGCCGTAGCCGCGCAGCACGATGGGCCGGATGTAGCACGGTGCGACGCCATTGGCCTCGATCACATCCACAACCGCAGCGCAGAGCTCGTCGAGCGTGTAGGGAATTTCCATGCGGTAAATCTTGGCTGAGTCGATAAGCCGCTGCATGTGCTCCGGCAAACGGAAGACCGACGCGCCCTGCGGCTGCGAGTAGGCGCGGATGCCTTCAAAGACGCTGGAGCCATAGTGAATGACATGGCTCATCACGTGAATCGTGGCCTGCTCCCATGGAACGAGCTTGCCATTGTGCCAGATGTGGGTGGTGGGTTGGATTGGCATGGAGAAACCTTACTCCTGAAAATCGGATCTTAAAGCCCGAGCGGGCCGGGCAAAATGCCAAGCGTGCACGGATACCGTTTAGCGTACCGCGAGCGGGGCAAGTGTGTCACTTACCCTCTGCGGCGCGAATCACGGAAGCCATGCGCCTATTTCCTAATTCCAGACCCGCTGCGAGATCGCCTCAGTGCACGAGGCTGGCCGGCGGCTGGGGATCGTCGCGCTCGATGGGCTGATAGACGCTGATCGTGGCGTCGCAGCCCGCGTGGCCGCAAGTGCACATCAACTCAACCTTCTGCGCGATGCCCTCGCAGTGCGCACTGCAGTATTTGCCCCTGTCCTGCACCATGCAGGAGCAGGCGGCGTTGGCACATTTTCTGGGAGTGGCGAGAGTTGCCATATAAAACCTCCTTTGCCGAAGAACGACCGGGAGATGCCTGCTGCGTTCGGGCGGGTTGCTTTGCCGCGCCGGACAGGCATTTGGGTGGCATGATATTGTGCCTGCCTGCTGTCGGTTGTCAACACTCCAGCGGCTAAAATACGAAGGAATTTACCGTTTTTATTTACCGTTGCCGGGAGCACAGCGATTTGAACGTCTTACGGACCATGCAACGCGGGCCACGGCTTTACGGGCTGAACAAGAAGGACGGCTTCCTTCCGCATCCTTTCGATCTTGAAAACGGCGTGCGGACGAGCGGGCTGATCGTCGGGCGGCATCTCAAAACCGGCAGCCCGCGCGACCGGCAGACTACGGCCTACTACGGCGTAGCGCCATCGGTTTTTCAAGCGCTGGTGCGTCGCTGGCGCAGGATGCGGCCGGCGCATCCGCTCGAAGAGACGACCTTCCTCGACATTGGCGCTGGCATGGGCCGCGCCGTTCTGCTGGCGGCGGAAATGCCGTTTCACGATGTTATTGGCGTTGAGATGCACCCGACTTTGGTCCGCATCGCCCGCCGCAATCTCACTCTTTGGCGCAAGGTGGGGCGTGCCGCAGTGCCGATGCGAATGGTCGAGGCCGATGCGACGGAGTTTGTATTTCCTCCCGGTCCCTGCGTGGCGTTCCTCTTCAATCCCTTTGGCGCGGCAGCTATGCGAAGGTTTCTGCGCCATGCGGCGAGAAGTTTCTGCGACCGTCGGCTCGACATTCTCTATGTGAACAACGAGCAGGAGGGGGTTCTCGAAGAACAGCGGGCCAATGAAAAGCAGGGCAATTTTGTCCGTTTCTTTTCCGGACAGATTCGGCGCTCGCGGGCCGACGCCAAAGCCGATCACGAGATCCTCTCCAACCAGCCCGACGGCGAGTACGCTTCAGCCGATTATGAGGACTGCTCGATTTGGCGCTGGCAGGGCACAAGCCGGGAATAAACTGGGGTCATGCTCGATTTCGAAATCTCCGCCGCTGAGGCCGCGGAACTGCTGAAAGAAAAGAAGGCACGGCTGATCGATGTACGCGAACCTTGGGAGTTTGCCACGGCAAAGATCGAAGGCGCGCTTCTGGTGCCGATGGGCGATGTGCCTGGGCGGGCGCATCAGGAGCTTGATCCCGACGAGCGGCTGATCGTTGTCTGCCACCACGGAATGCGCTCGCTCAATACGGCCGTCTGGCTGCGGAACCAGGGCTTCGAGCAGGCGCAGTCGCTGCGCGGCGGCATCGATGCCTGGTCGGCGGAAGTGGACCCGAC
>JAATFM010000121.1 GCA_015655195.1 Terriglobales bacterium
CATTGAGCGGGTGCGCCCGCTGCGCGGCGGCTACGAAGAGTGGAAGCGGCTGGGGTATCCGGTAGACCGGGCCGACGGTGTGACGGGGCAGGCGCTGGTGCAGATCGGGGAACTGCAATCCGAGGCTGAGGCAGGGGACTGAGGCTCGGCAGACCGGTTTGAGGCTGGTTCGAGGCTGGTTCGAGGCTCGTCCCGGTCCTGTCAGTCGCCGCCGGCTTTGGCCAGCAATTCGCGGGCTTTGCGGCGGACACGCTCCATCAGCGACTCATCGTTGGTGAGGCTTACCAACTCGTCGTGAATTGCGACCAGCTCTGCGGCGCGGCCGTCGTCGGCCATCTCGGCTAAGCTTTGCATCTCGCGGTCCAGGCCGAGGCGGTCATGCTGGCGGAGGCGCTCGATGCGGGCGGCTTCGATGAGCGTTGTAGCGACTGCCTGAAGCTCTTCGCTGAGGCCCTGTACGGCTTTGTCTTTCGCGTAATTGAAGGAGCAGGCGACAGCGGAGCCAGGGCTGGAATCGGGTCCGGTGTAATGTAGACGCTTGGTCCCTGTAAAGGCTACTTTGGCGTGGCTGTCGCAGTCCTTCTGAAAATAGTGCGCTGCTGCTGCAACCTCGAAGACGTGGGCGGCGAAGCGGGGGCTGACGTGGACCTCGCGGTCGAGGTCGGCGGGCTCGATCCACTCGCCGTCTGCGCGAGGGGCTGAGCCGCGCTGGGAGCGGAAGTGGCCGGAGCCGTCGGGGTGGATTTTAAGAGTCCAGTTGGCAGGGATGAGATTGGGATTGGAAAATTCCAGGCTCACGGTGCGGGCCGGTGATGAGTCCGGAGCTGGATTTGGTGCGGGGCTTTGAGCGGAAATCGGGGCCGGATGCGGGCAGAGCACGGCTAGAAGCACGGACCGGAGTGCGAATTTCTTCATCGTGCGGCTCCGGAAATGCTGGCACCCTGCGCCGCGAGCGTTTGCGCCGTGTGAATGTGGCAGATGGCAATGGCGAGGGCGTCGGCGGCGTCGGCCGGCTCGGGAGGCTCGGCGAGCAAGAGCAGGCGGGCTACCATGAACTGCACCTGCTCCTTTTTGGCAAGGCCGTAGCCGACGACGCTGGACTTGATGCGGAGCGGGGCGTATTCGGCCACGGGCAGGCCTGCCAGGGCGGCAGAGAGGAGCGCCACGCCGCGCACCTGGCCGAGTTTGAGCGCAGATTTGGCGTTGACCGAGTAAAAGACCTCTTCGATGGCGACAACATCGGGGCGCCAGCGGTCCAGTTCGGTGGCAAGCTCGTGGTGAATCTGGGCGAGGCGCTCGGGCAGCGGCTTGTTTTTGGCCAGCCGGATTCCTCCGAAAGCATGGCAGATGAGGCGCGGCTCGCGACCGGAAAGGTCGTTTTCGACGACTCCGAAGCCGGTCGTCTCGGTGCCGCAATCGATGCCAAAGACCCGCATGGGGACGAGTGTAACGCAGCGGGCTGGGATAGGTGGTATCCCACCCTAGCCACAAAAATAAAGACGTGGCGAGGGTGGGGCACCCGGCATTGTCGTGAGTCCGCACCCTCCTGCATCTCTTCCGAGATGTGGGGCGTCCGGCATCGGGCGGGGGATTTTGGATTGCAACGGGTTTGATGCAGAATTGTGAACGATTTACCGTTGACTCCAGGTTAAAAATCCCGTATTCTGGAGTCCTTGTGCGGTGTTGCGCCTGAAGTCTGTCTCCGACAGATGATTTTGCAGGCCGCCTTCTGCCTGGTTTGTGTATTGTGTCCGGCTTTTGCGGGCGGACAAGGCAGAGTCAAGAGCCCTGCGAGAGGGCAGACGCCGCAGTCTAACCCCCACAGCGTTGTATGGCAGCGGGTGGAATTGTGGCCCATGCGTGGCTTGCATGGGAGGACGCGCGTTGCGCGCGAGTTTTTGCGGCTGAAGCTTCAGTTGAGCTTTCAGCCGGGAAGTGTCTGAGGGAAGAAGAGAAATGTCGACTTTTGTTCCAAGCGGGAAGAATATTGACCGCAAGTGGTATGTGATCGATGCTGACGGGGAGACGCTGGGCCGCCTGGCGACCAAGGCTGCCAGCGTGCTGGCAGGCAAACTGAACCCGCAGTATGTGCCCTACATCGATATGGGCGATCACGTGATTGTGATTAATGCCGAGAAGGTGCGTTTGACCGGCCTGAAGTCGCAGACCAAGCTTTATCGCCGCTACACCGGTTTCCCCGGCGGCCTGCGCGAGGAGTCGTTTACGCGACTGCTGGCCCGCAAGCCGGAGAAGATTCTGGAAGAGGCGATCAAGGGAATGCTGCCGAAGAGCAAGATGGGCCGCCAGATGGGCACGAAGCTGAAGGTCTATCGCGGCGACAAGCATCCCCACCAGGCGCAGGCGCCGGTGGCAATGAAAGTGGCGTAAAGGCAGCTATTAGCTTTTAGTCCTTGGCTTTTAGCTCGTTTGTGGTGGGGCAAGAGGCAGAGGCAAAGGCGAAATGAAGTTTCAGGCACGAACAAGCTAAGAGCTAAAAGCTAATAGCTAACAGCTTAACGAGGATTGAATGGCAGATCTGGTTCAGTATTACGGTACGGGCCGCCGCAAGTCGGCGATCGCTCGCGTCTTTCTGCGTCCCGGCACGGGTGAGTGGAAGGTCAACGGCAAGGCATACGAGGAGTATTTCGTCACCGAGCAGCAGCGCGTAGCCGCCAAGCGCACCCTTGCGCTGGTTGAGCTTGCATCGAGCTTCGATGTTGTTGTGACGGTGGCGAGCGGCGGCGTGGCTGCGCAGGCCGACGCGGTGAAGATGGGCTGCGCCCGCGCATTGGTCGAGTTTAACCCCGAGCTGCGCAAGACTCTGAAGGCTGAAGGCCTGCTGACCCGTGACGCCCGCATGAAGGAGCGCAAGAAGTACGGTCAGAAGGGCGCTCGTAAGCGGTTCCAGTTCAGCAAGCGCTAAAAGCGGCTTTTGGCTGTCGGCTCTTGGCTTTTAGCCTTTCTTGCTTGAACGAAAATGTGCCGGGATTCAGAAGCCCTGTTCCCGGCACGGACAAGCTGAAAGCTAACGGCTAAGAGCTGATAGCTGGTTTCAAATTTCCCGCAATAGCGGGTTCAATCCGGGCGCTGGCATCGTCCACCCGGATGCAACTCACGAAGGAGGCCAATGGCCACGATCACAATGAAGGAGCTGCTCGAAGCGGGTGTACACTTCGGGCATCAGACCAAGCGCTGGAATCCGAAGATGAAGGACTATATCTTTGGCGAGCGCAATGGTATCTACATCATCGATCTGCAGAAGACGCTGAAGCTCTTCAAGGACGCATCGAAGTTCGTTACGGACCTGACGGCGGGGGGCAAGACGATTCTCTTCGTCGGCACCAAGCGCCAGGCCCAGGACGCGGTTGCGGAAGAAGCTACGCGCGCCTCGATGCCGTATATCAACCAGCGCTGGCTGGGCGGACTGCTCACCAACTGGGTGACGGTGCAGAAATCGGTGAAGCGCCTTCAGGAACTGGATGATATGGCCACGGATGGCCGCTACGACCTGCTGACCAAGAAGGAAGTGATTCGCCTGGAGCGGGAGCGCAAGCACTTGCAGGCCAATCTGGCCGGCATCAAGAACATGAAGCGCCTGCCGGATGCGCTCTTCGTGGTGGACTCGAACAACGAGGCCATTGCGGTGAAGGAAGCGCGAAAGCTGGGGATTCCGGTTGTGGCCGTGGTGGATACTAACTGCGACCCGACGGTTGTGGACTACGTGATTCCGGGCAACGACGATGCGCTGCGCGCGATTCGGCTGTTTACTTCGAAGATTGCCGATTCGGCTGCCGAGGGCGTGAACCTGGTGGGCGACAAGGCATTTGCCGAGGAGCCGGTTGCGGTGGCGGAAGTTGCAGCGGAGGGGGCTCCGGTGGAGGCCGCTCCGGTTGAGGACGTCGATCTCGAAGCGGCTTACGGCAGCGGCATTCGCAAGGCGCCGGCGGCTGTGGCGGCACTTCGCGAAGAGGCTGAGGCGGCGGAAGCAGGCGTCTAACGGCGTCAGCATGGCGTTGGCGGCACGATTGCGGGAATGGGCTAGTGCGATCTTCGACAACAACGCTTTAATCTTTTTTTGCGCCTCGGGGGCGCATACTGAAGGGCGTGGCCGCAGTGATTCGCGCCACGCTCTTTGTTCGTGAACTTGTCTGTCCGGGTAGGAATGCTTGGCAGGAATGCCTCGGACGGCATCAGGATTAGAAACGAGAAGGAAGCGAGATGACGACGGTGAGTGAAAAGATCGATGCAAAGCTGGTGAAGGATCTGCGGGAGAAGTCCGGCGCGCCAATGGGCGACTGTCTGAAGGCGCTGCAGGAGACGAAGGGCGACATCGAAGGGGCATTCGTAGTGCTGCGGAAGCGCGGCATGGCTTCGGCGCAGAAGAAGGCCGCCCGCTCGACGAACGAGGGCGCGGTGGGCACTTACATTCACGCCGGCGGCAAGATCGGTGTGCTGATTGAAGTGAACTGCGAGAGCGATTTCGTGGCCCGTACCGAGGACTTCCAGGATCTGTTGAAGGACATCGCGATGCACATCGCGGCTACCGACCCGCGCTACATCAGGCCCGAGGATGTGACGATCGAGGACCTGGAGCGCGAGAAGGAGATTTACCGCGCGCAGGCCGCCGCGACGGGCAAGCCGGCTCCGGTTGTCGAGAAGATCGTGGACGGCAAGATGGCGAAGTTCTACGAGGAGGTCTGCCTGTTGGAGCAGCCTTTCGTGAAGGACCAGGCCGTGAGCATCAAGGAACTGATCGCGCAGAAGGTGGGCAAGCTCGGCGAGAACATCACGGTTCGGCGTTTTGCCCGCTTCAAGGTCGGCGCGCCGGATTGGACGGTCTCTCAGACCAAGGCCGTCGAAATCGAAGCCGCCGAATAAGCGCGGTTACTTTGCAGGATGTGGAGGGCCCGGAGCTTGTGCTTCGGGCCTTTTTGTTTGTGCGATGGAGAGTTGGTTGCGATCCCACCCTAGCGGCAGAAAAAAGCCGCAAGGGTGGGGCACGGGGCTTTGTGCGATCCCATCCTAGCCGGAAAAACAGAGACCCGGCGAGGGTGGGGCACCCGCAAGAGTGGGGCGTTCGGCAAAACACTGTGGCATACTCGAAAAAGTATGTATAAACGGATTGTCCTTAAACTTTCGGGAGAGGCTCTGGCCGGGGAACGCGGCTTTGGGCTTGACGCAGAAAAAGTGTCCGCGGTGACCGAAGAGATTGCCGAGGTTCATGCGCTCGGCACGGAAATCGCTGTCGTTGTGGGCGGCGGCAATATCTTTCGCGGCGTGGCTGAGCAGGCCAGCGGCATGGACCGCGTGAGCGCCGACAACATGGGAATGCTTTCGACGATCATTAACGCGATTGCGCTGCAGGATTCGCTGGAGCAGCGCGATGTGCAGTGCCGGGTGATGACGGCGGTGTTCATGAACCAGATTGCGGAGCCGTATATTCGGCGGCGCGCGGTGCGGCATCTTGAAAAAGGGCGCGTGGTGGTTTTTGCCGCGGGAATCGGCAACCCGTTTTTCTCGACCGACACGGCGGCGAGTCTGCGGGCGATGGAGATCAAGGCAGATGTGCTGCTGAAGGGCACGAAGGTGGATGGCGTTTACTCGGCTGACCCGGTGCTGTTCAAGGATGCCGTTAAGTACGACGAGATTACTTATATGGAAATTCTCGGCAAGGGCTTGAAGGTGATGGATCTGACCGCCGTGAGCCTGTGCAAGGACAACAACCTGCCGATGATTATTTTCAACATGAACCGGCCGGGCAATATCAAGCGCGTAGTGATGGGCGAAAAGGTCGGCTCGCTTGTTACGGCCTAAAAGCAGGGTGTAGGGAACGGGGAGTAGAAAGCAAGTGCGGCAATTTCCTTTTCCAGCCTGCTGTGCATCACGGCATCCGATGGAGTCGTCTAACCGATAGTGGAGATACGCAAGCCAGACCGGCTGAACGCGTTGACCGGCCTGCGTGCTTTTGCGGCCGTCAACATTGTCCTCTTTCATTTCTCGAATCCCAACTGGTTTGGGCCGCTGGCTCCGGTGGTGAATGCGGGTTACGCTTCGGTGAGCTTCTTTATTCTGCTCTCCGGTTATGTGATGGCGTACAACTATGCGGCGCGGGCGCGGCGCGGCGAGTTTGAGGCGGTTCGCTTCTGGAAGGCGCGATTCACGCGGCTTTACCCCATCTACCTGCTGAGCCTGCTGCTGGCGTGGCGGAACCTTCCGACTGAGTACGCGCAGCACACGCATTTTCTCTTCTGGCTGGGAATGGTGCTGACGCCGCTGCTCTTGCAGGGGTGGGTTCCGGAGATTGCGACGTTTCTCAATACGCCGGCGTGGACGATGTCGGCGGAGTGGTTTTATTACCTGATCTTTCCGTGGCTGGCGCGGTGGCGAAGGCCGGATCGCGTGGCGCCGATTCTGCGGCGGCTGCTCGCCATCTGGCTGCTGGGGCTGATTCCGGGGACGCTGTATTTTGTTTTCAATCCCGATCATGTGGTGCATGTGGACCGCTACACGGAAGCGCCGTGGCTACAGGCGCTGAAAGCTACGCCGATTCCGCATCTGGCGAGCTTTGTTTTTGGCACGGTGTTGGCCGGGTTGGATGAGCTGATTCCGCGCGACGCGAGGAAGCGGCTTTGGCTGGGGATCTTCGGCTTTGCGTCTACGTTTTTTGTGCTGTGGCTGGGGCCGTGGATTCCGTATGCGATTATTCACGACGGGCTGCTGATGCCGTTCTTCGGCTGCGCGATTCTGGGGCTGGCGGGGCAGAACTGGCTGGCGAAAATGCTGGGCTGGAGGCCGCTGGTGATTGTGGGAGAGTCGAGCTACTGCCTTTACCTGCTGCACTTCAATTTCTGGAACCTGATCCACGACACGCACGTGCTGGAGCGGCTGGGGATTGCTGCGCTCGATCCATGGCTCAGCTATGTGATTTTGATTGGGCTGGGGCTCTTTGCGCTGCACTTCATTGAGAAGCCGGCGCAGAGGGTGCTGCGGCGGTGGATGGGCGCGTGAGCGGGGGCGGCGGGATTCCGGCAGTGCCGGGCATTGCTGTGCCGAGCATCGGAGACAGGCGAAAGGTTTTTCATCGCGCGTGTTTTGCGATGAATACGCGCTTTTCGATGGTGCTGGTGGATGTGGACGGCGAAGAGGCCGAATTGCTGGCTGCGGCCGTGGAACGCGAGCTGTACGATTGCGAGCGGCTGATGAGCCGCTTCGATTGGAACAGTCCAGTTTCGGAATTGAACCGAAGCGCTGCCGAAAGATCAGTTATGCCGCCTGAGCAGCTATGGGAGATTCTTGTTCTCTGCCGGCGCTACTGGCAGCAGACGCGCGGGGCCTTCGACATTACCATTCAGCCGCTCATCGATCTCTGGCGCGAGAGGGCGGAGCGCGGCGTGGAGCCTTCTGCTGAGCGCATCGAAGAGGCTCGTGAGCGGACCGGATTCGAGCGCATCGACTTTGATACGGAGAACCGCGCGGTTCGTTTTCGGGCGGAAGGGATGAGCGTCGATCTTGGCGGCTTCGGCAAGGGCTTCGCGCTTGACCGTGCTGCTGCAAGCCTTCGCGCCGCCGGTGTCCGGCAGGCTTTTCTCAGCTTTGGCGAAAGCTCGATTGCGGTTCTCGGCGCGCATCCGAATGGACCGGATTGGCCGGTGGGAATTCCGAATCTTTTTCGCCCGGCGGAGATGCTGTGGAGTTTTCATCTCAAGGATGCTTCGCTCTCGACCTCGGGAACCGCGCCGTTCAATCGGCTTGCCGAAATTCCGGCTTCGGGGTCGCGGGCTTTGGGACAGACGATCGATCCGCGAACGGGGTGCCCTGTCTCCGGTTATCGCACGATGAGTGTCGCAGCGCCGGACGGCGCGGGGGCGGAGGCGCTTTCCACTGCGCTGCTCGTTATTCCAGAGCCGGAACGCGAGGCGATTCTCGCTGCCTTCCCTGGAAGCTCGGCCGTCGAGATCGTCTATGATTCCAGTACTGAAGAATTTATGCCGCGCATTTCCTGGAAATATGGACTTTGAGCGCTTGTCTTACTCTCTTTCGGAATCCACGCCCCGCGCCGGACGCCGGGAATTTCTCAAGCGTCTTGCTGTTGTTGCAGGCTCCTCCGCGCTGCTGGCCGACTTGCCCTGGTGGGTTCCGCTGCGCGCACAGCCTGCGGGCGAATCGCCCTCGGACCGCGTTCACGTTGGGTTGATCGGCGTGGGTGGACGTGGCAGCCTGCATCTTGCGCATCTGCTTCGCACGCCGGGCGTAGAGATTGCCGCGCTTTGCGATGACTATCCGCCGCATTTGCAGGCCGGACTGGCTAAGGTTCCCGGCGCAAAGGGCTTTGCGGATTACCGGCAAATGCTCGACATGCCGGGCTTGGACGGAGTGTTGATTGCCACGCCGCTCTATCTGCATGCGCGCATGTGCCTGGATGCCTTCTCCGCCGGCAAGCACGTCTTTTGCGAGAAGAGCCTGGCTTATACCGTTGAAGAGTGTCAGGCTGTGGCTGACGCGCACCGCGCGAGCAGCAAGGTTTTCCAGATCGGCCACCAGCGAATGTTCAGCCCCGTCTTTCTGCGCGCGCTGGAGCTTGTGAAGAACGGCGAGATCGGCCAGATTACGCAGATACGCGCCTACTGGCATCGCAATGGCAACTGGCGTAATCCGGTGCCGGACCCCTCGCTCGAACACCGGCTGAACTGGCGGCTTTATCGCGCGTATTCCTGCGGTCTGATGACGGAGTTGGCCTCGCATCATATGCAGGTGGCGAACTGGTTTCTCGGCGAGCAGCCGATCTCGTGCGCTGGTTACGGCAGCATCAACTACTGGAAAGACGGGCGCGAGCTTTACGACAACGTCAACGTGGTTTACCGCTATCCGAATGGCGTGCACGTTGTGTATGACTCGTTGATTAGCAATCGCTATTATGGCCTTGAAATTCAGGTCATGGGGCCGAAGGGAACCATCGAGGGCGAGACTGGCCGCTTGTATGCGGAGAATCCGCCGCCCGCTCCGGGCATCGTGCAGCTTATCAACTCCATCGAGCACGGAGTCTTCGACACCATCCCGATTGGCGGGCCTACCTGGGTTCCCGACCTCAAGAAAGACACCAAGGGGAGCTTTCTGGTTCCAGGCAAGATCGACGATGATGGCACGGCGATCTCGATTGCCGCCTTTGCCAATGCGATTCGCGAGGGCAAGCCGATTCCCGGCATGATGGAGCAGGCCTGCCGCTCGGGCGTGGCCGTGCTGATGGGCCAGACGGCGATGGAGGAACGGCGCGAAGTCGCGTGGCCGGAGGGTTTCCGGATATGAAGGAGATTGTCCTCGCTCCCCGGATCATCGCAAGGGAACTGTTCTTCTATGCCGCCTGCGTAATTGCCGCGCTTGCCGTGAATGCGTATGCAATTCTGCGCTTCCACACCGAGTGGAAGGAGCTTTGGACAACCTTTCCCATCACGCTTGCCGTGGCGCTTGTTTTCTTTGTGGTTCTGGCGGTGGTTCGGGGGATTGTCTTCGGCTGCCGGAGGCTGCTGCGACTGCGGATGGGCGCGTGAGGAAGTTTCTGGATTTCTTAGCCGGTTAGTTGCGCTACGCGCGATAGCAAGTCAGCGGAGAAAGACTGCGGAAGGTTGGCTGGCGGAGAGGGCGAGATTCGAACTCGCGAGACCCTTTCAGGTCTGGCCGCTTTCCAAGCGACTGGATTCAACCGCTCTCCCACCTCTCCGGCCTTTTTCATCATAGCATTCCATTCGCGCTGGTTCCTTTGCGAGTGATGTTGCGGACACGGCGGATTTCTATTTTTGTGCAATGGTTTTCCGGCACATCGTGAAACCGTTTACACGGGGTCGGCATATCGGGTATAGTTCGGCCTTGCCCGCTCCAGAGAATTTTTCGTTGTGGCTGCGCGGGCGTTTGTTCCGATCTTCGAATCGGGATTTTGGAATCCGGGGTGAATCGCATGAGCTTGTTTTCGCGGCGTGAGGTGCTGGCCGGTGGGCTGGCGTTTTCGGCTTCTTCTTTGCTGGCGCGTGGGGCGTGGGCGCGAACGGCGGCGCTGTTGAATGCCGAGGCTGGGGCGGTTGGTTCGGCGGCGCAGCTTGGCGCTGTGGCGCCGCGCGAGCAGCTTCTTCTCGATTCCGGCTGGAAGTTTACCCTGGGGCACGGAACCGATCCGGCGAAGGACCTGGGCTTTGGCAACGGGCAGGGAGATTTTGCCAAGACCGCCGATTTTGGATTCGCGAAGGTGAAGTACGACGATGCGAAGTGGCGCACGCTGAACCTGCCGCACGACTGGGCCGTGGAACTACCCTTTGTTCACGACGATGAGCAGCAGTCGCATGGCTATAAGCCGCTGGGGCGGCGCTACCCGGAGACGAGCGTGGGCTGGTATCGGCGCGAGTTCGAAGTTTCGGCGAGCGATGCGGGCAGGCGCGTTGTTGTCGAGTTCGATGGAGCGTTTCGCAGCGTGCTGGTCTTTGTGAACGGCTGCTTTATTGGCCGGAATGACAACGGCTACGCGCCATTCCGCTTTGACCTGACGGATTTTCTGCACTATGGCGCGAAGAACGCGATTGTGTTGCGCGTGGATGCGGCCTTTGGCGATGGATGGTTCTATGAGGGCGCGGGGCTTTACCGGCATGTGTGGCTGACGAAGACCGATGCCGTGCACCTGGGGCGGTGGGAGAGCTATGTGCGTGCCGCGGTGAAAGGAAATGCCGCTGCGCTTTCGCTTGGCACGGTTGTCGAAAATCAGGGCAAGGATGCGGCCAATGCGCGGGTGACATGGAAGATTGTGGACGCGAAGGGCGCTGCGGTTGCGACGGCGGAATCCGGGGCGCAGGCGATTGCCGCGGATGGCTCGGCGACGTTTACCGCGGAGGCGAAGATTGCGAATCCGGCGCTGTGGAATGTGGAGGAGCCGAATCTCTACTCTGCGATTGTTACGGTAGAGTCCGGTGGCAAGGCTGTCGATGCGGAGCGCATCGAGTTTGGCGTGCGGACGGTGGAGTTCACTGCGGATAAGGGATTTTTCCTGAATGGAAAATCGCTGAAGATTCAAGGAACCTGCAACCATCAGGATCACGCGGGCGTGGGCGCGGCGCTGCCGGATCGCTTGCAGTGGTTCCGGCTTGCAGTGCTGAAGGAGATGGGCGGCAACGCGGTGCGAACCAGTCATAACATGCCGACGCCGGAGTGGGTGGATGCCTGCGACCGCATGGGAATGATGATGATGTGCGAGACGCGGCAGATGAGTTCGGGCCCGGAGGGGCTGGCGCAGCTTGAGGCGATGATTAAGCGCTATCGAAATTCGCCTTCGATTATTTTGTGGTCGGTGGGCAACGAGGAGTGGCGCTTGCAGAGCGGCGAGGATGCGGATATTGGCGCGAAGATCGGCGCTTCCATGGTGCGGCTGTGCCATGAACTCGATCCCACGCGTGTGGTTTCGGCGGCGGTGAATGGCGATAACAAGCAGGGCGTTTCGGATGCGTTTGACGTTATCGGCTTCAACTACAACCTGAAGTATCCGGACGACTATCACAAGGTGAATCCGACGAGGCCGATCTACGGCTCGGAGACTTCGAGCGCCATTGGCACGCGGGGTGAGTACGCGAGCGACAAGCTGCGCAACACGGTGAATTCCTATGATGGCGTGGTGCCGTGGGGCGAGACCGCCGAGGAGTGGTGGAAGTTTTACGGCACGCGGGAGTGGATCGCAGGCGGGTTTGCGTGGACGGGCTTCGATTATCGCGGCGAGCCGACGCCTTACGGCTGGCCGAGCATCAACTCGCAGTTCGGCATTGTCGATATGTGCGGCTATCCGAAGGACAATTTCTATTACTACAAGGCATGGTGGGGCCTCGCGTCCGGCCAGGGGTCTTCGCTGCATCTCTTTCCGCACTGGAACTGGCATGGGCGCGAGGGCGACGAGATTCCGGTGTGGGTTTACTCGAATGCCGATGAGGTGGAGTTGTTCGTGAACGGCAAGAGCCTCGGCAGCCAGAAGGTGCCGCATCTCGGCCATGTGGAGTGGAAGGTGCGCTACGAGCCGGGAGCGATTGAGGCGCGTGCATCGAAGAACGGCAAGGTGGTATTGACCGAGCGGCGCGAGACGACGGGCGAGGCGGCGGCAATCCGGCTGACGGCCGACCGAACGGAGATTGATGCCGACGGCGAAGACGTAGCCGTTCTGAAAGTCGAGGCGCTCGACGCACAGGGGCGTCTGGTGCCGACCGACAGCACGAGGATCGACTTTAAGGTGACGGGCGCGGGTGCGCTGATCGGCGTAGGCAACGGCGACCCGAATTGCCAGGAGAGCGACAAGGCGTCGAAGCGCTCGCTCTTCCATGGGCTGGCGCAGGTGATTGTGCAGAGCACGAAGGAGCCGGGGACGATAACGGTCGAGGCTGTGCATCAGGGCCGCTCGCTGAAGCCTTCCACGCTGACGATTACGACGAAGAAGGTGGATCTGCGGCCTTCGGTTGTGTGATGGGTTCATTCTGACCAGAATGACAACGTGATTTGTGCGAACCACCCTGGCGGCAAAAAACAAGAACGCCGCGAGGGTGGGCATCCGGTTGTAACGCCGCGGCGGTTAGAGTAGAGCTATGCCCCGCGAGATCGCTGTCCACACAGACTGGAAGAAGGAATTGAGCGCACTGGTGGCGCTGGCGGTTCCGGTTGTGCTGAGCGAGATCGGCTGGATGTTGCAGTCGATTGTGGATACGGTGATGGTGGGCGGGCTGGGGCCGGCGGCGATTGGCGCCGTGGCGCTGGGCAATGCGCTTTATTACACGCCGAGCCTATTTGGGATCGGGCTGCTGCTGGGGCTTGATACGTTGATCGCGCAGGCTTACGGGCGCAAGGACTACGAGGCTTGCCACCACTGGCTGGCGCAGGGTGTGTACCTGGTCTGCATTATCACGCTACCGCTGATGCTGGTGGGGATTGCTGCGAGCTTCGGGTTTACGCATGTGGGGATTGCGCCGGAGGTGGCTGGGCCGGCGGGAAGCTACCTGCGCTGGATTACGCTCGGCACGCTGCCGCTGCTGCTTTACGCGGCGGCGCGGCGCTATTTGCAGGCCGTGGGGCAGGTGAGGGCGATTATGGTCGCGTTCATTTTTGCCAACCTGCTGAACTGGTTTGGGAACTGGGTGCTGATCTACGGCAAGCTGGGTTTTCCGCGGCTCGGTGTGGATGGCTCGGCGATTTCGACCGACGTGGCGCGGCTTTCGATGGCGGCGATTCTGCTGGGCTTTGCCTGGAGGTATGAGCGCAGCCGCGGGCATCCGCTCTTTCGCCGCTGGGCGGGGCCGAGTCTGCTGAAAATCAAGCAATTGGTAAAGCTTGGACTGCCGGCGGCGGGGCAAATTGTCCTGGAGGTCGGCGCGTGGAACATGGCGACGCTGGCTGCCGGATGGTTGACGCCGGTGGCGCTGGCCACGCACCAGATTGCGCTGAACTATGCGGCTTTTACCTACATGGTGCCGCTGGGTTTATCGTCCGCGGCGGCGGTGAGCGTGGGCCACGCAATGGGCGCGGGCGACCCGGCGAAGGCTCGGCGGGCCGGATGGATGGCATTGGCGTTGGGAACGGGTTTCATGCTGCTGACGGCGGTGGCGTTTTTTGTCGCGCCGGGACTGCTGATTGCGCTCTACACACGCGACGCGGCGGTGATGGCCGTGGGGCCGAGCTTGCTGGGACTGGCGGCGGTATTTCAGGTCTTCGATGGGATTCAGACGGTTTCAACCGGCGCACTGCGCGGACTGGGCGAGACGCGCGCGCCGATGTGGGCGAATCTCGTCGGCTATTGGTTTCTCGGCCTGCCGCTGGGGATTGGCTCGTGTTTTCTGCTGCACTGGGGAATTTACGGGCTGTGGATTGGGCTGACGGTGGCGCTGATCGTGATTGCAACTACGCTGCTGTGGCGCTGGAACCGGGATTCTAAAAGCAGGGAATTGGAAGCAAGGAATTAGGCCAGCGGCTTTTCGAGTGCCTGAAAATTTATATTGCCAGGAAGATATTCTTTGCTACAATCCGTTTGCAAAGACGTGGGTGCTTTTCCACGGGGCAAATCTGACGCGCGGGTCCCGCGTATTTGCCGCCGGTCCTGAGAGAGACGCGTTTGCAGGGCCTCTTAATCCCCCTCCGATGACAATTATTTGTCTGCTGCGATGACTCGCATTAGACGTGCCTTGGCTCGGTAATCCCGGTCGGAAGAATTTCGACTGCGGATGCTGCGCGCGGCTGCGCGGAATGCGATTCGTGTTCCGGACGGCCAGCGCGCCTCACCCCGGAACTTTTTCAGAAATGGAGACGATCGCTTATGTCTGAAGGAAAAGGCGCCGAACATGTTGACGTGGAAAAGATCAAGGCGGCACTGGTAAGCGCCGGCGTGATCAAGTCCGTAACCCTGAGCGAAGCGGAGGAAGAACGGGTTCGCGAAGAGCTTGCCCGGCATAACATTGACAGGTTTCGATTGCCCTTCCGGATCATCTGTCACTCCGCCCATTACTGCATCGTCGTCAAGGGGATTCAAGGGAAATAACTGAGAGAGGAGAATTGCGATGACAGAAGAACACAAACCTGCTGAGCCTACGGAAGTCGATATTGAAAACATCAAGAAGGCGATTGTCGCGGCGGGCTTTCTGAAAGCTGTTTCCTTGAGCCACGAAGAGGAAGCAAGGCTTACGAAGGCTCTGGCGCAGCACGGCATTGATGTGGAACCGGAAAGCCGCAACTGGAAATTCATTTGCAACCGGTCGCACTGGTGTCTCGTGGTCCCGAAGAAAAATCTGCTTGCGGAGTAGCCGATTGGAAACGCTGATTGCGTCCGCGCAGAGATCCATAGAGCGCGGCCTGAGCTGGATGACGGATCATCTGGAGCTGTTCGTTCCCGATGATCCGTTTAATCCGGAAAACATCAAGGCGATGGCGGAGCTGTCCATCCTGTTCGGCAGCTTCTCGGAGTGGCGTGTCGGCGCCCGTTCGCAAGTGGTCGCAGAGAGGCTCGCGCTGATTCAGGAGGTGCTGGTCGAATTTTTGAGCGATCCGCGCATCTCGGAATGGGTGCGGAAACTGCCTGCGTACTTCAGCCCTTACATCGTGGCGTATCTTCCGGCGCGCTCGGCCGGCATCCGCATTGCTGGAATGGAGGAAGCGGTGAAGGCTCTGCGCCGCGCCGGCTATCCGCAGGGCTTGGAGATGACTCCATATCGCGAACTGGAACTGCAATATATGTGCTGGAAGGCCGGGGTTTTGCGAAGGCCACCGGCATGGGGCGAGGTGTATCGCCGGACAACGCTGGCGCGCTGCCGCAATCCCGTGTATTTCTCGCTGCCGGAAGTCTATTCCGTGACGCACACGCTGTTTTATCTGACCGACATTGCCGGGCCGGCGCAAATCGCAGCCGGCGAGCGCGATCGGGCGATCGGCATTGTGGAGCCGCTGGCGCTGCATTACTGGCGCAAGCCGGATTGGGATCTGACCAGCGAGTTGCTGTTGAATCTGGTCGCTCTCGACCGCTTCGAGACGCCGTTCTTTCAGATGGCCTTTGAGGCGATACTTGAGAATTGGCGGCCTGATGGAGCGCTGCCGGGACCGGCGTTTTCGGAGCGTAAGAACGATGCCTCGCGCCGCGATGTGTTTGAAGGCTGTTATCACACCACGCTGGTCGGCCTGATGCTGTGCGGCGGGTATCTGTTCCGCGCGGCGGCAAAGGCTTCGGAAAGAACCGAGGTCAGTGAAGCCTATGCGTGAGCGACTGGCGGTGAAGAAAGCCTGTGGCTGGCTGAGCGC
>JAATFM010000249.1 GCA_015655195.1 Terriglobales bacterium
AGGATGCCTTCAAGGCCGTAACCCACGTCGATTCTGTACTTATGGTCCTGCACCGCGAGCAGGATCAGGACACCCTTCGACGAGTTGGCGTCATTGCCCTTCTTGCCCATCTTCCACTTGGCTTCAAGTGCGTTGGCCCAGTCGGAGGGGTCTTCGCCGTCCAGCGTTTTCACCGTCACAACGGCAATCTGCGCATTGGCCTTCGAGTGGTCTAACTGACTTGCAATGTGGTCGATGCGGGCAATCGCCGCGGGGGAAAGTACGTGGGCAAAGTCGCTGACGTAATCAGTCGGCTTGGCGGGAAGCGAGTCCACGCTCTCGGCAGAAAGCGCCAGCGCGGAAAATACCAGGAGCGCGACTGCCAGCAGCCTTGCTCCGAAGCCCAATGGGCGCGAAAAGAAGTTCATCGCACTTACATTGTACGTGGCGCTGCGCCGAAAAGTTCCCTGCCAACGCTGCGCCCAGTTATATCGAATCTAACGTATTCCGCTATCCTGTGCCGCCTGAAAATTCCCTGTCATCTTTTTCACTTTGTGTCCAGAATCGAAAATCTGAACCAACTTTTTCGTCCGCAAAACCTTCAAAGTTAAAGCAGGGGGATAATGTCCCATACCGAACATCCTTTATGGAAGCTGCTGGGCACCTTATACAAATCGCACCCGTGGCACGGCATTTCGCCCGGCGATAAATTGCCCGAGGATCTCATTGCATTCATAGAAGTCGTGCCAACCGACACGATGAAGTATGAAGTCGACAAAACCTCCGGCTATCTCCGGATAGACAGGCCGCAGAAGTACTCCAACGTCTACCCGTTGCTCTACGGATTTATTCCGCGAACTTACTGCGGAGAAAGCGTGGCTGCCTTCTGCGCGGAGAAAATCGGCCATGAAATTGCCGGGGACGGCGATCCACTCGACATCTGCATCCTGTCCGACCGTGCCGTCCCGCATGGCAACGTCCTCGCCGAATGTATCCCCATCGGCGGCCTGCGCATGCTCGACCAGGGACAGGCCGATGACAAGATCATTGCAGTGCTCAAGAATGACCTGGCCTTCGGCGCCTGGGATGACATCCATCAGGTTCCTGAATCCGTGCTCAGGCGCCTGGAGCACTACTTCCTCACCTATAAGCTGGCTCCTCACGAGCACCAGACCACGGTCGAAATCGCTGGCATCTACGATCGCGAAGATGCCTATGAGGTAATACGCCGCAGCAGAGACGACTACGAGCGGCGATACGGAAACATCGACGACATACTGACCGCTGCCTTGCAGAAGATACGGCAAGAAGCATAGTCTCGCGCGCTGCAATACCTTCCAGGACATCGGCGCGCCGATCAGCGCGCCCTGGAATCCGCGTTCCCGCACCATCCCCATTGTCCAGCCCGAGCAGGCGGCCTCTCACAAGGTTGGGTTGGCCAAGTTATATTTATACCCAGCACAATGACTGAAAACACACTTCCCTCGCCTCCCGTCGCCCGCGTCGAACACACCGAAACCACACTCCACAGCATTACGCTCACAGACGATTACGCCTGGCTGCGCGCGAAAGAAAACCCCGAGGTCGCCGCCTACCTTGAAGCCGAGAACTCCTACTCCGATGCCGTGATGGCGCCGCAGGCCGCGCTACGCGGCGTGCTTTACGATGAGATGCTGAGCCACATCCAGCAGACGGACGTTTCGGTTCCCTACCGCGACGGCGCATGGTGGTACTACTCGCGCACTGAGGAGGGCAAGCAGTACGCCATCCACTGCCGCCGGCGCGGCAACGGCAAGGCAGCCGAAATGGACGAGAGAACGCCCGAAGAGATCATTCTCGACGGCAACGAACTCTCCCACGGCCACGCATTTTTCGCGATTGGCACGACGGACATTTCCGACGACGGTCGCTGGCTTGCCTACACAGTTGACACCACCGGCTTCCGCCAATACAGCCTGCACATCAAGGACCTTGAAACCGGCAAGCTGCTGCCCGGCGAGGTGATGCGCGTCGGCTCCGTGGTCTGGGCCGCGGACAACTTTCACCTTTTCTATACCGTGGAAGACGAGGAGCAGAAGCGCCAGCATCAGATATGGCGGCACATGCGCGGCACGCCCTTTGCCGCCGACGCGCTGCTCTACCAGGAAGACGATGAGCGCTTCAACCTCGCCGCCGGCCGCACCCGCGACGGCAAGTTCCTCGTCTTCGACGCGCACAGCCACATCACTACCGAGTCGCGCATCCTGCCCGCCGATGAGCCCGAAGCCGACTTCCGCCTCATCGCTCCGCGCCAGGACGGACACGAGTACTATGTCGATCATCGCGAGGGAAGCTGGTTTATCCGCACCAACGACAAGGGCCGCAACTTCCGGCTTGTGACTGCTCCTGTGTCTGGTTCCGCTTCTGGACCGGTCGATTCCCCGGATCACACCAACTGGACCGAACTGATTCCGCATCGCGATGGCGTGATGCTCGAAGACATCGATCTCTTCCGCGACTTCTTCATTGCCTGCGACCGCGAGAACGGTCTGCCGCATCTGCGCATCTACAAGTTCAGCGGCAAGGGTCCAGCAGCCGCGCCGGCCGGCGAAATCAGCTTCCCCGAGCCGGCTTACAGCGCCTATCCGCATATCAATCGCATCTATGAAACCGCGTCCTTCCGCTACTCGTATCAGTCGCTCGTCACGCCCAGCTCGATCTATGAGTACGATCTTGCGAGCGCCGAATCGAAGCTGCTGAAACAGGTCGAGGTCCCCGGCGGATTTGACCGCACGCTTTACGCGAGCGAGCGCATACAGGCTACGGCACCGGACGGCGTCGAGGTTCCTATCTCCCTTGTTTACCGCAAGGACAAGCGCGAGATAGGCAAGAATTCGCTCTACGTTTACGGCTACGGCTCCTACGGCTACGCGCTGCCGCTCGGCTTCAGCTCGAACCGCCTGAGCCTGCTCGACCGCGGCTTTGTCATGGCTTACGCGCACATTCGCGGCGGCGGCGACCTGGGCGAGACATGGCACGACGCCGGCAAGATGCTCGTAAAGCGCAACACCTTCACCGATTTCATCGCCTGCGTGGAGCGCCTGACGCAATCCGGCTACGGCGACCCGACGCGCGTCGCAATTGAAGGCGGGTCGGCCGGCGGCCTGCTCATGGGCGCGGTGACAAACCTGCGCCCCGATCTCTTCCGCGGCGTCCTCTCGCATGTCCCCTTCGTCGATGTGATGAACACCATGCTTGACGCATCGCTGCCACTCACGGTTCCCGAGTACGAGGAATGGGGCAATCCGAACGAGGAAGAGTATTTCAAGTACATGTTGAGTTACTCGCCCTACGATAACTTGAAGCCCGCAAGTTATCCGGCGATGTTAGTCAAAACCAGCCTGCATGACAGCCAGGTAATGTACTGGGAGCCGGCAAAGTATGTAGCGAAGCTACGTACGCTCAAGCAGGACGCGAATCCCCTGCTGCTGGTAACGAACATGAAGGCCGGCCACGGCGGCGCCAGCGGCCGCTACGACTACCTGAAGGAGATCGCTTTCGATTACGCGTTCCTGCTCAGGGAACTAAGCATGGCGTGATAGATCTGGTCTGCGCGGATCCGAAGCTCCAGATTGGTGCATGAAGCTTCGGATCCAATATGTCATACGCGAGTTTTGGTTAGTAGGAGAAGCGCAGCGAGAACTGCATCTGGCGCGGCGTTCCAACACCCGTTGGATTAGTGTTATAGGCTTTGGTAATGCTGCCAAAGTTACCAGGATTGCTCGAATCCCCCGTCCACGTAGTGTTGGGGCTTCCGAGTTGGTCATAGTTGAAGATGTTGAAGAAATCGGCGCGGAACTGAAGCGCCATCGACTCGTGAATGGCGAACTGTTTCTGCATTCCCATATCGGCCTGGCTAAATCCGAGGCCACGTACGGCGTTTCGCCCGAGAGTTCCCCACTGTCCGTTAGCGGGCGTGGCAAAAGCATCCGGGTTAAGCCAGTTCGTCCGACTCTTGTGCTCGGGATAAAGCGGCACACCCACAACGCGATCAGGACGCTGGCCCTTGTTGATACCGTCTGGAAGCGCGCTGGTCTTGCGGCTGACCGTTACATTCAGCGGGAATCCGGTATGCGCGACTCCGAGGCCGCTGAGTTGCCATCCGCCAAGGATGTTGTTGACGATAGGGTTGATGTTGCCAAGTAACGCCTGTCCCCTGCCGATCGGCAGTGTCCAGATTGCGCTGCCAGAGAAGTTGTGCGTGGCGTCGTAATCCGTGGAAGCCCACTCGCAGGAGCGGCAGTTGTTGTTTTGCCAGCTATCCGATTCTCCGCCGCCATTCGAGCCATCACTGAGGATGTGCCCGTATTGGTAATTCGCGGAGATCAGCAGGCCGTTGTACATATTCCTCTTAAGGCCGATCTGCAATGCGTTGTAGCTGCTGTTGTCAATCCAGGCGGTCCAGCCAATCGTAGAATTCGTCAGGCTGGCATAGGGACGCTTGCCGGTGGCAGAATTAATACCATTGAGCAGGATGTTCTTGTCGAACAGGTGCGTGCTCTTGCTGCCCACATAGGTAGCGGAGAAGATCGTGTTCTTGAGAACTTCCTGCTGAACCGAAAGTGTCCACTGGTTCACCTGCATGTTCTTGCGGTTCCGGTCGCTGCCCGCGTACGTAACGCTGCCCTTGGCGCAAGCCTGCATCGCCGGCGTGAGAGGCCAGGTTAATCCTTGTGCGTAGCATGGGTTGGGAATCTGCAGGCTGTACGCCTGGCCGATCTGCGTCTCCAGGGCATACAGGCCGCCAAACTGGCCATCGCTCTCCATGCTGCCGAAGCCGGCGCGGATGGCCGTCTTGCCGTGCATGATCTCCGGCGTCCAACCAATACTGACACGCGGCTCAAAGCCTAGAGTGTCGGGCATATACATCGGAGCGCCAACGGGGCAGAACTGCAGGCCGCAGGTAAAGGGATCGAAGCCTTGGCCAATAGACGGGTTAACTTCACTGTCCACGCCATAGTATTCATAGCGCAGGCCGTAGTTGATCGTAAGATTCGGCTTTGCCTTGAATTCATCCAGGATATAGCCGTAATAGTTCTTCTTGCGTGCGGCCGTCTCCACACCGATGGGCAGATAATCATACTCCTGCAGATTGTCGTTGATGAAGTCCTCTTCCGAATTGAAGTCCAGGGTCTGCTCGAGCAGCGGGTGCAGCTTGTTTTCCTGCATGCCGCGGATTTCCACGCCAAACTTGATGGTGTGGCGGCCTCGATAGATGCTGGCGTCATCCAGGAAGCTATAGGAGTTGTCGATACGCCACGAGTCATCGTTGAGCGAGTAGCTGATGTCAGGCGAAATATTCAGCGAGTAAGGGCTGGTGTTGCCGGTGCTCGGGTTCCAGAACGCCTGGCGGTTGTAACCAACCTTCGCGTCGTTCAGGATGGACGGCGAGAAACGGTGAACCACGTCAAATACAACATTTGGCGTGGAATATGTGGTAAGCACGTTCTGCTCCAGGGACGGTGCAGTGGTGTTATACCAGTCTGTGTTGAAGCGGAAGGAGATGTCCGTCTTCTGCGAAAGCGCATAGTCGAGACGGAGCAGGCCGCCATCTTCGCTGGTCGGATTCGCGCCGCCGGAGAACCACTGATCCACGTTCAGATCGCTGGTCGACTGCATACCCTTGGGGAACGCCTGGAGCAGCGGCGCAAGCTGGGGCGAGGTCTGCTGCACCTGCTGAATGAAAGCCGCGCTCGGCACATACGCATTGAACGGTTGGTCATACGCCTGGCGCACACCTTCATAGTTGACGAAGATGAAGAGCTTGTTGCGGACGATGGGACCGCCGAAGCTGGCGCCGAAGTTGTTCATCTTGAATGGAGCCGACTGTCCTGCGCCCGTGAAGGCCGGCAGCGCGTCGAAGTAGCTGTTGCGGAGATACTCGTAGAACGAACCGTGGAAGTTGTTCGTACCGCTTTTCGAGGACATGTTGATCTGGCCGCCGGACATGCCGCCTACATCCGCGCTGTAAAGGGCGCTGCTGCCCTTGAACTCAGCGATGGACTCCATCGGGAACTGCACAACGAGCGCAGCCTTTTCATATGCGTGGTTCAGACCGGTAGCGTCCACGCCGTCCAGGCGGAAGTTGTTGTCTTCCTGAGAATTGCCGCTGAAGCGAACATTGGACTGGCCTCCCGAGCCCGACGAAATGGCACCGGGAAGCAGCACTTCCAGATTGGCAAGATAGCGACCGTTGACCGGCAGAGACTGCGTCTGGGAGTTGGTGATCGTGTCACCCACAACCGCGGAGCTGATGTCGAGGTCCGGCGCCGCGGAAACAACGACAACCTCTTCGTGCGCCGCGCCAACGCGCACTGCAATGTTCAGGGTGCGGGTTTCGCCCACTTCGAGCATGAAGGTATCGACTTTCGTGCTTTCGAAGCCATTTGCGTCAACCGCGAGAGTGTACTGCCCCAGTGGCAGTGAGCTGAAAGTATATACACCGCTTGCATTCGTTCCCTGGGAATGCACGACTCCCGTGGCGACAGCAGTCAGTGTAACTTTGGCCCCTGCAATGGCCTTTTGTGTCGGGTCCAGAATAATGCCGGTCACTGCTGCCCTGTCCGCCTGTGCTCCTGCATGAAGCACCGACAAAACGAGGACGGCAAGAACGAATATCAGACGGCGCATATTAGCCTCCCAAATGTGCTCGTTACTTGTGAAATTGCCGTTGCGTTGTTTGTTAACGAGAATGAATTGAAGCAACTTGTTGACTCGCCGCGATGTTGCTTTCTCTTTTCGCGGCATATTCATGGGCACAATCCAACCAGGTCCTGAAATCTTTCCGTGTATGAAGCGCGGCCCTGCCTGCGTCGGGGAACTGTTACTTGCTGGGATGTGCCACTGCGAAATCGCCGGTGTAATTCACCACGGCCCATACGGACTTCGTCTTCTTGTCAAAGCCGTAGGTTCCCAGCTCATATCCCGCCTTCCATGGACCATTGATGAACTTCTTGTTTCCGCCATCGTTCTTATCCACGGCGTTAATCCACTTGGCCTGCTTGCCCTTGGTAGCCAGCACCGGCAGGTCCTTCGCATCGCCGGAGTCCGCACCGGAGTAGGTAAGAGACAGCGTGTAAGTATCCGTGCTTTTCTTGCTGAAATCTTCCATTCCCCATAGCACGAGAATGTCGCTCAGCGTACCGGCGGATTGATCGGTCCACCCCGTGTCTACGGTCTTGAGGAAGGGCCGCTTCTGGAAGTCCCGTGCCTGGCTGCCGTTCGTGCCGCTCAAAACCTTCATGGACGTTCCCTTGTAGCTGTCCGCAATCTCCGTATAGGAGTTGCCACACTTCTCCTGCGCGGTCTGACAGATCAGGAACTCTTTCCCGTTAAGGCTGTAGCCGAAGGTTTCAAGCTTTGCGAATTTGAGCGGCGGCGTGGTGGGAGCTATGTATTCACACATATCCGGCGAAGCCAGCTTGCAGTTGGGCGTGGGAGCCGCATTCGGCACCGGCGCGGCGTAATACTTCACTGTCACACGAGGCCCATCCACTGTGTAGATATAAAAACCAACCTGGTGCAGGTCCTGCGAAATCTCCGCTTCACGCTTGTGGCCGAAGGCAGGCACATCATACTTGTCATCATTCGCGGGAATGTTCGGCGTGTAGAACTTGTGGCTGTCCGATTGGCTGATGATGTTCTCAACCTTGGGCGAAACACCATCCAGTGGAGAACCGCCTGTTACCGAAACGAGCGTGCGGTTATGCAGATGGTCATGGCCCTGGATGTAATAACGAACGCCGTTCTTATACATCGCGGTGATGAAAGCATCCTGTGCCGCGGCATCCTGAGACGGGTCGTTACCGAAGAGCGTATCGATGTGCTGCTCGCTGATGAGCCCCTTGTGAGCAAAGACGAATGCGTGGCCATCAGCCGGCTTGGAAGCGAGCGTGGACGCAATCCACGAAACCTGCGGTGCAATGGTCAACTGCTGATTCTGCTCGGGGTCGCGGTCAGCAGGAGCGAACTGGTCGATCAGAACAAACCTGGAACCTTTGTAGTTGAAGGAATAGCTCAGGCCGCGCCAGTCAAAACCTCCCGTTGCAGCCGGGTCAGGAGTGCTGAAATCGCTACCCATCGTAAAGGACGAGCCGGAGGCCACGGGAAACGGCTGCACGGCCGCATCCGGATTGTCGATGGTGAAAACATTCGCGGGCGTTGCATTCATCTTGCCGCCCTGCGTCTGCGGATAGATGCGCTTGAATTCGGCGGCCGCCAGAGGATGAGAATCATGATTGCCGCGTACGGGAAAGAAACCGATTCCCGCGTTATAAAGCTCTTGCGCAAAGGCTGCGCGCACGCCTTCCGAATTGGCGACGGATTCCTTCGTGTTGCCGGTCTTGTCCACAAGGTCGCCCACTTCGATAACGAAATCGACCTTGTGCTTGATGAACTCCTGGTTAACGGCCTTCACCATATCCACGGCACATGCGCCAGGGTTTCTTCCGTCGTCCTTGCTCCACTGGGTATCGGCCATCACGCCGAACTTCCACAGCTTGGCCTGCTGCGCCTGCACGGTGGCGATTACAGCTAAGGCGAGCAGCGCGCCGAATACAAGTTTCCTGGGGCGAATGATTTCGAACACGATAGTTTCCAACTCCCTCTTACGAATTGTTTCCATATAGTGCAAACAATGCGATGCAGACTCAGGCGGAACCCGCTCATGCTCCTGGCATCGCGGCATGGCAAAGCGAAATACGGAAGCACAGGTAACTTGCTGTATTCCGATACACATGTGCTCGCTGACCACGAAGCAAGAGGTGGCGTGGCGCGAGACTTATGACCGGAACAGGCTCAGTAGAGCAAACGACTCTAAAGGAATCCTTAAAGAAAGGTGGGATTCAACTGGTTTTCATAGAAGCATGAAAATGTAAGGGTGCAATACTTCGTGCCTGCGTTGTGTGCCAGCCATGGATTGAATTCAAACTGTAGGTAGTGCGAATGCAGGCGCGTCTAAAAGCGGAAATATAACTTCAAAGGTTGTCCCTCTTCCTTCTCTGCTTTGTACGGTAATTTCGGCGTGATGCGTCTCGGCAATCCACTTCGCAATCGCCAATCCCAGGCCTGTTCCATTCTGCTCGCCTCGCGATGGATCGACACGGAAGAAGCGGTCAAAGAGATGCGGCAAATGCTCTTCTGAAATCCCAGTGCCGTTGTCCGAGACGGAAAGCCTCGCCCTCTGTCCATCGCGCTCAAGCGTGACCGTGATTGCGCTTTCGCGTGGCGTGTATTTAATCGCGTTATCTACAAGAATCCAGATGAGACGACGAAACATCGGCTCGTCCCCCATGGATTGCATGTCTTCGTTGGAAAGCTTTGTGGTCAGATGCTGATGCTTCTGCGCCGCGAGCACTTTCATTCTTCTGACGACGGATTCGACCAGTTCGGTGGGAAAGATGCGCTCAAAGGTGATCGGCGCGCGGCCCGCGTCAAAGCGGGCAAGCAGGAGCATATCTTCCAGAAGCTGCGAAGCGTGCTCCGTCTCGCTGACAATGCTTTGGAATGTCTCGGCGGCTTCCGCGGGAAGATCGGGAATGCGCAGCGCATCTTCCGAAGCGATACGAATGAATGCGATCGGACTGCGCAACTCATGTGAGGCGTCCGCAGTGAATTGCGTAATGCGCTTAACCGCCTCTTCCAAACGGCTCAGCATCTCGTTGCATGTTTCAGCCAGGCGCGCCAGTTCATCGCCCACTGGCGAGACCGGCAATCTGGATGCGAGATTGCCGATCGTGATAGAGCGCGCGGACTCCATGAGACACACAACAGGCATGAGTGCGCGGCGGCTGATGAAGTAGCCCGCCAGGGCTGAGACCAGCAACATGGCCGGCAGAAAACGAATCAGAATTGTGGCAGGCTCATCCAGAAGACCGGGATTATCCGTGAGAACCCGTGCGGTAAAAACGCGAAGCGGTGTTCCATTCAACGATGCCGTGAGCATATAAACACGATAGGTCTGTCCGTTGAATTCCGTGCTCCTGCTTGATTCCGCTCGTCTCTCGGAAAAGACAGGCCATGGGAAACGCGTGTCCGTAAGCTGGCTGCGCGTGAGGATTTTTCCGTCGAGCGAATACGCCTGCAGCACATGTCCATTCGCGGACGGCACGAAGATGTCATCTGCTGGCTTGGAGAGATCGGAGGAAGCCCGATGCTTGCTCTGAATCACCTCCACCATGTGTTCCGCCCGCTGCTTGAGCTTCTGGTCCCTTGCGCTGTTCACAAACGAGCTCATGGAGTACAGGAGCAGCACGCCGAAAACCAGGAATCCGCCTAGAAAGATCGCGGAAAACCAGAGAGTAAGCCTCAACGAAATGGAAAATCCGAATTTCACTTACGAAGGGAATACCCTATGCTGCGAACCGTATGAAGATACTGCGGATCGCCAATTTTTGTGCGGAGCATGCTGATGAAAACGTAGAGAGTGCTCTCGTTGACATCCGCGCCGCACCCCCATCCGGTCTCAATCAACGCATCGTGCGGCACAATGGAGCTGGCGCGCCTCATCAGCAGTTCCATGAGCGCAAACTCCGTGCGCGTAAGCGGGCTGATGTTACCGTTGCGGCGCAACTCGTGCGTGCTTACGTCGAGTTCTACATCTTCAAAGATCAGGTTTACCGTAAAGCTCTGCGGCAGGCGACGGCACAACGCGCGCACCCTGGCCAAAAGAACATCAAGCGCGAATGGCTTGGTCAGATAATCGTCAGCCCCCAGGTCAAGCCCCCGCACGATGTCCTTCATATCGTCGCGGGCGCTGATGATGAGGGTCGGGATAGAACGCCGCTCCGCGCGCAGCGTCTGGATGATGGTAAAGCCATCCATGCGCGGCAGCATCAGGTCGAGCAGGATGATGTCGCAGTCGCCAAATCGTCCCAGCTCCAGCGCTTCCTTGCCATCATACGTAACGACAACGGAGTGGCCATCACGGCGCAGAGCGCGCGTAAGCAAATCGGCCATGGCGGGTTTGTCTTCGGCTACCAGGACACGCATAAGGTATGTTCCGTTCTTTAATATTTGCGCTGATCATAGCTTCTCTATATGAAAATTCCATGACACCCGGAAATCTCTTAGAACCTGTCCACAAACTAGGTTCTTCTCAGCAGCGTATGTGCGAAGCTAATCCAGATCATGGTTTCCGAGGAGGTTGGGCGAAGTTCATAGTCTTTGCTCAGCCTTCTTGACCATCCCATCCAAGCGAAGTTCCTCTCCA
>JAATFM010000142.1 GCA_015655195.1 Terriglobales bacterium
CTACGATCGTGTGACACGCACCCAGGGTTCCCTCGCATACACGGGCGACCATCTATTCAATGACGGCTGGAACTTGCATTCAAACTATCGGTACCAGTACATCGGCCTCAAGGCGCAGACGATCGCCGGCAATGGCTTCGACGGCACAAGTCAAACCGAAGTTGCGCGCTACCTGTTTGCTACGCCCAGCACCAACCGTTTCCACACCGTGGATACCCGCGCCCTGCGGCGCTTCAAGACCGGCAACTGGGAGCAGACGGCTCTATTCGGCTATGACTATCAACACATCAACCAGCGCGCCACCAGCTACTATCTCTTCGGCGTCGGCGATCTGAACATTTACGACCCGGTGTATGGCCAGACCACGATTCCGACGGGCGCGCCATTCCTGAATAACAACAACCTGCTGCAACAGCACGGTCTTTACGCACAGGACCAGATCAAATACCGCAACCACCTGATCTTCACGCTGGGTGGTCGCCAGGATTTTGCAAAGAACGACATCACGAATTTCCTTCCGGATGGAGCAAACTTCTCGCATCTCGATGAGCGGTTTACGGGTCGCGTCGGCATCACCTATCTCACGGACTCCGGCATCGCTCCCTACTTCGCATATTCGACCAGCTTCCTTCCGAACGCGGGAACCTACGTTTATAACGCAACGACCGGGCTTTCCACGACGCCAGCCGTTCCATCCGATGCTCGCCAGGTTGAGGGAGGAGTGAAGTTTCAACCTCGTACCTGGAGCAGCTTTATTACCGCGTCGGTCTTTCAGATCAATGAGACCAATGTTCTCGTCGCGGACAGCAGTTTCAATGAACATCAGGACGGCGAAGTACGCTCCCGCGGCGTAGAATTGGAAGGTATAGCGAGTCTGTCCCGCGGACTCAATCTTCACGGCGGCTATACGTTTACCGCAACGGACAATGTCGACGACGTCACGACGGCAAACATCGGGAAATGGCTGCCTCAAACACCTCGTGAACAATTCAGCGCCTTGGCGGACTATGCCCTGGCAGGCGGTCGCTTTGCCGGTCTCGGTGGCAACTTTGGAGTTCGCTTCGTCGGCAGAAATGCTGCTGACGCAATCAACTCCTTTTTCGTGCCGAATTACACGCTTGTCGATGCCGGGCTTCGTTTTGGATATCGCCACACCTACTTCAGCATCAACTCCACGAATCTGACCGACCGGCGGTATGTAGCGACGTGTACCGGACTCACTGCTTGCTACTACGGATATACGCGCAATGTGATCGGAACGGCGGCGTATCGGTTCTAATCGAGCAAGCATGTCTTTCCTCGCGACATTTCGCGATTATCCTCGCAGGCTTTGGATACGCAGGGCGCTGTTCCAGATTCACCTCTGGGCCGGTCTACTGTTATCGCTGTACTGGATCGTCATTTCTTTATCAGGGTCTGTGCTCGTGTTTGAAGACGAACTCACGAGCACAACCCTCCCATCCGGCCTATCCGCCTTCGACGCAAACCATACCGCTGCGATCCCGCAAGTGATCGCAGCATTCCACCAACAGCATCCTGACGCTGTGGTTGACCTGATTACCGTGCCCACGAAGACAGTCCCGGCATTCCAACTGAATGTTCACCTCCCATTCGGCCGGGCGCAACGCTTCGTTGCCGATCCCCTCACTGGACGCAGCTATCAGCAAGGGAGAACCTGGGTGCAGTGGGTCCATGATTTGCATGTTTCGTTGCTGCTGAATGTGAACTACGGTCTGCAGGTCAATGCAGTTGGTGCGGCTGTGCTGCTCCTGCTGGTTCTTACGGGCATCGTGTTATGGTGGTCGGGCATTCGCTCATGGACTCGCGGCCTGCGAGTAAACCTTCGCGCCAACTGGCGCCGCATCAATTTCGATCTTCACAACGCCATCGGCTTCTGGACCCTGATACTTGTCTTCTGGTGGGCATTCTCGGGTGTGTACTTCGGCTTCTACAAGCAAGTCGCAACTGTCGTAAATGCTGTTACGCCGCTCCGCAATATGCGGCCTCCAGTTGCACTCGCACCCTCTATCGGCACCGTCGGGCGCTTGCCACTAGAGCAGGTACTCGAAGTCGCACAATCTGCGTCGCCAAGGGCCAAACTCTATAGTCTCAGCAATGTCTCGCTGACTGAACCCGTCGTCTATGCCTCGATGGATCTTCGCAAGCCGGGCAACTTCCTTTACCGGGACATCGTGCAGATTGATGCCGCCGATGGCCGTGTTCTAAGCGTCTGGCACTATAGCGACAAGCATAGCCTCGGGGACTGGATTCTATGGCTGATGCATCCGCTGCATTTCGGAACCCTGTGGGGCACCACGATCAAAGTGATCTGGGCCGCTCTAGGTTTATCGCTTGCACTCCTGGCCATCACCGGCTTGCTCATGTATTGGAACAGAGTGCTTCGGCGCTTGCTCCAGCGTTAGCGACGCTCGGGGGTGCGGAGTTGTGTCCCGGAGAATGATTTCACTAACAGTTCTATCCCGATGTAGTCGTTCGTGTTGAACGATCCATCATTGGGAAGGGAATTGTCGTAGCGACACCGCGACAATTACTGCTTTTGATGAACTCTGAATGACAATTGATCGGCAGCATCGGTGTAGTGTTGTCGACGGCGTCCTCCACGATCAGGTTTAAGGCACCTCATGACGGTTAATAATGGTTGTGGTAAAGTTCAATTGAGTTTGGTCTAAAATTCGGTCCAAGCTCACCCTGTCCGGAGCGGAAAATCCATGAGCGTCCGGATGAGGCCGAAGGATAAAACTTGGTCCAGAATTTGGTCCAGTTGCGCGCCCCAAAGGCTCCAAAGGCGCTGCCCTGCTCCTGTGTACTCCATAGAAAACAAAGGGAATCCATGCCCTACCCATGGACTCTTAACCGGCAGGTTGTAGGTTCGATTC
>JAATFM010000185.1 GCA_015655195.1 Terriglobales bacterium
GCCTCTTTGGCGAGATGACGCAACGCGACCCGGAGTTCGGTGCGGAGCTGGAGTTGAAGCGCGTGGCGGAACTGTGCGGGCTGACGGAGGAGGACCTCGACCCGGCAGCGCCGCCGCAGGTTGTTTCAACAGGCACGGCGTTTGCGATTGTGATGCTTCGTTCCCTCGACGCACTTGAGCGGCTCAGCGTGCGCCAGCAGGAGGCATCAGCGTGGCTTCGCTCGCTTGGCGCGCGATGGTTCTACGTGATGACTCCTGAGGGCGGCGGCTACCGCGCCAGGATGCAGTTCAACGGCGGCGAGGACCCCGCCACGGGCTCCGCGGCTGGCTGCGCGATCAGCTATCTGGTGAAGCGCGGCATCGTCGCCTCTGGCGCGCAGGTTTTAGTTCGGCAAGGTGTCGAAATGGGACGCCCTGGTTACCTTTTGCTCAATGCGAGGCTTGACGGCGGAACGGTATCAGGCGTGTGTGTCGCGGGCAGCACCGTTCTGGTTGCAACGGGACAGCTTTTCGTACCCTGATGCACAAACTTTCAACAGCTTTTCATCAATGTAAGTTCTTTGCCTGTTGCAGCTATCCGGTTTCCCTCAATTTCCGAACTGTTTTCCACGGCAAATTGCACCATTTTTGCGCCTTGCGCTGCGTCTCCATTCGCCGTACTCTTCGTAAGCATTGAGGAAATGAAACCGGTTCGACGAACCGGGTCTGTCCCAGACTTCAACGGCAATTTGCCCCGCGTGAAGGCTGTCCTCTTCGTCTTTCGATTGCTGGCAGCAGTCTGCGGAAGCGCCCATGTGAGCGGCTCCGTTATGCCTGCCAATGGAAAGCCGCGAAGAGCTCGCACAGCGCCGTGGCCATTGCTCCATAACATTGCGGACCTGTCTCCAAGCCGCCCATTAGAGCGGCGCGGGAGGCTGTTTTGCTTAAATTTGACCCCACGCAAGGAGTATCCCCCGCATCATGAGGCCCAAGAAAATCATTCTCGTCGTCAACGGCAACGAACAGGAGCGTTCTGTCATTACTTTCATGCTTTCCACGAACGGCTACCGCGTGCTGGCGGCCGCCAGCGGCTCGGAGGCTGCGCAGTTTATCTCCGAAAATCCCGTTGACCTGGTGCTGGCCGATGACGGAATGCCGAACTTCAACGGCGGCCAGATTGTGGCGCGGCTCAAGGAGATTGCACTGCACGTTCCTATGATTCTGCTCTGCGACCCAGCGCGCGCCTCCGGCCAGCCTCAGGCGGCCGATGCCCTGTTGCCGCGCCGGAACTGCTCTCCCATCGAGCTGCTGGAGCGCATCAAGAACATGAGCGCCCGCAAGCGCGGCCCGCGCAAGGGCTCCGCGCATGTTACCCACCCCCAGCACACGCTGGCAGTAGCATCGTAATTTTCCTTGACGACCGCCCCCGGCGCTCTGCATACTCGCCTACTATGCCGGGCTGGTGTGCTTATTTCGCGCTCCGCCGGGGGTAGGCGTCATGGATCTTGTGCTTGTGCGCGTCTTGTTTGTCCTTCTTCTTGGTGTTATCTGTTTTGTTCTTCGTCCCTTTAACCTGAGCGGCTTGCTGAGCGCCGCGCTGGGCCTGATGGCTGCCTGCGTAGTCATTGCTTTTGAGCTACGCGTGCGGGCGCTGAGCCTGCGAAGACTCATCGGTGCGGTTGCCGGCTCGCTGCTCGGAATTTTCGGCGCGGCCATGTTTTGCATGGTGCTGCGCTCGGCGCCGCTGAGCGAGCCGACCTCCGCCGGGCTGCAAATCTTCGTGCTGCTGCTGATGACCTATGTGGGCCTGCTGGTGGGTGCGAGCAAGGGCGACCTGCTGAACCCCGCGGCGCTCGGCATGGTCTTTGCCGGAGAGCGTCCGCAGCGTCGCTCCGCCAAGATTCTCGACACCAGCGTTATCATCGACGGCCGCATCGCCGATATTGCCGAGGCCGGCTTTATCGATGGCGCGCTGGTTGTGCCGGAGTTTGTGCTACGCGAACTTCAGGTCGTTGCCGATTCAACCGATGGGTCGAAGCGTCAGCGCGGCCGGCGTGGCCTCGACATGCTGCAGCGGATGCAGTCGAACCCCGCTATCCAGGTGCAGATTGTTTCCGATGACTTTCCTTCCATCCGCGAGGTCGATCTCAAGCTGCTGGAACTGGCCAAGAAGCTCGAAGCCAAGGTCGTTACCAACGATTTCAACCTCAACAAGGTCGCGCAGCTTCATCATGTCGAAGTGCTTAACATCAACGACCTGGCCAATGCGCTCAAGCCCGTCGTGCTGCCGGGCGAGCGCATGAATGTGCTGATTCTGAAGGAAGGCAAGGAGTACAACCAAGGCGTCGGCTATCTGGACGACGGCACCATGGTTGTTGTCGATCACGCGCGCCGCGTGATCGGCCGTACGGTCGAGATTGCCGTTACCAGCGTGCTCCAAACCGCCAGCGGCAAAATGATCTTCGGCAAGCTGGATGAGAACGGCAAGGCCGCGGAGACCGTGCGGCCTGCGCCAGTGGAAATTACGCGGTAGGAGCGGCACAGGTTACCCACCCTTGCGCCAGAAAAAGGCGCAAGGATGGGGCACGGGACTATTCGTACTTCGGCACGCCCGTTTTAGTACTTCGGGACTGAAGGGTCGATCTCGTTGCTCCATGCGGTGATGCCGCCGGCCACGTTGACAACGTGCTCGTAGCCCGCTTGCTTCAGGAACTCCGCAATCTGCTGGCTCCTGCCGCCGGACTTGCAATGCACGACAACCTCGCGGCTGCGGTCGATCTCATTGAGGCGGTTTGGCACGTCACCTTTGGGGATCAGCTTGCCGCCTATCTGCGCGATCTGCGCCTCGTATGGCTCGCGCACGTCGATGAGTTGCACGTCCTCGCCTGTGTCGAGCCTTGCCTTGAGATCCTTGACAGTAATCTGCGGAATTCCGTTCTTCATGTTTGTCTCCTGTGTTGTGGGCGCAATGCCGCAGAATTGCTCGTAATCGATCAGCTTTGTCACCGTGGGATTTGGGCCGCAGACCGGGCATTCGGGGTTCTTCCTCAGCTTCAGTTCGCGGAAGCGCATGTTGAGCGCATCGACGAGAAGCAGTCGGCCGACGAGCGTGTCGCCCTTGCCGAGAATGAGCTTGATAACTTCCGTTGCCTGGATCACGCCAACGAGGCCGGGCAGAATTCCCAGCACGCCACCCTCGGCGCAACTCGGCACCAACCCCGGCGGCGGCGGCTCGGGATAGAGGCAGCGATAGCAGGGGCCTTCCTTCGTGGCAAAGACGCTGGCCTGACCCTCGAAGCGGAAGATGGAGCCGTAGACGTTTGGTTTTCCGGTAAGCACGCAGGCGTCGTTGACCAGGTAGCGCGTGGGAAAGTTGTCTGTCCCGTCGGCAACGATGTCGTAGTCCTTCAAAATGTCGAGAGCATTGGCGCTCGAAAGCATCGTCTCGTGCTTGACGACATTCAGCGCCGGGTTCAGAGCCTTGAGCTTCTCCTCGGCCGAGTCGAGTTTCTTGCGTCCGATGTCTTTGGTCGAGTGAATGATCTGGCGCTGAAGGTTGCTCGCGTCCACCACATCAAAATCGACCAGCCCCAGCGTACCGATGCCCGATGCGGCGAGGTAGAGCGCCATCGGAGAGCCGAGGCCGCCGGTGCCGACGCAGAGCACCTTAGCTGCTTTGAGCTTCTGCTGGCCTTCCACGCCTACCTCGGGCAGCAGAATGTGCCGCGAGTAGCGGGTCAGATCGTCGGTCGTAAGCTCGGGGAGCGTTACGGGTTCGGTCGCGGTTGCCATACGTTAATTCTCCACCTGGATTGTTTGCAATTCAAAGCGCTTGTCTTCCTCGCTCGTTCCGGTCAACAGGAAGGAGTTCGTTACCGCTGCCTTGCCCGTGGCCACTTCGGTAATTACATAGCAGCAGCCGAGCCAGTGCGCCTCGGCAAAGTCGGTCTGCGACCACTGTGCCGGATGATCGGGGTGCGAGTGGTAAAAGCCGGCGATTTCAAGCTTCTTGCTGCGGGCTTCGCGCTCGATTTTGACCAGTTCGAGCGGCGAGATGTTATAGCGGTTGTGCGCCGAGTCGGTCCGCGTATTGCCGGCTTTGACAGACTCAACGATTTGCCAGCTTCCATCCGCGGATTTGCCTAAAAGCGCTCCGCAGCACTCGTGCGGATAAGTCTCTTCGCCGTGTGCGCGGATCGCCGCATAGACTTTGCTCGGAAAAACGACTGCGCTCATTCTTCCTCCCAGAACCGCTCGCTGAGATACTTGTCCGCCGAATCGGCAAGCACAGTTGCGATCACAGCCCGCCGCCCCGCCGAGGCTTCTTCTTCGGCAATTCGCATGCTCGCCACAATCGCTGCCGCCGCGGAGATGCCGACGAGCAGGCCCTCCTCGCGCGCCAGCCTCTTCGCCATTGCGTAGGCTGCTTCGGTTTCGACTTCGATGTTGCGGTCGGCGAGCGCGGCGTCGTAGATTGCGGGCACAAGCGCGGTTGGCATGTGCTTGAGGCCTTCGAGCCCGTGAAATGGCGAGTCCGGCTGGAAGCTAACCGCGACAAGCCCCGGATGAAACTCGCGCAGCCGCCGCGTGGTTCCCATAAAGGTGCCGGAAGTTCCCAGCCCGGCGACGAAATGCGTTACCTGGCCTTCGGTTTGCTGCCAGATTTCCGGCCCGGTCGTGGCATAGTGCGCTTTCCAGTTGGCGTTGTTGGAATACTGGTCGCAGTAGAAGTATTTTTCCGGCTCGCTTGTTGCCATCTCCTGCGCCCGGCGAATCGCGCCATCCGAGCCCTGATCCGGGTCCGTCCACTCGACTGTTGCGCCGTAAGCGCCTACGATCCGCTTGCGCTCGGGCGAGACATTCCGCGGCATGACGAGAGTGACAGGAAAGCCCATCGCCGCGCCCAGCATCGCGTAGGCAATGCCGGTGTTGCCGCTGGTGGCGTCGAGCAGCGTTTTGCCGCCGCTGGTCCTGCCAATCTGGAGCAGACCGCGCTCCACCGCGTCGCGCACCATGCTGGCCGCGGCGCGGTCCTTCACGCTGCCACCGGGGTTGGTCCACTCGGCCTTTGCCACGAGGGTAATTCCGTCGAGGCCGCGCGTAATCCGCTCCAACCGCAGCAGCGGCGTGTTTCCGATGCGGTCGAGCAGGGAAACGCCGAGGTCCGGCCCCGACTTGGAAAAGCCGGGCAGGGAAGAACCGGATTCGGAAGCGTCGGGCCGCGTCTTTTCTGTCTCTATCGTCATGCGTGAGAATTCCCCGTGTGCGGAAGGTATGATGAAAGCAGACGGCGCATCGCTGCAAAAAGGGCGCTCCGCGCCTGTTTCTTTTATCCTCGCAGACTGAGAGGCGACATGGCCCGCAAAGGAACGAATCCCACCTTCAGCCAGATTCTGGATCAGTTTCGCGCCCAATCCTTTGAGGTGGCGCAATCCTCTGCCGCGCCCGGTGCCGTGCAGGTGAGCAGGAGCGGCATCGCCGCGATTCTTGTCGCCAGCGGAGCCGGCAAAGGCGAGGGCAGCGCGGCAAGCCTCGTTGTCACGCCCGGCGTTCTGGTGAAAGGCGAAATCGCCCGCCTGCTCGACCGCGGCTACCAGAAGTTCATTAAGACTTCCCAATATGAACTGCCCGCCACGGCGCCGCAGCTCCAGGCCATTCACGCTTTCACCGAGGAGCTGAACCTCGTTACCGGCACCATGGGCCTCTACAATGAATCGCTTGGCACCACGAGCGATCTCTACCAGTATGACCGCCTGCGTGGGCGCGAAACGCCCGGTCCCGCCGCCCGTCGCCCCTGGGAGTTGACGGGAAGCCACTAAATCCAGCTAACGGGAAGCCACTAATCTGCCGATGATCCCTGGTGACAGAGGAAACCGGTGGCAGACTATCCAGAATCAAGCTTGAAGCTGCGGCGCGAGCAGCGTAAATACTTCCGTTTTCCGGTGGAAGGCAAAGCTATGCTCTTTCTCCGCGAGCCGGGCGAGGGCCGTCTCTGCCGCATGATGGACCTTGGCCTCGAAGGCTGCCGTTTGCACCCGGAGGGCGAGATTGTAGCCGAGACCGGCGCGCCGGTCGAAGTCTCCTTTCGCCTCGGCGGCGCGAGCTTCCGTTTTGCCGGAACGCTGCAATGGTCGGCGAAGGGCAATAGCGTAGGCGTCAAGTTTCAGAAGATGAGTGAGCACCGCAAGCAGGAGCTTGCCGAGCTTCTCGGCGGAATGCGCGAGGAACTGGAGGCGCGTGTAGAGGCCCCCCTGGCGCAACAACCTTCCTCCGCCTCGAAAAGCGATTCGGCGCAATCCTCCGCGGCTGGGCCGGTAACTGCGTCCTCGACTACCCCCGCGGCGTCCACGGACTCATCTCCGTCCTCGACCACATTGCCGGCCCCGGCTGCCGCAGCGGAGCGCAGGCAGGATCGGCGCGAGCACCAGCGCCACAACGTGGACACGCACGCCAGGGTTCTCGTGCTCTCACTACATACAAAAATTACCGGCATGGTTCTCGACGTAAGCATGAGCGGCTGCCGCATCCGCGCCCACGACCGCATTCCGGTCGGCATCTATCGCCGCGTCGAGGTCGAATTCATGCTCGATGGAATGCCGCTGCTGCTGCCCGGCGTCACCCAGACACTGCATGATCCGTTTTCCGTCGGAATCCGTTTTGTGGAGATGACCGAGCGCAAGCGCGGGCAGCTTCAATCGGTTATCGAGGAGCTGGAGCGGCGCCATACGGGTCAGGCCGAGCCGGCCAGCGTTGAATCGACCGTTTCGGGTAACTGAGAGCGAGGGCGACGGCGTGCAAATCTATCGCCCACCGCGACTGCTTGCCCGCTCCCGCTGCAACTCCCGGTAAAGCTCGCTTTTGCCGCGCCCCAGATCCCGCGCCAGACGTTTCAACGCTTCTTTTTCGTCGAGGCCCTCGCGCGCTTGTAGCTCTGCAACCTGAGCCGCGACGGTTGCCGCGGTGGATGCGGGTGTTTTTGCTTCCCGCGCCGCCTCAACCAGCAGCGTGAACTCGCCACGAACGCGATCCCGATCGGTGAGCTGGCTGCGAATCTCCGCCGCCGTGCCGCGCAGAAACTCCTCATGCAATTTGGTCAGCTCGCGCGCAGCCACAACCCGCGCATCCGGGCCAAAGACTGCTTCCACGTCGGCCAGCGTTTCGAGAATCCGGTGCGGCGCTTCGTAAAAGATCAGTGTGCGGCCTGTGCCGGCCGTTTCGCGCAACAGCTCTTCGAGCCGTGTGCGGCGCGCGCCGGCTTTCTCCGGTAGAAATCCGAGGAAGAGAAATTCGGACGTAGGCAGCCCGGAAGCCACCAGCGCGCTCAGCGCCGCATTTGCGCCCGGAATTGGCACCACCGGCACGCCTGCCGCAATCGCCGCCGCTGCGAGCCTGCTGCCCGGATCGCTGATTCCCGGCATTCCCGCGTCGGTCACTACGGCAATGCGCCTTCCGGCCTGAATAGCTGCAATAAAGCCCGCGGCGCGCGAAGTCTCGTTGAACTCGTGGCAGCTTTCAGTCGGCGTGGCAATCTGAAAGTGATTCAGCAGTTTCTGCGTCTGCCGCGTGTCTTCGCAGGCAATGCGGTCTGCGCGCCGCAGCACATCGAGTGCCCGCAGCGTAATGTCTCCCAGGTTGCCGATAGGGGTGGCAACGAGATACAGCCCCGGCGCAAGCGGAGTCTCTTCTTCTCCGGCCATGGAACGCTTACTCTCCGGTCTCCTGCCGCTCGTAGCGGCGTTGCTCGGCCAGCAGGCTCATCGAACTCATCAGGTTCTGCACGCTGACAATTCCCACCACGCGCCCGCTCTCCGTGACCGGAATCAGCGAGAGGCCGCGGCCTGCCGTGATGCGCCGGATCGTTGTGCCGAGCGTGTCTTCCGGCCGCGCCACCTGAAAAGCCCGCGACATGACCGACTGTACGTAGCCGTTGCCGTCGCTGCGCAGCGCGTCCACAATCCGCTGCCGCGAGACGATGCCGACAAGCTGCGGCCCGCGAACCACGGGGAAATCTTCCTGAAGCGAATGCACGCAGCGCGAGAGCGCGTCGGACAATGTGTCAGAGGGGGAGAGCGTGGCGAAATCCGTCAGCATCACCTCGCGCATCTGCACCGTGTCCACTACGGACTGGAAAAAGACGCCCTGATCCTCAACCTGTGCGCCGATCATGATAAAGATGCCGGCGATAGCCAGCCACGGGCTGTGCAGCAGCAGTCCGCCGATCATCGCGCCCGCGGCCAGCAGTTGCCCCAGCCCGGCTGCGGCGCGGCCCGCGGCACCCGCGCCATACTTGTGCGCGAAGTTGCTACGCAGCAGCCGTCCGCAGTCCAGCGGATAGGCTGGCAGCAGGTGCAGAATCGCCATTCCAGCCTGCATCCACAGCGCGGCGCGCAGCAGCCGGCCGGCGTCAATGAGCGGAAAGCTTACAAGATCGATATTTGGCGCTACGCCGAGAAAGGTTGCGGCCAGCGCCAGGGCCGTGAGCCCGTTGGCCAGAGGCCCGGCGCCGGCGAGCGCATATTGCCCGATTCCACCGGTGGCAAGCTCCTGGCTCTCCGGGTTGGCGTAGGCGAAAAGTCCGCCGATGGGCAGGAGCAGAATTGCCCGCAACCGCAGGCCGAGCCATGCCGACACGATCAGCCGCGCCGTCTCCCGCACCGCTACCGCGCAGACGAGCGCCAGGAAGAGTCCCAGCCCGCGAGCGACGCCGTCCGTGCTGCTCTCCGAAACGCCGAGCCACACGCACACCATGACCAGCAGCAGGAAAAACGTGTGCACGCGCAACTCCACGCCCATCCATCGGCCCAGCGGGATTGACCAGCTCCTCATTCCGCCATTGTAGAGGCCCGTGCCGCCTCGGCGCTTGCGTATTCTGCTCGCGTATTCTGAGGAGCGATGCGTGTCATCGCCGGCCAATTTCGATCCCGCCCGCTCGCGGCCCCGCCGGGCCTTGCCACGCGGCCTACCAGCGACCGCCTCCGCGAGACGCTCTTCAACGTGCTTGCTCCGCGCATTGCTGCCGGAGAGGCGGATGGTGTGCGCTTCCTCGATCTTTATTCCGGCTCGGGCGCGGTGGGAATTGAAGCCATCAGCCGCGGCGCGGCGCATGTGGAATTTGTCGAGAAGGCTCGACCGGCGCTGAAGACTCTGCGCGAAAACCTTGCCCGGCTCGGCATCGCGGATGCTGTTGTTCACACTGGCTCAGTCGGCGCGTTTCTTCGCAGCCATGTGCCCGAGGCCAGCTTCGATATTGTTTTTCTCGATCCGCCTTACGATCTTGCAGGCGAGTATGCTTCGACGCTTGGCCTGCTTGGCGGGGCAGGTGCTGCGTGGCTTGCGGAAGACGCACTCGTGATCGCCGAACACCGCCGCAAGGAATCGCTCGCGGACACTTACGGCACACTTACCCGCACACGCCTGCTCCAGCAAGGCGATGCGGCATTGAGCTTTTATGCGTGGGGAATGAAGAGCGAGTGAAGAAGGACGAAAAAATGTAGTGATTCTAGTGGCGGCTATAGAAGGGAAACACAATCAGTGCCGCGCATCCGGCTGCCAACAGAAGGCCCAGAGCGATGAGTCCGTAGGCGAGCCAGAGATTCAGACCGCTGGATTCTGATCCCTGGTCTCTGATCCCTGATCCCTGCTTTTCGTCACTCATACTTCAGCGATTCCACCGGGTCCAGTTGCGCGGCGCGCGTTGCAGGCATGGTGCCGAAGATAATCCCTACAGCCGTTGCCGCCGTCAATGCAATCACCACCGACCATGGCGAGATCGGCAGCGGGTAATCGGTAAAGAAGCGCACTGAAAGCGGCAGCGAGAGCCCCACGAGCGTGCCGACAACGCCGCCGGCGAGCGAGATAAGCGCAGCTTCGGTTAAAAACTGCAACCGTATCTCGCGGCTCGTGGCTCCCAGCGCCTTGCGGATTCCGATTTCGCGGATGCGCGCCCGCACCGTGGCCAGCATGATGTTCATAATGCCCACGCCGCCCACGGCCAGCGTGACGGCGGCCACCAGCACCAGCACGGCGGTGAGAATGGTGGAGACCGTGTCGGCCATGCTCAGCACTTCGCGCAGGTCCTGCGTCTTGTAGACGGAGTTGGGACGGTGCCGCGAGCTCACGATGCGCGCAATCTCGCGCGTTGCATCCGGAACCTCCGACATCGAGCGCATGGAGAAATAAATCTGCTTCACATTCTCGGTGCCTGTAAAGTACCGCGCTACGGAGTAGGGAATCAGGATGGTTTCGTCGGCAATCTCCGACTGGCCGAAATCGTCCACGCTCTCTTTAAAGACGCCGATGATCGTGAAGGGAATTCCGCTGATGGAAAACTCGCGGCCCACGGCGGCATCCACGCTGCCGTAGCGCAGCTTGGCGAATGTTTCCGTTACCACCGCGCACTTAATGTGCTGCGCGTCGTCGGTCCCATCCAGAAACCGGCCATACGGCACCAGCAGGTTGCGAATGTGGAGGTAATCGGGGCTTACGCCCAGCACCAGTGTGTCTTTTACCACGCCGCCGCCAAAGCTGATGCGGTCGTGCATTTCCATGATCGGCGAGGAGTACATTACGCCCGGCAATTGCGCCACAACGGCGCGCTCGTCGTCGCGCGTCAGGTAGTCGTTGTAGACATTGTTTTCCGAGCCTGCCGCGCCGCCGCCGGCGTATTCCAGCTCCACCTCGTTGGTGCCGATCTTCTGAATTTCGTTCAGGATGAACTGCTTGCCCGTGAGCCCGATTGTCACCACCAGGATCACCGAGGCCGTGCCGATCACCATGCCGAGGGCAGTGAGCGCAAAGCGCAGCTTGCTCGATTGAAAGCTGTCCAGCGCGATCTTGAGAATCTCGCTCCAGACCATCGTGTGGTGCGCGTTCTTTAGCGTCTGCTGAAAGGCGCGTTCGCTGGCGGTCTCGTCGGTAACGGGGGTGGGCGGCATCGTTAGCTCTCTATGGGATGCCCGGCGCGACGCGGCGGCTCAGGGAAAATCGCGC
>JAATFM010000060.1 GCA_015655195.1 Terriglobales bacterium
CTGCGGATTATCTAGTTTGCTGTACGGCACCGCCTCCGGATTTGCAGCCCAGTCAGGCGACATCCAACGGCCCATTGAGCTTGCATAGTACCTGGCCCCGAAGTAGTCGAGCCCCGACTCCGCATCCCTTTCTTTGCCGGTAAAGTGATGCTCCGTGGCGTCCGCCCCCGTACCGGCGCTGCCTAGAGGAAAAATGCAGTTTGTCTGACGGAGATTGCCCAGGTCGTTGCCAAATGGTAGGCTGAGGCAGTTGAGTTCCGGTTTGCCGAGGCCGGAGATTTGCACTCGCTTTGTACCCAGCGGGTCGGTCAACGCAAAATGCAGCCCGCCATTCACAAAGTCATACGTCCCCAGCAACTTACCGCCAACCCAGACGTTGCTGTGCTGCAAGGCTCCTGAGCCGTTGATTTCCGCTACTTGCTCTCCGCTCTGGCCCAAGAGATAGAAACTCTGTGCCGTAAAGCCATTCCCGGAAGTAGGCGCATTGCAGGAAAGGGTGGGCACCGCGCCTTTGGCTACCCGGCGGCCTTCCGCATCGTAGACGTATTGGGTATAGGACCACCCGCCAGCCGCGTTGTTGCCGGTGGCACACAGCCTGCCCTCAGCATCGTAGTAATACGAATTGTTGGGATCGAGCGTCACATCCCCCGCCGCATCATAATTGTACGAGGCGCTGTTGAACTGGTTATTAGCCTTGTAGGCCGCAATGGTCAATTGCCTGTTGTCGTTCGCTCCGGAGGCGCAGGGAGTGGATGTGACCGTCGAGAAGGCTTCCATTGTCCGGTTCCCAAAGGCATCGTAAGTCCAGCACCCTGTCTCGTCCAGATAGGGGCCAGAGGATGCCTGAGCCTGTGTCAGCCGGTTCAGCGTGTCATAGCTATAGGTCCATGCTCCTGTGACGGAATCCGTCACGGAGTGGACATTGCCTACTAGATCATATCCTGCACTGTAGGAGTAGACCGTTCCCTCGCTTAAGCCAGTGCCGGTTCCTCCGGACATATTCGCCCCGCTGAGTTGGAAGCTCGGCGATGGGAACAGAGTGGGATAACTAGCTGTCATGCTGTCAGACGTGCTGACAGAAACGGAGTAGTTGGTCTCAGTGCCTGTTGCCGTGCTGATCAGAAGGACCACATTTCCACTCGCAGTAGCGGAAACCAGCGAACCCGCTGCAGAGTTAATGGCCGAGGCAAGACCGGAGGCAAGAGTGGAAGCCGTGCTGCCCTGTCCCCAATTGGTTGTTGCGGTATAGGAGGTCGTATCGCTGGAGATCGTGACTGTGGCCACGCCCGCGTCATATAGCGTGCCGCCGTCGATGCCACCAGTGATTCCACCCCGTGAGACCGAAGCACTGAATGAGGGTGTTGGGAAGTCGCTCGGATCGCTAGATGCTATCGTGACCTCCACAGGATAACCGCTGGTGGTTTTGGAAGTAAGAGTGACGACAGCACCGGATACGGTCGCCGTCACGGGAGAACTGGTATCGGCATTGAGCGTGGTTTCGAGAAGTGAAGCAAGACTTGGGGCCACCGGAGTCTGCGCGGCGTAATTTACGCTAGTCACCCATGTGCCGATGGTGACCGTAACAACGCCGGAGTCGTATACATATTCTGACTGTGGACAGGTCAGATTTGGTGTAGTAGCTGTGGCCGCTGTGGTGGAATCGGTTGAAAATGTGCCTGGTATGCAAATTCTCTGGTCCGTTCCAGAAAACAAGATCGTGCCTCTTCCAGGCGTTGCAACTTCATTGGGAGCGCTGGTCTCCGACCCGCTCACAACAACAACTCCGGTGCTAGCGGTAGCCTCTAAAGTACCGCCATCAACTTCGCTTGTAAGGCGAGCTCGTGGATCGTATGTGCGAGTCATGTTGACCGCAGCGGAAGCGCTCGTATCAGAAAGTCCCAACTGTGCCAGCACCATATGCCCCATCGGGTCATATGGTGCTGGAATGGAAGATGTGGCAAGCAAGGATTGAGTCTGGCTGTTTGCTTGAAAGAGCGTGGTCGGATATGCGCTGTTTCCTGTCCACGCTGAGGGTTGGCTATTCACGGTTGCCTGCTGAAGACGCCCAACCGCATCGTAAGAAAATCCGAGTGCAATGGTGTTCCCGCTTAGGCTTGACGAGGTAGAGAGGCCATTGTCCGAGCTTGTGAGGTTGCCCGCAAGATCGTAGGTATTGTGGAATGTGTACGGTGCAGCGCAAGGTGTAATTGGGCACTGCTGTTCTGTCTGAAGTCTTCCCATCGCATCGTACAGGTAGGGAGAATCTTCCGAAACAAACGTGCCGTTGATATATGACTTTTCGTCAACCAACCGCCCTATAGTATTCGTTGCTCCTGAAATCGTGGAGGTGTCGAAAGTATAGGCAGCAAGAAGACTGCTCGACGTGGATGTAGGAGTTGAGCTGCATCCCGATGGCTGCGCTGCACTCCACTTTCCGACCAGACGATTGAGCTTGTCATAGCAGTAACCGATTGTCTGTGTCCCTGATAACTCATTGACCGCCGGAGATGTCTTGGTGAGAATATTGCCGTTCGCATCATACGCGTATGAGACTTGGCCAGATTCGGGATTCGTTGCAGACAATAACTGCGCAAGGCTATCATAAGTAAAACTACGAATCCGAGGTGTGCTCCCGCTTGTGCCATTCTGCGTCACTGATAATACGTCATTGAGCGCGTCGTAGGCGTAATCTGTCTCCATCGATGGTGCCTGACTCGCTCCGTTCGGCTCATCGACAGCGACAAGCTGACCGAGTCCATTCGTCGTCCGTTGCCAGTCATTTCCATTTTCGTCGTCTGCATCAACCCATGTGCCTGTCGCTGAGGAGATATGACTATGACAGTTCGTCTGTCCACTTGACGGGATATTGTTATAGCACCATTGCAAAATGCTTCCATCCGGCTGTTTTTGAAGAGTCTTTTCCCCAAGAGCATCATAGGTCTCAGTCGTGATGCCGTAGGTGAGATCTTCGGCGGTGCGATAGGGGTTAGTAATGGTATATAGAAGTTCGAGTCCATCATAAGCGCTGTCAACGTAATCCGCACCAAACGGATCGGAATTGTCTTGAATCTGGATGACATGACCAATGCCGTCCATGGTTGTTGTTGTTGTCGAAGTCATCCCCGTCAGATTCATTAGAGTAGTATTGACCACACTCGGTGTTGGGCCGGGATCATTATATGTGACGGTTTTACGTCCGCCGTCGGGGAAGTCCGTTTCAGTTATACGGTTGAACGGATCGTTATAGGAATATGAAGTTGATTGAGAATTTTCATCGACTGCGGTTCGTAATAGACCTTTATTGAAATCGTATTGATACTTGGATACATGGGATACACCATTCGTTACAGGCCGGGTTATCTGCGTCACATACGCATTCGTTGCGCCGCTCGGGCTGCCATCATCTGTAGTGTAATTATCGGCGTATGAAAGATATGTTATGTTTCCATTGGCATCAGTCACATTAACAGGTTGTCCGGTCATGTCATATTGGGCGTGCATGACTAAGTCATTGCAACTCTGATTATTACTAGGCAGGAAGCAGTAACGATGGACGGTCGTTAGGTTGCCTCGGGCAGTTGTTGCGGAGGAGCCGTAGTGGTTGTCGTCGTGATTGAGAACATCCCCCGCAGACGCCAGTGCAAGCTCATCATACGCGAAATGTGTTTCTGATACCAATGTGCCGTGATCGTAAATGCTAATATTTGATGGCTTAGACCACATGTTCGCTGGACTATAGACGGCTATATTGTCGCCTTGCGTAACCGTGAAAGAGGGTAATGCCGGAGTTGAAGAAAATGACGCGTATGTGGTGACTGTCTCTCTGCTTGGAGTGGAGTTAGGTTTAGTGCAGGATGCGTCGAGGATTCCGTAGTCGTATTCAGAAACATCGGAATAATTGTCGGTCAGATAGAACCAAGCGTTATTCCAGCCCGTAGTCGCGTATGGCTCGTATTGATAAAAGGTTCCGCTAACAATGCCACTAGGTAGTATCTCGCACTCTCCGGTAAGGCGAGCGTGGTCTGACGGTGCCTCCCAAACCTTTTTTATCGTCTTTAAGAGTGCGCCACTGGTGTCATAGTAGGTAATGGTATTTTCTTGAGGGATGCCGGATGTCACATTATGACTAAGCGTGCTAGGGCTGGTTACTGCAGCAGTGTAGCTATATACTGTCCGAAAGCTCGGATGGCCGGGACGGACTAAATCAATGGTTGTAACGGTAGTGGTTTTGCTGGTCCAAGAAGTAGGATTTTGCGACCATATAGTGGTATAAGTAAAATCTTGTTCTTGGGCAGGATTGACACCATCATAGCTGATTACTCGCTTCTGAATAGCCGGAAAGTCATGATGAAAATAACAATAAGTTGTTGAAGGTGGGTTTCCGCCGCCCGTTGACGGCTGCCCGCTTGTGCCTATCTCCGGGTCTACGTTTTGGGAACCATTTACTCCAGCTGGCGGGTCGGTCCAACCTATCATTTCAGAATCAGGATTCGTTCCCCATGTGTACTCTATCCACGCACCTGTGGGATATATAATTTTGCTAATAAGGCCGTATACTGGGTCATATTGGAGGTTGTATGACAGGCCATTTGGCAATTCAATCGAGGTGTATTTGATGAGATGTATAGGTGGAGCAGTAGTTGTATATTGCTTTACGTTGGAAGCATTTGTGTCCCACCGTCCACCACAAAGTGTTTCGCCAACAGGAGTAACATCTGTGTACCCGATCTGATAGGTCATCGGGATGCTTGAAGCTGTGTATGTATACGGGGTTGATATGCCAGGGAAGGTTATCGTACTGGTACCTGACTCCAGCGTTCCCAGTCCAGAATTTCCAGGCATGGATATATTGTTTATTTCGGGATAATATCCTGGTCTTCCAGTGCCACTCCCAATGTTGCCGTTGGCATCTTCTAGAGCAAGCAGATTATTCCCAACTCCATCTGTGATGATCGGTCGAAGGTAGCCTTCTTCTCCAATATTGTTCATCTCAGCAGGAGATTCGCTATTAATTTCTGATTTGACAGTAGCATCGCCACCTGTAAGGACAGCTTGAATTCCAAAGTATTGGTCGCATATTCCGTCTGGCGTTCCAGACATGTCGTTACTGTGGACATTCATAATATTCAATAGACCAAGATCGTGTTTCACACCGTTAAAGTCCTCATAGATAAATCCCGTGTTAATTTGACATATAGCATCCATGTCATTTGTTACTGGAAAGTTATAAGTGAGTTGTTGTTTATAGGCGAATGTGTTCGGGCCAGTGTTGACGGATGTCGATGATGCGCCTGACGCATCGTTGAAGGTAGCTGTATCATACAAGGCCGGTTGGACAACAGCTGCAACGCATTGAGGTAGCCCAAAGCCAGTATCGCCGGTAAAAGCACCGGGCATCTCTGTACACTCTTGCTCTACTTGCTTCATGATGATTGAGTGGTCTTGATCAGAATCATACATAAAGGCATATTGAGGGTATTTCATGCCCCGATCATCAGGGCGATCCACTTTAATGCGAATACTTAGTGCTCCATTGGCAGGATTGATTGTGGCATCGAAATCCTGTAGATAGTTATGGCCGTCACCATGACTAGGAACGCTAGTAATGTTGGTCCATGTCCCAAAACTAGAACTTGCGCTGGGATTCTGCGTCGTGGTTTGTCCTATGGCGACTGAAAGTTCAAATGGTGCGTATAAAACGACTGCGATAACCCATAGGCCTGTATAACGCTTGATTGCAGGGAAAAGTGAACGATGAAAAGACGCACGTATATTTCGCAGGCGCATAGATTCCTCTACTCAACAGTGGGACGAACTTTTGTGAATACGTCAAGCTGATCCAGAACGCGCATGTCTTACATGCATTCAAGTCAGCGTCGGAATCGCTGCCACACGAATACGGGGCCCAATCCTGAGCTTGCCCGCTGCTTCTGTTAGCAGCAGGTCTCTGAAATTGCAAAGCGAGGATGAAATCATTTATTGCAGTCGGCGGAAACGTTGTCAAGTAGATTTATATGAATAAATGATGCGTAGCATGAAGCGACCGAAAAAGCACCATGGCTGATGCGGTGGTATTGGCTTGCACGGCACCACGCAGACCTTAGCCCAGCCGGATTGAACCCCACAGAAAGGACCGCAGGAAATCGGGCGAGAATGTGGATAATGTCTGCATGGCAATCAGGCGGTGTGGGTCCATCAAGGGTCCCAGGCGGCGCTACAAGCCCGCCACGTTTATCACAATTGGGCATGGTCGAATGGGAAATGATGCAGTACCGGGAGGCGCCGGGCACACGCGGAGCGATGCAGATGCCCTTAGTATACGTTTCCTGATTTAGTGCACGAAAACGGGAGAAGGTGGTGTACTACGGTAGATTCTGTGGAAAACATGGAATGGTATCGAAAACGCGCGAATCACGAAATCGCTAGTATCTATGCGCATTCCAGCATGTTTGCAATGACTTTTGATGATTGCCCGAATGCGGATGGTGGGCGGTCGGGTACTCGGGTGGGCTGAAAGTCTGCGATTTGATGCGGCGCACGCCGTCCGGATCGGTCTGTCTGTACTGGTATTTCCAGGCGAAACCTCCACCGGAACGTGGTACCTTTTTATATGTCCGTGTTGATACCGAGCATTCGCCATGCCGTTGACCGCGCCCCAATCGCGGTAATTCACAAGGCGATTTTAGCATTGATGACTTTTGATACCCCGCTCGATTTTGAAAATTGATGTAAGTCATTGAAGTTAAATTAGTTGCGGGAGTAGTTCAGTGGCAGAACGTCAGCTTCTTGCTCTGAGCTTCATGCTTCTTAGCCTGCTTGTAATATTTCTGAGCATTCGCAAATTGGAGTTTTATCGCACGAAGATTTTCCAATGCTGTACTGACAGCTCCACGCTCCTTCGCCAGTTCGCCAGCAGCGCCCGCACACAGCATAAGCATCTCTTCCGCAAGAAGGATAGATTCGGGACTAGCGGGATTCGGTTGAGAGCCAAGTTGGTCTGCATTCTCAAGCAACGCCCGAAAACGATCCCATCCGATGTCGATCTTCTTTAAGGAATCGAGTCCCGAACTATGAAATGCCTGGGCAAGTGATTTTGCTGTGCCAAGAAAGCGCGCCTCATCTTTCTCCTGAAGGGCCTGGCTTCTCTCTTCCTTCTTTCTGGCTGCCTCTAATTTACGACTGACGTCTGCGATCTGTGCGCCAGCGGTCTTTCTCGCGGAAATTTGAGCCAATAACTCCGTGCTGTCGATCCCTTGCTGGCAGACAGGACACTCCGTGTCGTCCTGATGAGCGGAGAGGTAACTCTCTGCCGACTCAAGCACTCTGAGGAGTTCGCTTGTCGCTGCAGTATTACCAGCTTCTGCCAACTTTAATTCGTTAGTCAGGGATTGCACTAATTCAGTGTCAATACCAGCCTGTTTTCGTGCTTCTGTAAGTTCGGAACGCGCGCCCGCCGTGGTCTTGATCTGATTTGTAAGCGTGTCGATATGACGAATCCGCTTATCCAGATCGCCGGATTCAGTGTTGTTGCAGGCCTTTGCCCATTCGTTGATGTTTGGCTGTGGCTGTCCCGCATCGTTATATAGCTTTCGCAGATCATCCCGAGCTGTGTTCTGGTTTCTGGCAGCAGCAGCGTAAGTCTCTTTTGTCTGCTTCTCGGCTTCACGAAGAGTGCCCTCAGCCTTCTCGACGTTTGGCACAGACACGAAACGACTGAACGCTTCATATCGTTTGGAGGGAATCGCATCAACAATCTCCAGAATCTGTGAGCGGCGCAGAATTTTTGCTGCTGGACGAGGTGTTGTGCCGGTGATCTTTGCTTTCGCGCCAGCGAGTGCTGCAGTCCACGACTTGCCTGCCCATTTAAGCCCAACCTGTAGGTCCGCAGCGTTGCTTCCCAATGCAGGAAGGAACTCCTTGACTGGCGTTGCCCGCCTGCCTTCTAAAGCTCCGGCGTGTTCATTACAGACAAAATCGAGGGCATCGACGATTGTAGATTTCCCGGTTCCATTCTCACTGAAAATCATGATTACGGGCTTGTTCTCGAATGCAATTTCAACCGGCCGAGTCGCACCACGAAAGCCCCGGATGGCCAAATTTTGCAGTGGCATGGTCATGACGCATCCTCCTGTGTGGCAGCAGTCAGAGCCAATTCGGCGATTAACGCCCAGTCCCGCGCAGTGATATTACCCTTCGCTAATCCTGTCTGAATTCGGGAGATATGCTGATCGCTCACCAAATTCGCTGACTTAATTGCATTGGCAATGGTCAAAGCAAGGGACTCATCCGGTGAAAGTGTCGGGCTAGGGGCCGTATCTGCCATTCTTCCCTCCCTTATTCGAGCATCCAGCGCACAGCAAAAATCTGTTTCGAAGAGCAGGTTTGCTTCAAACGCGCTTCAATCTCAGAGAGCATCTGCTCCTTGCGTGCATCTACTTCGACCTGCGCTACAAATAGATCACGACGCTTGTCGGACCTGCGTGATTCAATATCTTTTACCTTGCGGAGAAGCTGGACTTTACCTTCGAGTGTAGCCTCAAGTTTGGCTTCGCGCTTTGTTTCTCGAATTTGCTGGTCGAGCTCCTTGATCTCCTGCTCCAAGCCAAACTTCATATCCTCGCTCCAGCGGTCGAGTTTGCTTATTTCCTGGTCGAGCCAGGTGTTGTTGCGCTCCCCTATCTGATCCAGAACTTTCTCTTGCTGCTCGACAATCTGGGCATCGAGGGCGGACACCGGGACCGGGAGAATCGGCTGACCGGCATCGGCAGGAAGATCAAAGAGGCGCTTGCAGGCGGCGGGGTCGAGCAACTGGCCGTCATCACGGACGGCGGCGAGGAGAATGTGGTCCTCTGCCTCGAATGCCTGGACGGTGAACCGGGAGCAGACGAGCCAGCCGGACTGGCCGAGGTGCGGCTCTAATATAGATAGGCGCTTGCCGCTCTTTGACAGATTGAACCGGACCTCGACGGGCGGCGTTTCGAGGGACTGGCACTGATCGAGAACCCGCTGGGCGAGGGGATGGCCGATGCGGTAGGTGTTGGCCTCCTCGACATTGCGCCCCATGCGGTATGGGCCGGGGTGGATGGACTCGCCGGGGAAGGGATTGTGTTCGAGGACGAAGCTGTAACTGGCGCCATCGAAACTCGCATAGGGCTGGAGATAGAAGAGTGTCGTCTTCCAAAGTAGCTCGTCAAAACGGTTTCGGGATTTGCCGGCCTCTACGCGCACCTTTTCAATGACTTCCTGGTCGAAGTTGTTGAGAAGCTGCTCCTGGGCGAGTGAGCGGGCTTCGGAGACTTCGGACTCCAGCTCCTGCTGGAGTTTGTCAAACTCGAACGAGATCTGCTCGGGCGTGCGGCACTGCTGGTAGATGGAGACGATACGCTTCTCGAAGTCCACGCCGGACTGGATGGCTCCGAGGACTTCATCGGACGCGCCGAAGACGCCGTCGAAGAGGCGGAACTTTTCATTGAGGAGTTGGTAGACCCGGACGTCGGCCGCGTTGTCGCGGTTGAGGAAGTTGACGACGACTACGTCATATTTCTGGCCATAGCGGTGGCAGCGGCCGATTCTCTGTTCGATGCGCTGGGGGTTCCAGGGCATATCGTAATTGACGACCAGGTTGCAGAACTGGAGGTTGATACCTTCGGCTGCGGCCTCCGTTGCGATCATGATGCTGGCTTCGTCGCGGAAGTGCTCGACGATGGCGGCGCGCTTGTCGGCGGTGGGCGAGCCGGTGATGCGGTCGGTTCCCTGGTGCCGCTCCAGCCATTGCCGGTAGATGGCGTTGCTCTGCGGGTCGGCGTTGGTGCCGTTGAAGAGCGCTACTTTGCCGGCGAAATCGGAGGATTCGAGCAGCCTGAGGAGATATTCCTGGGTGCGGCGGGACTCCGTGAAGATGATGGCCTTCTGCTGGAGTGGGCCGTTGCGGTGATCCTCCTGAGCTTTACGGGCGGCCTCGAAACCCTTCCGCAATGCTGTTAGGAGGACTTCGCCCTTCGAGTTCTGCTTGATGCTTTTGGCAAGTTCGTGGAACTGGCGCAGGCGGTCCTTTTCCTGGCGGAGTTCCGCTCGCTGCTCCGGCGAGAGTGCCTGGGCAGGCTGCGGCGCGCCAGCCTCGTCAGGCTCGTCTTCGAGCCATTCGTCTTCGATCTCTGGAAGAGTCTCGAAGTTGTCGGCAAGATCTGGGGGCGGGACATCTAATGCCGCCTGCTGCTGCTCTATGGCTTCAAGTTTGTTGGATAGGCCGAGGAGCGTGTCCGTGATTGCGTAGCTGGAGGATGCCAGCAGCTTGCGGAGAATCAGCGTCATGAGCTGGCGCTGGCTCGCCGGGAGCGCGTAAAGCCGTTCGGACTGGAGATATTCCGAAACCAGCGCGTAGAGTTTCTTTTCGTCGTCGTTCGGGATGAACTCCTGCACCAGGGCGTGGCGGTTGGTATAGCTGACATACGGAAGAACCTGACGGCGGAGCGTGCGCTGGCAGATTGGTCGAATGCGTTCGCGCAGCGCGCGGTAGTCTTCCGGGGAGTTCATCCGGGAGAACTGGGCGCGGAAGCTGCGGAGGTCTCCGAAGGTGAATTCATCGATGATGCTGACGAGGCCGTATAGCTCCAGAAGGGAGTTCTGGAGCGGCGTGGCGGTTAGCAGGGTTTTCTGCCGTGTGGCGATGGCCGACTTGATTGCGTTTGCAATCTTGTTACTCGACTTGTACACGTTGCGGAGGCGGTGTGCCTCATCGATGACGACCAGATCCCACTGAGTCTGCCGGACGTATGCGTCTTTCGTGCGCGCGAACTGATAGGAGCAGAGGATGATCTTCGGCTGCTCGAACGGGTTTAGGTTGCCGCGTTTGATCTCTTCATTGAAGGTCTTCGATTCGAGGATGGCGAATGGCAGGAAGAATTTGTCCGCCAGTTCCTGACCCCACTGCTTACGCAGATTGGCGGGGCAGATGACGAGGAGACGGCGGCGACGCTCCGCCCATCTCTGGGACAGAAGGATACCCGCCTCGATGGTCTTTCCCAGTCCGACTTCGTCCGCCAGGATCGCACCACGCGAGAGCGGGGAGCGGAATGCAAACAATGCCGCCTCGACTTGAGGAGGATTCAGATCGACCTGGGCGTCGGCGAGCGCGGATGTAAGGCTGTCAATGCTTGCCGAACTCGACCGCTTGGTCAGCTCGTGGGCGAAATACCGGGCGTGGTAGAGCGTCAGGTTCATCGGTTATGGGATGAAATACGAAAGTGAATTTCCTGGGATTCCTGCACGCATGGCCCCAACTGCTAGAGCGTAAGTCCCTCGGAATACGCGAATTATTCCCGCATTTCATCTTAGCGCGGCGCGCAGTAAACACACCTTTTCGTCCAGATACCGCTCATGCCGACTGGCATTTGCAGGTACAAAATTGCAGTTCATCTGAAAACGAAGAATAGGAGGAAACAAACATTGATGAGCAAGTCGTCTCGAACCAAGGATTCTCAAACCGAGAAAGTTCCGTACTACTCCGCCACCGCTGACAGAAAACGCCTCAGCGGCCCGGCGCTCCGACGCTTCTTCAAGATTATGGAGCGGTGGAAGATTGACGAGAAGAGCGCGCGGCTTCTACTGGGCGGAATGAGCAGCACGCGCTTCAGGCAGTTAAAAGCCCGCCCGAAAGGGAGCGTTCTTAATCCCGATCAACTGCTGCGGATCATCTGCATTGCCACGCTCGATGAGTCCCTCGGAGCGGTACTCCCGAAGCGTCAGGTCAACCAATGGGCGCAAACGCCAACCATGAGCCTGCCTGGCGGGACGCCTCTTTACGGCATGATCCACGGCGGAACAACCACTCTCTGGACTTGGAGCCAGTCGCTTCAGAAGCAGGCGTCAGAGTTCGTCAATAAGCAGAAATCTTAGCTACTGCAGTTCGTCAAATCACAGCTCGCCCATCTCAAGCGAAATTCGCACTTTCTACAACAGCTTCCTCCGGCACCTGAAAACCTTGCCTGCGGAATGTCATGCCGTATCGAAGGAGGTGAAACCTCACCAGTCTGCTACACACCTAGAATCATCCGCACCATTTCAGTCCCGTCACCGCTCTCGACCTTCTCGCGAGCCAACAAATAACTAACCGACACGAGCCCCGCTTGCCACCAGCTCTCATCTGGCAGCAAGCGGGGCTTTGTTGTCTTCAAAGAAAGGACATCACGCAATGAAAGTCACAATCAGCTTCACTAATCCGTTTCTCGTTATGCTCTACACCGCATCTATCCTTATGATCGGCTGGGCCATCGGCGCTTACTGGGGCCACACGCTCACCGCCGGCTGGATGCTGCTCTTCGCAACCACTTTCCTGTTGCTCCACGACGCTGCGATTGCTCTCCTGTTGGCCGCTTGGGCAATCAAAACTACAGGGAAGAGTCAAGAGCATGATCTTGTACGCGCAACGGCAGAATCATCTGGACCTGGCCACGAAGAACCACCCTCTGAATCTGCTGCATCCGGAGATTTCTATCCGATCAGCGCATACCAAGACCGTCGGAGTCCACAGGAATGGCTCGACCTCCCTATAGAGGAAATGGAGTTCAGTGTGCGGACTCACAACCGTCTGAAAACTGTCGGCATTCAAACTGTTCGAGAACTCGCTCAATGCTCTGAAGGTGATTTGATCGACGCAAGGCTCAGCCCGGTTTCGCTCAATGAGATCAAGGTAATTCTGGGCGTAGCTGGTCTGAAGTTGAGGCTTGATTCACAGGAGGAAGAGGACGAGTAGTCCCATCACACGAGCCAACAAGCGAGGCAATCAGCCTCGATGAAGTATTCCCACTGCTATTCGCATTATGCCCCCGGACTCGGCAAGAGTTCAGGGGCTTTTCTGTTTCGCAAACCAATCACCGGGAGAAATTCAATGATGCACAATGCCATCGAACTTGCAATTCAACGGGGATGGAGAATCTTTCCCCTCATTCATCGTAGCCGTTTTTCAAAGGAGCAGCCGTTGCTTCGCGAGGCAACCTCATCGATCGACAAGGTCGAAGAATGGCTGGAGCAATATCCTGACTGCCCGTGGGCCGTCGCAACCGGAGAGGAATCCGGCGTGTTCGCAGTGGAATTCTCGCGTGATTCGGGAATCCAGACTATGCGTTCTCTCTGCGAAGATGATTTCTCTGCAATGGATACGCTTCAGATTCGTACGACGAAGCTGGTTACGATGTTCTTCCGCTGGCCTGACAATGAGCTTCCTATGTTTTTCCGCGGACAGATCGCGGAAGGGATTTCCATTCGGCATTCTGGAGACTATGCATGGCTGCCCGCTGAAGCAGAGGAGTCGGGCGGCGAATATATGTATAGCAACTCAACTGAATCGCCGAAGGAGGCACCCGGATGGTTGTTGAACTTGATCGATCAGAAGTCCTCAAAGGATCAACCTGCCGACGTGATTCCATTTCCTCCAGCGAGAACGAGTACGCGCTACGTCGCTTTGTCATTCGTTCTTCGAGATGACCGGTGGGAATGTAACTTCATCTCGATGGAGGACGGCGGAATGATCGTCAAGACACTGCATTTCCGGTCAAGCAAGGCTGTAGAGCTCCTGATCGAACGCGGCGGGGGCGCCATGAACGCTCCCAATCGGAAATGGTTCTATGGGAGCCTAAGAAGTGGTGGGGGGAACATTATTCTGCCACTGACGAACGAGCAGTATGGAAAGCTGCTGGCTGCTTGACAGCCGTTATCAGTCGCCAGATAAATGAAAAAGGATCGGCAGCCCAGCGTGACGGTTTACAAATCGTCCTGCTGGGCAGTCGATGATCCAGAAATTCCTATTGGGTGTAAGGGCGGCAGGCTAATTTTGTCGATTTCAATGCTCTAGCACCGCTTTTGTGACGGTATAAATGACGGTATGGATTGGAACCCTTATTTTAGCAATGTTGATAATAAATGGCTTATCTCTCGATTGGAATCCCCCTCTCCGCCAGCCTTTGAAAACAAAACGGCTCCAGAAATCCTTACAGGAACCGTTACCGCTCTGAGTTCATTCCGCAAAAAACTTGTGTCTGCGACGGTATTTCCCTGATGAGGGAGATACGCCGCACAGGTTGGCATCCATACCGCACATGTAAGGCGGACGGGGCCAGTTCTTGCAGAAGCTATGTCTTCGCGGCCGTAACGCGGCTTATCTCAGCAGCAGCGCTATGGAATCGTGTAAGCGTGGCTCCCGCTGCCGATGGTTTCCGCCCGATTGCCGGGGAGAATCACGGTGGCCGTTGTGTTTGCCGGGATGCTGACAGTGAAGCGATGCTGGCTCTGCTGCCAATCCGAAACAATAGTTCCGTAGGCCGAGTCGTACTCCACTTGCAGGCGAGGAAGCGCCGGGTCGAAGTGCGGCTGGATGGTCAGGTGATGAAAGCCAGGGCCTGTGGCATCCGTATCGATGCCGGCAGCGCGGCGATAGACCCAGGCCATGACCGAGCCAAAGGCGTAGTGGTTGTAGGAGTTCATCGAAGGGTCGCCCGTATCGCCGTTCCAGCGTTCCCACCAAGTTGTCGCGCCTTTCTTCACCATGTAGCCCCACGAGGGATAGGTGTCGGAGAGAAGCAGCTTGAAAGCAAGATCCGAGCGGCCATTCTCGTTGAGCACAAACATGAGGAATGGAGTGCCAAGGAACCCCGTGGTGAGATGATTGCCATGCGCTTCCACGTCTTTGGCAATGCGATCCACCATGTTGCCGACCAGAGCGGGCGGCGCGATGCCGGTGAAGATCGTGGCAAGATACGCTGTCTGAGTATTTCCCTCGACGCTGCCGTCTTCCTTCACATAAGCCGCCCGATACGCGGCGGCGATGTGCTCGTACAGTTGCTGATACTTCGCGGCATCGTCTGGATGATGGATTGCCTTTGCCATTTCTGCCATCTCCCGCGCGACGAGAGCCCAGTACGCTGTGCCGATCAGGGCGCCGGGCGTATGCGGATCGGGAGCCAGCCAGTCGGCGTAGTTGTTGCCGAGCGCCTTGCGGCGCAGGTAGTCGGGATTGTTGGCAAGGATGAAGTCCATCCAGCGCTGCATTGCCGGCCAGGAGCGCTCGACTACGCTTGTGTCTCCGTATTGCAGCCATGCCGCATAGGGAATGAAGATTCCCGCATCGCCCCAGCCGGGCGCGCCGGGATTGGGCCCGAGAATGTTCGGCGAGACATCGGTAAAGGCCCCGGCCGCGGTCTGCGCGTCGGTAATGTCCAGCAGGAATTTGCGGGTGAAGGCGTCGATGTCGAAGTTGTACGAGCCCGTGCGCCAGAAGACTCCTGCATCGCCCATCCAACCAAGCCGTTCGTCGCGCTGCGGGCAGTCGGTCGGGATGGAGACGAAGTTGCCGCGTTGTCCCCAGGCTCCCAGCTCATTCATCTTGTTGAGCAGTTCACTGGAGCTGCTGAGCCTCACCGTAGGTGCAGGCGGAAGGCTGTTGTACACCAGACCGGCGATAGTGTCGAGAGTTGGCGGAGTTGCAGGCGCTGCGCCGGGAAACGATAGCTCGACATAGCGGAAGCCATGAAAGGTAAACTCCGGAGTCCACGTCTCCTCACCCTCGCCGGAGAGCGTGTAGGTGTCGGTGGCATCGGCGTTGCGAAGGTTCTTCGTATAGATGCTGCCATCGGGATCAAGCCGCTCGGCATAACGCAGGCGCACGACTGTGCCGCGCGTGCCGCGGAGATGAATGCGAACATTGCCGACCATATTCTGGCCCATGTCGAAGATCGCCGGGTGAGCGGCATTCGCCGGGTCAAGATGGATGGGAGCGACCGTCAGCACAGTGTTGATGGGCAGATCGGGCTGCGCGGAGACGACCATGCCGCTATCCGGCGGATTTGCCGCAATAGCCGGGGTCCAGCCGGCACCGTTGAAATGCGGAGAGCTCCAGCCGCGCTGAGACAGGCGCGCGTCGTAGGATTCGCCGCCATAGATTTCAGAGAAGGTAATCGGCGCGGGAGCCGTCTGCCAGCTCGGGTCCGTGACAATCGTTCGATGCTGGCCGTTTGCAAAGGTCAGCTCCAGTTGCGCGCGCAGGAGGTTTGGTCCGGGCGTATATCGAAAGCCGGCCCAGGTCATTGGTGAGCTGTACCATCCGCCGCCGAGCACGACTGCCAGCGTATTGTCGCTTCGACCGATCATCGAGGTAACGTCGTAGGTCTGGTACTGGACGCGCTTGTGAAAGTCCGTCCAGCCGGGAGCGAGCAAGGTGTTCGGGGCAATGGACTGATCGTTGATATACGCGTGATAAGCGCCCAGCGCCGTGATCGTGAGGCGCGCCGCGCTCACGGGAGAATCGGCAGTAAAGTCCTTGCGAAGCAGGGACGCATCCGTGACAATCCGGTCCGGGCCGGAGATTGCCTGCTGACGGTCCGTGCCGATGCCGAAGCCCGTCGAGAGCGGCCCGACGGCCTGCACGCCCTGCCACTCAGCCTGTGCAGTGGTGCGAGCCTGCCATTGTTCGTCCGACACAAGACGTTCCTCCGTGCCATCGGCGCGCGTAATGTGAACCGCCGCGGCAAGCGCAGCGGGCGATGTGCTGGAAGGCTTTCCAGAGCGATGCGAGACCACATCGATTTCGATCTCGTTTTTGCCCGGATGCAGCAAAGAGCCAATCTCTTCACGGTCAAATGCGCCCCATTCGTCATGATGGCCGGTGATGTGACCGTTGACGCGCGCGGTGAACTCCCCGCGGGCGAGAACGTGCAGACTTCCCGCAAGCGGCGTTCCTTGCAGATCGAACTCATAGCGAA
>JAATFM010000148.1 GCA_015655195.1 Terriglobales bacterium
AGGCCGATCGTTGCATTGTTCAGCGACTTCTGCAGCGCATACCGCGCCGTGACCTGCTCGTGATACTCGCCCTCAAAGTTGTGCGGCCTATACTCCTGCCCGCCCACGTCGTAGGTAGTCTGCTCGTCGCTCAGCATCGTCACCGGAGAGAACAAATGATCCTGCCCCGGCAGCATCGTGCCTTCCACCGCGGTGGAGAATGCCGACGCATAAACAAACGGCTTGAAGATCGAGCCCGTCGGCCGCTTCGATACCGCGTGATTCAACTGTGAAGCCCCGTAGCTCCTGCCGCCCACCAGCGCCAACACCTGCCCGGTGTGCGGATTCAGCGCCACCAGCGCCACCTGCGGGTAAGGGTAGGATTTGCCCGCCTGCCTGTCGCGCGCATGGAGCTTGTCCACCTGCTCGTCCACCACATGAATCGTGCTTTCAACCGCTGCCGTCGCAGCCCGCTGCAGATCGGGGTCGAGCGAGGTGTAAATCCGCAGCCCATCGAGATTCGCGCCGCGGTCGCCCAGCTTGTCGAGCAGTTGCTCGTGCACCAGGTCCACAAAGTACGGCGCCTCGCTCGCATCCACGTTTCCCGTTGTCAGCTTTAGTGGCTCATCCTTGGCGCGCTCCGCATCGTCCTTGGTAATCGCGCCGGTCTCCACCATCGAGTCCAGCACCAGGTTGCGCCGCTCAAGCATTCGGTCCCCGTGCCGCCACGGGTTAAAGTAGTTCGGCCGCTGAATCATTCCGGCCAGCATCGCGCTCTGCGCCAGGTCGAGCTGCCGCACATCCTTGCCAAAGTACGCCTGCGCCGCCTCGCCGAATCCGTTAATGGAAAAACTGCCGCGCTGCCCCAGCGGCACCTGGTTCGCATACGCCTCAAATATCTGCTGCTTCGTGAAATGCTGCTCCAGGTGGAAGGCCACCATGATCTGCTTCACCTTGTACTGGATCGTTCCCGTGTCGGCCACGAAGAGCAGCTTGGCAAGCTGCATCGTGATCGTGGAAGCGCCGCCGCGGTGCTTCCTGTCGCCGACCAAGTCGTGCCACGCCCACCCCATCATGCTGAAGTAGTTCACGCCGCTGTGCTCGAAGAATCGCCGGTCCTCGATGGCCAGCGCCGCCTGCACCAGATTCTGCGGAATCTCGTCATAGGTAATCAGCCTGCGCTTGGTGCGGTTCGCGTCGTCGCTCAGTCCTGTAATCAGCAGCGGTTCGAGCTCATAGCTCGCCAGCGATTGTCCGTGGTCGTCGGTCACCGCGTCCACCGCGCCGCCGCTCACGTGAATCGTCGCGCTATCCGGCGCGTGATACGACTGTGGCCCCGGGTAGACCGCAATCGAATTGCCCGATTCGCTGTACGTTCCCAGCGGAGAATCCTTCTGCGCGCCCCGCGACGTGTAGCCCGCCTGCCGCAGCTCGTCGGCAAGCAGCCGCACGCTCAGCTTCTGCCCGATCCGCACCTCGCGCGGAGTGGCATAAATCTTTGCCGTGTCGGTAAAGAGCGGATGCTTCAGCCGCTCGTCCACAATGCCGCCGTATTTGAAGTAGAAGAATCCGCAGACCAGGATCGCGACAACAGCGCATGCAGCCGCGCCCAGCAGCACAGTCCGCACCAACAGCGATGGCAGCGAGCCTCTGCCCGCCGGGGATTTGAATTTGACCTTCAACGCCATCGCTGCTCCTTTAGGAAAAACGGAAAATACCTTCTAATTTATAGACTTCACTTCGTTCGCAATCCGGGCCTTTACTGCGGTCACTACCTCATCGATTGCCACATCTGTGCTTTGCGATATGGCGCGACTGACCAGTTCCACCTGACCGCTGGCGGCTTTTTTGCCAACGTTGATGCGGTAGGGAATTCCGACAAGGTCCGCATCCTTGAATTTGACGCCGGCACGCTCGTCGCGGTCATCGAGCAGCACATCGATTCCCGCGGCCTCAAGCTCCGCGGCAATCTTCTCACCCGTCTCACGTAGCGCCGCATCGGCAATGTTCGTAACCGTGACGACAACCGGAAACGGAGCAATCGTTGCCGGCAGCCAGAAGCCATTCGCATCATTCGACTGTTCGATAGCCGCAGTGAGAATGCGCTCAATGCCGATGCCGTAACAGCCCATGATCGGTGTCACTTCCTTGCCGTTCTCGTCGAGCACGCGCGCGCCCATCGACTCCGTATACCTGTCGCCAAGCTTGAAGATGTGTCCCACCTCGACAGCCTTGCCCACTACGAGCTTGCCGCCACAGTTATCTACGGGACAAGCCTCACCTTCGTTCACGCTGCGAATGTCGGCACTGAGCGTCCATGTAAAATCGCGTCCCGGAGTAACATTGCGATAGTGATAGTCCTGCTTGTTGGCTCCGGCGACAAGATTCTTGCGTCCTTCGAGCGACTTGTCGATGATGACCGTCAGCCCATCGCCCAGCGGCTTTGCATCGTGCTCCAAGCCAACCGGCCCCAGAAATCCCGCCGGTCCGTGCAGATACTTTTCCAGTTCCTCAGCCTGCATCGTGCGCAGTTCCGCAGCACCAATCGCGCCCAGCAGCTTAGTTTCATTTACCTGATGGTCGCCGCGCAGAAACGCCGCCACGCCATGCCACGTATCTGGCGCGCCGCCCTTTTTCGAGTCCGTCCCGCGCCTCAGCACCATGTAGGCTACGCACTTAATATCCGAGGCCGGAGAAATCTTGAAGAACTCCGCTACATCCGCAATTGCCGCACAGCCCGGTGTATGCACCAGCTCCGGCGTGCCATCGCCCGTTGGCTCCATCTCCGTGACCGGCTCAAGGCGCGAAGTAGCCTTCTCAAGATTCGCCGCATAGCCGCAGACCGGGCAGCTTGCAATCAGGTCTTCGCCCGCATCGGTGTAGACCATGAACTCCTGCGACTGCGAACCGCCCATCGCGCCGGAGTCGGCTTCGACGGCAACAAACTTCAGCCCGCAGCGCGTGAAGATATTGCGATAGGCCACATCATGCAGGTTATAGCTCGTGTCGAGGCTGGCCGCGTTCAGGTCGAAGGAGTACGAATCCTTCATCGTGAACTGGCGCACACGCAAGAGGCCGCTCTTTGGCCGCGGCTCGTCGCGGTATTTCGTCTGTATCTGATACCAGATCTGCGGCAACTGCTTATAGCTGCGCAGCTCGCCGCGCGCAATCACCGTCATAATCTCTTCGTGCGTCATGCCGAGGCACAGGTCCGCGCCCTTGCGGTCCTTCAGCCGGAACATGTTTTCGCCCATGCCGGTCCAGCGGCCGCTCTCCACCCATGGGTCTTTGGGAAGAATGCCCGGCAGCAGAAATTCTTGGCCTATGCGGTCCATCTCCTCGCGCACAATCGCGATGATCCTGTTCAGCGAGCGCTGCCCAAGAAAGAGATAGTTGTAAATGCCCGCGCCAAGCTGGCGAACGTAGCCGGCGCGCAGCAGGAACTTGTGGCTGGCCACTTCGGCATCCGCCGGGGCCTCGCGAAGAGTGGGAACAAAGAGCCTGGACCAACGGTGCATAAATGTAAGGACGTACTTTCCCGCCTGACGGCGCAGGCGCAAGAGCAAAATTGGAGCAAAGTCCATTTTACTGTTCGGAGTCGTGGAAGCGGCGGGCGAGCAGCGAGTCAGTTTGAAATTTGAGGTCGAGCGCTCTGTTCCCTGTGCACTCCGCCACGCCGTGCAAGCAGCACCAGTGCGACTACCGAGAGCACAGTACCGAAAATAAGATACGCGAGGGAGATGATGCTGAGAAACGTCAGCAACGGGCGAGACCAGCGAAGATTAAACAGGAATGCCGCAGCTCCCATCAGCCACAGCGCGCCAAGGACAATAAACGCGGGAGCCATAGCGTTGGGGCTGATGCCCACAGCGGAGACAAGGTTTGCCCACGGCCCGAGCTGGCTGCGGAAGTAGCTCCCTGTGACAAGTTTGTGGATGCCATCGAAGAGCATGTACCCGCCCTGCAGCAGAAACACGCCCAGCAGGATAATCTTCGATACGATTCCACCGCGCATACGCACCATGTTCGCAAACATTTGGCGCGTATACAAGCTCTGATTGGCGGCTAAATCAATTCCATGCCCCACAAATCGTGCAGATGCACCACACCTTCGACGCGCGCTTCCGCGTCGATAACGATGAGCGAAGTGATTTTGCGATCTTCGAGAATCGCCAGCGCGCGCGCCGCCAATTCCTCAGCCGCAATCGTCGCCGGACGGGTGTTCATCGCCTCGCCCGCCGTGCGGCTCAGAGCCGCGCCGCCCTCGCGCTGCAGGAGCCGTCGCAGATCGCCGTCGCTGATAACGCCGCGCAGCCTGCCGTCTTCCTGTACCGTCGTAATGCCGAGCTTTTTCGACGACATCTCAAAGATCACATCCGTCATCGGTGTCCCCGGAGTCACAACAGGCACAGCATCACCCGCGTGCATCAGCTCCCGCACCTTCGCCAGCTTCTTGCCCAGCTTGCCTCCCGGATGCAGATCGGCAAAATCCTCCGCCTTGAAGCCTTTGCGCAGGCTTACCGCAACGGCCAGCGCATCGCCCAGCGCCAGCATCGCCGTCGTGGAGGCCGTCGGCGCGAGGTTCATTCCGCAGGCTTCGCGCTCCACGCCGCAATCCAGCGCTACATCGCTCGCCGCGGCCAGTGTCGAGCCTAGATTGCAGCAAAAGCTCACCAGCGCGTCTCCCTTGCGCTTCAGCACGGGCAGCAGCCGCAGGATCTCCTCCGTCTCGCCGCTCGCCGAGAGCGCAATCACCACATCGCCCGGCATCAGCACGCCTAAATCGCCGTGCACCGCCTCCGCCGGATGCAGAAAGAGCGCCGGTGAGCCCGTCGAGCTAAGAGTTGCCGCAATCTTC
>JAATFM010000247.1 GCA_015655195.1 Terriglobales bacterium
AAAGAGAAGCGATGTCCAACCGGCTATTGCCGCGCCGTAAATGGTGTTGCCAGTCCGAGGCAGCGAACCGACTAACGATGCGTTGCTGGTTGAAATGGTCAGTGTTCCCATGATTGGATTAGAGGCGCTACTGACTGCCGGGCTTACAAGCCCTGCTTTTGTGTTGGTTTGTGTGATGGCACTGGAATGGTGAATCCAAGCCGCCGCACGATGGCCAGGAAACGGGGGTCGTGGTGCAGGTTGTCGAACATCGGGTTCACGGCGATTTCCAGCACCTCCGACTCGTGGCGCACCACCATCGCGTTCAACTCGGCAATGGCCTTGTCGCTGCGCCCCGCAAAGGCATACCACTCCGCAGGAATGAAGTCGTTCGGATGCGAAGCCGTGGGGAAACCCTTTTCCATCGCGTCAATCCGCGTTTCGGCGTAAGCCACCGCGCCGCCCCGCTCAAAGGCCGCCAGTCCGCGGTCTTCCAGCGCAATACGCGCCTCGTCCTTCTCGCTTTGCGCCATTGCGCGCCACTCGGCGATAGCCTCGCGATAGCGCCCCTGCGAAAAGAGCGACCATGCCAGCAGATCGCGCGCTTCCGGAGACTCCGGCAGCAGTTGCATATATTTACGCGCCGCTTCCAACATGCGGCCGTTTTGCCGCGCGGCGCCGCATACCAGCACCTCAATGGCATAAAGCTGCGGCCAGAATGGATCGTAGGCCTGCGCCAGGCTCACCTCGTGCAAAGCCTCGTCGAACCGCCCGTCATCCACCAGGATCTCCGCCAGCCACGCATGATAGGAAGCCTGAAACGGCTCAAGCTGGACTGCGTCGCGCAGTTCCCGCTCCGCCTGGGGCGCGTTCCAGTCACCGCGGAATGCCACGCCGCCCAGCACACCATGCGCCTCGGCCAGTGTGGGATCAAGTTCCAGCGCATGGCCGGCGTTCAGCCGCGCCTCGCGCAGATGCACGTCTACATCTTTGAAATCCGACATCGATAAATGCGCCGCCGCCATGCCGGCATAGGCGCGCGCAAAGCCCGGATCGCGCGCCGTGGCCGCCTGGTAGTGTTGCAGGGCCGATTCCAGCGATCGCACCGTGCGCCGCGAGGCCGAGTCCCGCGCCTCCAGATAATCTGTATAAGCCTGCGCGTCCTGCGTGCTGCCCTGCACCGATTGCAGCGGCTTGCCGGTTAACTGCAACTGCGTGAATATATCGCGCTGCAGCTTGCTGCGAACGAGCGCCAGCCCATCCTTCGAGCTGCTGTACTGAAACGAAGCCAGGTGGTCGAGGTCGCTTCCACGCACCAGCTCGAACTCCAGCACGCAGTTGTCGCCCGTAATCGTGAGCTTGCCGAAGAGCAGCACGTCCAGATGCAGCGTCGATGCCACGGCGCGGATGCCCGCATCGTCGTGGTTCACGTGGGCCAGCGAGTGCGCCGCGTGCAACTCGACATGCGGCAGTTGCGAAACCGTATCCATGAGGTCCAGCCGCAGGCTCTCTGCCAGCCGGTCGGCGTCCGGTCCCTGTGCGTCGAAGGGCAGAATGCCCATGTGTACCACGTTGGCCTGAGCCGGCGGAGGACGATGCAGCATCTTCCATCCGATGACGGTGCCCGCCGCCGCGGCCACTGCCAACACAGCCGCTATACCCCACCGTATCCATCGCGCTACCTGTGGAACCAAAGGCTTCGCTTCTATCTCCTCGGCGTCGATGAGATGTTGCGTAGCCAGGGCCCGTTGCGCTATCAGCTCAAGGGCGGCCGATGCTGAAGAAGCAGGTCCAAGGCCCTGGACCGGTTCCGCAGCAGCTAAAGCTGTCGCAGGCTCGCGAGTCGGTTCAGGCAGAGCCGTTACCGTGGCGCAGAATCGGTAGCCGCGCTTGGGAATCGTTTCGATGTATCGGGAGTTGCGCGGCTCATCGCCCAACGTCGAGCGGAGCTGGTTTACCGTCCGGTTGATGGCCCGCTCATGGTCAAGAAACTCCCCGTTCGGCCACAGCATCTGTTGCAGCTCGTCGCGGGAAACGACCGAGCCGGCCCTTTCGAGCAGAACGGTCAGCAAAAGAGACATCTGGTGCGGAATCCGGACCTTCCGGTTTTTCCGCAACAGCTCACCTGAATCTGCGTCGAAGGTAAAAACCGAGAATGCGTATCGGCCCGGCTTGTGATCCGGAGTAAATTGCCTCTCCATGAATTTCTATGCTTCTGATGATAGCAGGGAGCGAATTTGCTGAGCCACCGCCCTCCACGCAACGACGCTCCGCCCGGTTTTGAACTCCACTATCTCTTCCATTAAGAATAAGTTACAAACAGGCAAAAAAAAGACATTCCGAATTCATTTCGCCCATTGCTCCCCGGCAGCCTTCCCCTTACACTCAGCCAAAATTGCATTGCTTGCTCCGCTTGTCAGGGTAGGATTCCCCATCCAGCCTTCTGAAGCAGATGTCGCCGCGGTTCTTAAGAGTCAGGTTCATGTATTGAGCCAAGGCCCGGATTTCAGATTTCCTGCTCGGTCCGCTCCAGTTTTCCCGCTGACCCGGCAAGACGCCGAGAGGCTCCGACCCGCTCGCAGTCCACCTCACAGCAGCCACCTATTTGTCTTTTTGTCTTTGTGATTTTGCACCTTGAAGGGAGTTTCCAGTGAAGCCTGTTTCTCTCCGCTCCATGACCGTCCTGCTCTTCGCTATGCTTGCGGCAAGCGCGCCGGTCATCCGGGCCGCCGATCACACATCCGGGCCTGCAGCCGCCAAGGCGGCTTTTCCCGCGCCTTCGAAGCAGAACCCCGTCACTGCCGCCAGCATCAAGCAGCAGATACAGCCCGCCAAAGGCGTTAACAAGGGCGCCAAGGCTTCGGCGGCGCCGGCCGCTTCGGCGCATCGGTATACCACTCCTGCCCAGCGTTACCTGCAGCCGGCAATCTCCCGCTTGAAACCGGCCGGCACGCTGCCCGCCGACTCCGGCGTCTCTGGAACAGGGGTCAACTTCCCCGGCTTCCTCTCGGCCAGCGCCTTCGTGCGCGTCTCGAACGCGGCCGATGCCAACCCGACATGGGCCTCCGTGACGGCGGACGTGAACAACGACGGTATGCCCGACATTGTGAATGTCCAGATTGATGGCACCCTGAGCGTTCTGCTCAACCCCGGCAAGGGCAACCTCTCCAGCCTGGCGGTTTCCTCTGTCAACACCTCTGCCGTCTCGCCCAACGCGCAGATCGTGAACGCTACCACCGCCGATCTCAACGGCGACGGCTATCCCGACGTTCTCGCCACCGACGCCGGCGACAACTGCATCGACGTTTACCTCAACAACGGCAACGGCACCTTCGCGAACGCCGTGCAATACACCGTGAATTTCACCGGCGGCTATGATCTCCCGGCCCTCTACGGCGGCAGCATCCTGGTCGGCGATGTCAACGGCGACGGCGCACTCGACATGGTCGTTCTGGCCGCCGACACCTACTATCCGGATTTCTCTTCTTCGTTTATCGAGCAGTTCACCTTCCTCGGCAAAGGCGATGGCACCTTTGCCGCGCCGCTGCCTGAGCAGACCGCGACCTTCGGTGGCGCACTCAACCTGATAGCCGGCCAGATGCAGCTCGCCGATGTGAACAAGGACGGCAAGCTCGATCTCGTCTTCCTCAGCGGCGCCTTCGACAACAGCTACAACGAAGCCGTCTTCCTTACCGTTGCTCCCGGCGACGGCAAAGGCGGGTTCTCCGGCCTGCCCACGGCTATCCCAGCCACCGGCGCCATCGTGGCCAACGAATCCGACGGCAATGTCGGCGGTCTTTATCTGGGCGACGTGGACGGCGACGGGAATCTAGACGCCCTCTTCGCCGACGGCCACCAGAACCTCTATCTCTCGCTCGGTACCGGCAACGGAACCTTCGGCGCCGTGACCACCCCACTCACCAACTTGGCCAGCGCGCCTGTCGTCAATTTCGCTGACGTAAACGGCGACGGCAATGTCGATGTCATCGCTTATTACAACGGCTCCATCTCGGTCTTCCTCGCACAGGGCAAAGGCGCTTTCGCCAGCACGCCGCAGAATATCGTCAGCGGCGCGGGCGGCGACCAACAGCCCACGCCGGCCGACTTCGACGGCGACGGCAACGTCGACCTCGTGGACACCGATTACGGCCTCAGCGCCGTTGGCGTTTTCCTCGGCAACAGCGGCACATTCCGCGGAGCCTCGGTTGTCGTTCCCAATGGAATCAATACGCAGAACTTCAGCGTGATTGCGGCCGGCGACCTGAACGGCGATGGCATTCCCGACGTGCTCGCCACCGAATACTCTTCGCAGTATTACCAGCCCATGCCGGATCTCATCGCCGGCATCAACGATGGCAAGGGGAATTTTACCTACACCACGGGACTCTCCGACGACACTCTCGCAGACGACAACATCTCCCATGTCGAGCCGGTCATCGCGGACCTGAACGGGGACGGCAAGGGCGACCTGCTGCTCGCCACGGAATACGGCATCGCAGTCGCATACGGCAACGGCGACGGCACATTTGCCACGCCCAAAAACATTCCGCTCGGAGCCATCCCCGAATGCACGCCAAATTATGCCGACGTAGGCGACCTGAACGGCGACGGCAAGCCTGACATCGTGCTGGCCTATCCAGGCGATGCCTCATGCGGCCTGGGCGCTTACGGCACCACGCCCTCCGGTGTCTTTTCGCTCCTCAACAACGGTGACGGCACATTCACTCCGTCGTTCACCGGAATCGGCAACTCGGCCTACGAGCCCAAGCTCATCGACTTCAACGGCGATGGCAAGCTCGACATCGCCGTCAGTGACGTGAACTCCACCCTTTACGTCTACAACCTTTACACGATCCTCGGAAATGGCGACGGCACATTCAACATGTCCACCGTCAACCTTCCGCTGTCCAACTATGCAGTCGCCTCCATCATTCCCGGCGACTTCGACGGCGACGGCAAGCAGGACCTCACGCTGGGGGTAGTAACCGCGTATGACAACAGCCAGCAGCCTGTCTTCAATACGACCGGCATCGAGATGATTAAGGGCAACGGCGACGGCACATTCGGATTGCCGGTGCAGCACGCCGGCGGCCTGGTTCCGCTTGCCGGATACTACGCCGACTTCAACGGCGACGGCCGTCAGGACCTGGCGCTCGATCTCGTCGGCACCACGCTCTATCCGAACATCGTCTCCAGCAGCTTCGCTTACATGGCCAACCTTGGCGGCGGCGAGTTCACCGAGCCGCAGCAGACCTTCACCGGCCCGGTGACTTTCGGCTCTCTGGAGCAGAACCAGTTCCTCAGCGTAGCCGACTTTAACGACGACGGCGCGCCCGACGTAATCAATCAGCCGGGCCTGGGCTCGGAACTGTTCCTCAACGCCGGGGCAATTCAGCTTTCGCTTGCGGCCGATGCTACGGCTACGCAAGGAAGCCCGGTCACGCTGACAGCAACCTTGAAGCCCTCGGTAGGAATCGATGCGCCGACCGGCACGCTGAGCATTTACGACAACGGCACGCTGATTCAAACCTCCTCAATCACCGGCCTGACCACGAGCGCGAATCTCTCCACGCTTGCTGCCGGCAGCCACATGCTCACGGCCACTTATTCCGGCGACAGCCACTACAACGGCGCCTCTGCCAGTGCGTCGGTCAACGTTACAGTCACTGCCCTGCCGCCCAGCTTCACGGTCTCGGCTCCATCGCCGTCTTCGCTTTCTCTGGCTCAGGGCGCAACCGGAACAGTGGCTCTCACTCTCGCAGCCAACGCCACCTTCAGCGGCGCCGTGCAGCTCACATGCAGCGGAGCGCCGACGGAAGCCTCCTGCACCGTTACGCCGGGCAATGCGACACTCGCGGCCGGCCAGACAGCCACGGTCGCCGTAGTCGTTGCCACCACGCCTCCCAACGGCGTCTACCAGGCGAGGAATCATGGCTCGTCCGGATGGAAGGTGCTGGGCGGCGTAAGCCTGGCAGGCTTTGCCGTCCTGCTCCTGCCAATCCGGCGCCGTCTGCCTAAGGCGTTCCTGATGATCGCGCTCTTCGCCCTCGCACTTGCTGGCGCTGGAGCGATGACCGGCTGCGGAGGCGATGGCGGGTCGAAGTATCCGGGCACGACGGTCGGCACATCCACGCTCACCATCACGGCCACTTCCGGCAGCATCACGCAAACGCAGACGATTTCGCTCAGTGTGACGAAACCATCCGCGCAGTAGCCCTCACCGGTGCGAAGAGCCGGGAAGCCAGCGCAATTCCGGCTTCCCGCTCTTCGCACCAGCTTTTCGCCCCGGCTAACACATGTTTCTATGGAGAAATCTGATCGCAATGGCCTCTTTTGCACGTTCCTGCCGTTTCCTCTGCACCCTGCTGATTCTGTGCGGTGCATTGTCTCTCGCAACTGCCGCGCACGCCTCCGCTCCTAAAGCCATCGCGCCGCAGCCGCTCATCACGCAGCAGATCGACAACACCAACTTGGTCCCGCTCACCGGCAATGTGCATCCGCTGGCCACCGCTGCCGCCGACCAGGGCGCTGCTCCGGAGACGCTGCAACTGGGCCGCACCATTCTCGTACTCAAGCGCAGCAGCGCGCAGGAGGCACAACTCCAGAAGCTGCTCGCCGCGCAGCAAAATCCCAGCTCGTCCAACTATCACCGCTGGCTCAGCCCCGCGCAGTTCGGCGCGCAGTTCGGCGTAGCCACGCAGGACATCGAAAAGATTACGCAGTGGCTTGCGAGCTTCGGATTTGCAGTGGAAAAGCCCATGCCGGGCCAGAACGTGATCCTCTTTTCCGGCACGCACGCGCAACTGAAGGCCGCCTTCCATACCGAGCTGCACAACTACAAAGTCAATGGCCGCAGCTACTGGGCCAATGCCACCGATCCGCAGATTCCCGCGGCGCTGGCTCCTGTCATTGCCGGCTTCTCCTCGCTCAATAACTTCCCGCGCAAAGCCATGCATACCGCTCCGCAGGCGATTCACAAAGACGCCAGCAGCGGAAAATGGAGCGCCCGGCGTCCCGCGCCCGCCACCAGCAAGCTCCACCCTGCCTTCACCACCACCGACCAGGGCACACAGATTTATCCCATCGTTCCTTACGACCTTGCCACCATCTACAACATCAAGCCGCTCTGGGATGCCGGCATCGACGGCACCGGCGAGACCATCGCCATCGTCAGCGACTCCGACATCAATACTGCCGACATCGACTACTTCCGCCAGACTTTCGGCCTGCCCGCAAAAAATCTGAATGTCATCTACGATGGCGCCAATCCGGGCCTCGGCGAGAACGAAGGCGAGGCCGACCTCGACGTGCAATGGGCCGGCGCTGTTGCCAAGAATGCGACCATCGACCTCGTTGTTGCGCCTGACACGGCAACTTCTGCCGGCATTGACAGCGCCTCGCTCTACATCGTCAGCAACAACCTTGCGTCGCTGCTGAACGTCAGCTATGGCGCTTGCGAGCTGGCGCTCGGCACCGGCGGCAACCAGTTTTATAACGAAATCTGGCAGCAGGCTGCGGCGCAGGGCATCACCGTTCTCACTTCCACCGGCGACTCCGGCTCCGCGGGCTGCGACGACCAGGAGCCCTATGCGGAATATGGGCTCGCAGTCAGCGGCGTGGCTTCCACTCCTTATAGCGTCGCAGTCGGCGGCACGGATTTCTACTCGACTTTCACCTCGCCCAGCACCTATTGGTCGCAAACCAACGATCCCACAACGCTGGCTTCCGTCAAATCCTATCTGCCCGAAACCACATGGAACGATAGCTGCGCCAGCCCCGAGGTTTTCTCCACTCTGCAATCCGAGGGCGACCCCGACGCCACACCCGAGGCGGTTTGCAACGATGCGAACGTGCAGTCCTACTTCCTGACCACAGCCGGCGGCTCGGGCGGCGTCAGCGCCTGCACCACATCCGACGGCCAGAACACGAGTTCCTGCAAGGGAGGAAACCCCAAGCCCGTCTGGCAGACCGGAGTGCCCGGCATTCCCAGCGACGGAGTGCGCGATCTTCCGGACGTGGCACTCATGGCCGGCGACGGCCTGTGGGGCAGCTTCTATGTCTTCTGCGAGTCGGACGCAACCGACAGCGGTCAATGCGATCTGAACAGCGATCTCGAAGGCGCCGGCGGAACCTCCTTCGCCAGCCCCATCTTTGCCGGAATGATGGCGCTCGTCCAGCAGAAGACCGGTTTGCAGCAGGGCAACGCGAACTACATGCTCTACAAGCTCGCCGCTGCGCAGTATGCCGGCCCCAACGCCAATGCCTGCACCTCTGACGGCGCTGCCTCCGGCAACGCCTGCACCTTCTACGACGTCACCGACGGCACCATCGCCATGCCGTGCGTCATCGGTTCCACCAACTGCAACGTCTCCGTCCGCACCGACCAGTACGGCACCCTGCCCGGTTACCCGGCTGGCGCAGGCTACGACACTGCCACCGGGCTTGGCTCGGTGAACGCTTACAACCTCGTTGAAAACTGGGCCACAGCCGCCACCAGCCTGTCCGCCACCACCACCACGCTCACAGCGGACACAACCACCGTCGCTTATGGCGCCGATCTCCCGCTTTCCGTCTCCGTCGCGGCGCAGGATAGCTCCTCCGGCACGCCTACCGGCGACGTTGGCATTACCTCCGACATCCCCGGCTCGGCCGCCATTACAGAAGCCACGCTCAGCAACGGGCAGGCATCCACAACCACCTCGCTTCTCTCCGTCGGCGCTTACCACCTTGTCGCCAATTACCCCGGCGATGCCACTTTCTCGCCCAGCAAATCCACCAGCCTTGCCATCACCGTCACGCCCGCAACCATTGCCGGCGCAACGGCAACCGCAACTCGCACCACGCTGCAATCCGGCCAGCAAACCTCGATCTTCGTTACTCTGCCTGGCGTGCCCTACGGCGCGGCGCCCACCGGCACGGTCGTATTTACCGATGCCACCAGCGGCAGCACAATTTCCACCGTCTCCGTCACGCAATCCGGCGCATCCACGGCTACGCCGTCGTCCTCCGCCTTCGTAACTGTCTCCGCCAGCCAGCTCCACAGCGGCGCCAACAACATTTCCGCAGCTTATTCCGGAGACGGCAACTACAACCCGATCACCCTCACCGCGCCCAGCCTCACCGTCGGCGAATCCTTTACCGCTGCTGCGAACCCAGGCACGCTCACCCTTGCGCCACAGGCCTCCGGAACGGCCGCCATCACGGTCACGCCATCCGGCAGCTCGGCTCTCACGCCCTCTGCGCTGACCTTCGCCTGCCCGGCTTCTCTGCCGGCCGGCCTCACCTGCTCCTTCAGCCAGCCCGTTGCCGCAGCCGGCGGAGCCGTCACCTCTACCCTCACGCTCACATCGGCTGCGCCGCTCACGGTTGCACACAGCACAGTGGCTGCAAACCGCTCCGGAGATTCATGGCTGCGTGTCTCGGCGCTCACCAGCCTAGCTGGTCTCTTCGTCCTCGTTCTTCCTCGCCGGAGAAAATTCCTTCTGTCCATCGTCGCCGCACTCGGTATCTTCGCGTGGACTGTCGGCTGCGGCGGAGGCGGAAGCCACTCAACTCCCCCGCCATCGCTGATTGCCACAACCACCACGCTCGCGTCCTCCAGCGCGCAGCCGCCCCTGAACAGTGCCGTTACACTTACGGCCAGCGTTGCTGCCGGTTCGGGTTCCGGCTCTCCCAGCGGAACGATCACCTTCTCCTCCGCGTCCAGCACATTAGGCACGGCTTCGCTGGCCAACGGCACAGCAACCCTGACCACAAGCAGCCTGCCGCTCGGCGCGCAAAACGTTACCGCAGCCTACGGCGGCGATTCCACCTACGCGGCATCAAGCTCCTCCGCCGTCGCGGTTGACGTCACCTACTCCACCACGCTCGCCATCACCGTTTCCGACACGGCCGGAGATTCCAGCAACGCGAACCTCGCGGTCAACATCCAGTAGAAAAATAAGCGCCCCGATTTCGCGCGATCTTATGATCGGCGAAATCGGGGCGCTTGTTTTTTGAATTGCGGCTAGCCGATCTCATCGGCTAATCGACGCCGAGGGCAACAATCTTTCCGATGCCCAATTCTCCGCGTTTGGCCCCATGTGAAGCGTCAAGCGGCCCCCGGCGAGAATTTCGGCGTGCGTCAACCACGCGCGAGAGAGAGGAACACCATTGAGTTCTGCCCGTTGTACGTAAAGGTTAGCTGCGGATGTCTCGGAGGCCTCGATCACAAACTGTCGTCCTTCCTCTAAATGGATGACCGACCGTGTGAAGATCGGCGAGCCGATGAAGTAGTAAGGCTGGCCAGCATTAGGATAGAGACCTAGAGCGCTCCATACGTACCATGCGGAAACGGTTCCGGCATCATCGTTGCCGGGCAGTCCGGCAGGGCCCAAATGGTAGTACTGTTCGAGCAGGCGCCGCACTCTCTCGCACACCCGATCATGACGCCCCGAGTAGATATAGAGGTAAGGAGCAAGAAGATCGGGCTCATTGCCGGGATCGTAGGAATGACTGTCAAACAGGTGATCTAACCAGAGTGTAAACTTCTCCGTGCCCCCAACTTTCTCGATCAGGCCTGGAATATTATGCGGTACGAAGGTTGAGTACTGCGTGGATGAGCCCTCGTAGAACGGGACATCCCACCATGCTGTAGTATGGTCGGGATACGATCGATCGCAATCGAAATTTTCAAGCCAGTCTCCGTTCGCATATCGCGGCCGAATACACTTCAGGGACGGGTCCCATAGGTGCTTCCAATTGTCCGCGCGCCGAAGATATTGGCGGGCATCCGCCATCTGTCCTAATGAAAATGCTACTTCGGCAACCGCATAATCGTCGTAACTATACTCGAGCGTGCGAGTTCCTGAGCGCTCGGAATTTAGAGACATGTATCCAAGCGACAGGTAATCTTTAAGTTCTCGTCCTTCGACTAGAGGCACTGGAGATTCTTTATCCGCATCATTCCTGAGAGCTTCATAGGCAAGTTGGTGATCGAACCCGGTAAGCCCCTTCACGATGGCATCCGCAATTACAACGTCTCCATTCGTTCCCCCCTGCACGAGCCCATTGGCGCCTGCAACCCGGCCGTCGGGAAGCCAGCCAGTATGCCGGTAGGTATCGAGCAGGGAGCGCACCATGTCGCTTTGGCGTGCCGGCTCAATCAGCGTAAGGAGCGGATGCACAGTCCGAAATGTATCCCACAGCGTGTAGAAGTCTTCGTAGTGTGGTTCCTGCGACTGCCACCAGACGTTTTCGTCTGTAAGGTCATGTGGCATCTGGTGTACGTGGTAGAGTGCAGAGTAGAAAATCCTTCGCTGATCTTCCGTGCCTCCATCGACTTCAATTCGACTCAGAGCATTGCGCCACGCTCGATCGGCCCGGTCGGATATCGTATCGAAACTCCATTCCGGCATCTCTTCGTCGAGAGTGGAGCGAGCCTGGTCCACACTGACAGTAGAGACCGCAAGCTTCATCTGAACTGTGCGTGACTGTGGCAGATCGAAGGTCGTGAACAGCCCCATACGAATACCGCTGTCCTTTTCCAACTTGT
>JAATFM010000089.1 GCA_015655195.1 Terriglobales bacterium
AGATCCGGTGACCTGTCCGAGTCATTACGACATCTTGCAACTCCTGTACCGTGCAAGCTGCAGCCATCTTGTCCGTGACGATGACGTCCAACTGCTCCACGGGAAAGCTCAGCAGCTCGACGTCGTCGACCTCCGGCCCTACGACCCTTCCGGCTGCCAGTTGCGCCTGACGATCTCCGGCAATTGCCAGCGTGGTACCATCCTGAATCACTGTTCCGCCATCGGCCTCCACAATTGCCCCGTCTTGCCGCGCACGCCTTACGAATGCATCGGGGAAGCCGATGATGTTGCCGAGTTCCGACGCCTTGCGGCCAACGAGGCTCTGGTTGTTGACTCGATAGGCTCGCGTAAGAACGGCGCGATACCAGGGAGTGACGTCAGGATCACTTGCGTGCGCGCCGATCGTCTTCTCCAGTTCCTTGCAGGAAGCGGCGAGATCGATCTTCAGCAGTCGCGGAGCAAGCGTCGAGAGAAACCATGCGGCGCCCGCGGTTCCGAAAGGATAGGTCACGGCATAGGCAATGGCTGTCAGGCTAGCCAGCGTTGCGGCCTGGTCCGTACCCAGGTTGAGTTGCTTGAAGTAACTGGTTGCCACTCCCAACGTGCCGGAGTTTGTGTAAGCGCCTGACAGCAGGCCAGCCGTTAAACCGGCGTCATAGCCGAGCAGTTTGCCCAGCAGGTATGCGCACAGGAATCCACTGGCGCACACGATAAGCGCGAAGGCGACCTGTGGCAATCCGTCTTTCTTGAGTGCCCGAAAGAACTGCGGACCGACACTGTAGCCGACTGCGAAAAGAAACATGAGGAAGAACGTCGACTCTACGACAGGCGCAACGCTTATGTGGAGTTGACCGACCAGAAGCCCCGCGATGAGTGTGCTGGTCACCGCCCCCAGGCTGAACGAGCGGAACTTGAGACTGCCGAACCAGAAACCGATTGCCAGGGTAAGGAAGATGGCAATCTCCGGATAAGTGCGGAGCGTATCGACGAAGAAAGACCATAGACTGTACATTGCAATCTCCAACAAGCGTGAGGCGCGGCACGGAACCGAGAGAGCGGCGGTCCTCCCAGTTCCGTGCGAACGAGGTTATCGCGCGTTGTTGTTATAGCGTGGGACGTAGACCTGCTGTTCGATCCAGGCGCGCACGTCGTTCGGCCTTTCGACCTGTGCAAGGCCTGAGTCGAACATGTATTCGGCAATGCGTGTCGCTGTTGTGATTTCGGTCTGAAGAATGTTCGACTGCGCCGGAAAGAGCAGTCCCTTGGCGCGCAGTTCAGGGCTCACCTGATCGGCTGTCGCCTGAGCTGCTACAACAAAGCACTCATCGTTGAGCCGTGTAGGACGCGCAACAAAGGTAGCCAATCCGATAGCTGGATAGACATAGAAGTTGTTTGCCTGTCCGGGATAGAAGGCTTGCCCCTGTAGTGTCAGATTCGGGAACTGTACGCCCGCGGCGAAGATCGCTTTGCCGTTCGACCATGTGTAGGCCTGCTCGGCAGAACACTCTGCCTTGTTTGTCGGATTGGAGATAGGAAAGATGACTGGCCGATGATTCAGACGGCTCATGGCTTCGACAATCTCGCGTCCGAAGAGTCCGCCGATGGTGCTTACACCAATCAGAGTTGTCGGTTTGAACGCCTCAATCGCTGCGAGCAGTTCTTCCTGTTCGGCCTTGAGGTCGTGCGGATCGAACGGTTTGCTTGCCGGCAGCGCCTTGGCCCAGGGCAGCACGGACGGATCGAGATTGGCGCGGCCTTCCACAACCAGCCCGTCAATGTCGAACATCGCAATCCGATCATGAGCTTCAGACTCCGAAAGCCCCTCCGTCTGCATTGCCGCGGCAATCAGCTTGGCGATGCCTGTAGCTGCGGAACCCGCGCCCACAAACAGAATGCGCTCGCTGGTGAGTTGCGACTCCTTCACTTTCATCGCCGTCATCAGGCCCGCGAGAACGATGGACGCAGTGCCCTGGATGTCGTCGTTGTAGCAGAGAATCCGGTCGCGGTAACGGTCGAGGTAGCGAATCGCATCCGTTCCCTTCCAATCTTCGAAGTGGATGCAGCACTGAGGGAAGACCTTCTGAACCGCATTCACAAACTCTTCGACAAGCTCGTCCAGTTCCTGCTGTGCGGGCGGAACTTCGCGAATACCGAGATAAAGCGGATCGGCGCGCAATGCCGCGTTGGTCGTACCGATATCGAATAGCACTGGTAACAGGAACTGCGGCGGCACACCCGCGCAGGCCGTGTAAAGTTGCAGCTTGCCGATCGGGATACCCATGCCGTTGGCGCCGATGTCGCCGAGCCCAAGGATGCGTCCGCCGGTGGAGATGCAAATGAATCGAACGTCCGGCTCCGGCCAGTTACGGAGTACTTCCTCTATCCGGCCTTTCATTTCACGTGTGATATACATGCCGCGAGGACGGCGGTAGATGTGTCCAAATGCCTCGCAGGCTTCGGCAACCGTCGGGTCATACAGGATGGGGATAAATCGCGCCGGGTCAGACATGACGGTGTAATAGAAGAGCTTTTCGTTGCGATCGGCGAGAGACGTCAGATAGATGTACTTCTCCAGATCGCTTGTCTTCGCGTCCAGATGACGAAGCACACGGTCTGATTGCTGCTCGATGGTTTCGTATGCCTGCGGGAGCAGACCTTCGAGGCCATAGGTCCGCCTCTCCGCGGCAGTGAATGCTGTGTCGTGGTTGAGCGCATAGTCGTTCAGCAGCGAGATGCCGCGACGGTTCTCCTGCGCCGCGAGCTGAGGTTGATTGGTAATTTTCTCAGTAGATACATCGTTCTTGTTCGCCACGGTTTGTTTCCTTTCATGAATTGAGATACGCATAGATGCGCATGAGGAAGGCCGATGGGGCTGCGAACTCTGGGAAATGTGCTTGCTCGCCAGCCTGTTCACTGTGTCCGTCTGCCTTTCTACACACTCATTCTCGGAGTTTTCGGGATTGGAGGAAACCCTATATCGAGCCGCAGGAAGACTGAATGGAGGCAGGCAGATCCAGAAGAAGAGTGAAGTGAGTTCACTCTTTTGAGGCGAGGCTAAGGCTCGAGCAGGGGGGCAGACAGTGCGGATGCTAGAGTTCGATGATGCCGCGCTTCAATCCGATCATGGCGGCATGGGTCCGGTCGTTGGCGCACAGCTTGGAAAGGATATTCTTGACCCGGCTCTTCACAGTTTCTTCGCTAATCGCGAGCTGAACGGCGATCTGTTTGTTCGCATTGCCGGCTGCGATCAGACGTAATACGCTGACTTCGCTCGGCGTCAGAGCATCATCGACGGCATGCTCGGCAAGCTGGAAGGAGGCCTCCGGAGATAAGGTCTTTTTGCCCGCGTGCACGGCACGAATGGTGTCCAGCAGTTCTTTGTGCAGGGTATTCTTGAGCAGGTAAGCCTGCGCGCCGGCTTTGAGAGCGCTGACAATTTGCGCATCGCCCACGTAGGTAGTAAGCACGATGATTCTGGCGGAAGGAAACTCTTTACGAATGGCAATGATGGCAGAGACGCCATTCATCTCCGCCATGCGCAGATCCATCAGTGTGATATCCGGCTGGGTAGAACGAAACTTCTCGACGGCCTCTTGTCCATTGGCGGCTTCCGCCACCAGCGCCATGTCCGCCTGGGTAGCAATCAATCCGGCGATGCCTTGCCGCACGATGGGATGATCGTCCACGGCCATAATGCGAATTGGAAGGGCTTCCGCGCTCATCATCTGTTCGCTTTCTCTCAGGATACAATCCGCGACCACCAGGAGCGCCGCGCAGAATCCATATAAGCCGAGCTTGCCGGAACAGCCAACAATACCTCGGTACCGGCAGTAAGCTCGCTCCAGATATCCAGTTCGCCGCTGACAAGTTTGGCGCGCTCGCGCATCCCGTGCAAGCCATAGTGACCAAGGCGTCCCGGTCCGCTCAACACCTTCGGGTTGATGCCGACTCCATTGTCGTGTATACGGATCTTAAATTGGAGCTGATTGTAGCGGATCTCCACTTTGATCAGATTTGCATGCGCATGTTGGAAGGCATTGCGGAGCGCCTCGGCCGCAACCCGATAGGCCTCGCTCTGGACAACCGGATGCAGCTTCCGCGGCTCTCCTTCTACCACGACATTGAATGCTGTTGCGGTGTGCAGTCCAGCACTGCCGGCGAGTTCCTCTCCAAGCGCGCGAATGGAACCCTCGAAATTACCCTTATCAAGCGGTGACTTGCGCATCGCTTGTACGGCGTCGCAGGCCTCGGTAACCGCGTCGGCGGCTTGATCGATTGCGCTGTCCAGTGTTTGTTTGACCGCACCTTCCTGTAACTGGGTAGAAACGGTCTGGAGCCGCAAAAGCAGTCCCTGAAAACTCTGCAGCAGAGTGTCGTGAAGCTCGCGTGCAATGCGCGTCCGCTCGCGGATGCGTTCTTCCAAGCGCACCTGAAACAGCGTCTCCGCCTCCAGCACGGCAGCACGCATGTACTTTTGCATCTCTCTGGCCACAGCTCCGGCGACAAGGCCGCCAGCCAGAATCAGGATTCCATAGATGATAACTGCGCTCTGCTCAACGGTTGAGTGTGCCGCACCCTGCCAGTCGATTCTCCAGCCCCGGCAGTAGGCTGCCATAAAGTAGCCGCACGCTCCGATCCCCCCTCCCATACAACTGAGCGGGGGATTAAACCTGAGAATGGACAGCATGAGCAAGGGGAAGTAGGTGAGGATGAATGGCGAAGCCAGAGGGGCCCAGACATCGGGCAAGCGGGGACCGATCAACGTTGCCAGCGCCAGCGCCGGCATACATAATTCGAGCAGAACGTTGAATCCCCACACCGCTTGTGGGAGGCCTTTTCCTGTTACCAGTCTGCGCTGCACGGCAATCAACGCCAGCAACTCATAGAGCCCGAAGATGGGAATCGCAAGCAGTCCCCAACGAGGCAGAAGTGAACCCAGGAAAAAGACACGAACCGCATAGGCGGTCTCGAAGAAGGCCACAAATCCGAGAATGCAGGCTATTCTGAAACGCTCACTCTTCAAAAGGGTTAGCTGAAGATTTGCGGATTGTAGGTAGGATTCCTCCATCGCTCTCAATATAGATCAGACGGTCTAAATCCAAGATGTCTCCGATATATCTGCAAGGTCTTTGAAGCAATTCTGTGTGCTAAATGCCGTTTCTCGAAAACGCGTGCAGAAGAACATCGAGACCAACAGCTACCCATATAGGATGCAAACCTACTTCACATCATGCGACCGGGCATCCGCCATGAACGGCCATGTGGAGTTGCGCGGACGACAACTGCGCCTAGCACCAAGAGAAAGGTGAGCGGACATCCCGGCTGGATGTTACAGGTCCAAATTACCAGCCGTCTGGCACCTGAGGCGGCTCCGGTCAGGGACAAAGTCAACTAGTTTGTGACGGGAGGCCGCGAAGCCTTCCCGTCTTGATCAACGGGTTTCGGATTCTTCGTTCGCGAACCATCTCCAGCCTTTTCGCATTCGCCCATCAGTCAGGAGGACTTTTGTGACGCCGATAACGCCACGCCTGCTTCAGTAGTGAGCACCCGAAAGACGAATGTCTCCTGCAGATACAGTTGCACGGCAGAATCGGTGTGGCTGAGATAGCCGATCGAGACATCCTGTCCGATGTTGAGTTCGAAGTCGCCGCCTCGGGTCGTCAGAACAAACGCGCCTTCAATCGCCGGCGCCCAGATCAGGTTGCCGTCCACGATGCGCTTTACATGCTCAAGCACCGGATATCCGTGATCGCGGGTTTCGGCGAGCGACGTATATTCTTCGGCTCCCAGCACAACCGAATAGGGTCCATTGACACCGACCAGCCGCAACTGGCTCAGCGCATGGGCAACCGCATCCGGATATTCCCGCACATCCGCGGGCAAGGTTTCGATGGGGTTGCTGGTGCTCTCCCGGATACCCTGGATATCCGCTTCATGGTATCCGTTGAAGATCGCCCGATCTTCCGCAAAGGCAAGCTTCTTCGCGGCGTCTTTCGCTGGCTGCCAGTCGGAGTCGTCAGAGCCACGCTCCACGTCGTCGATTGTCTGACGCGACAGTTCAAACGGGACCCGCAACTCTACCAACGGTTTCACCTCTCGCTGCCTTGCGAGGATGCCCTCTGCCGGAGCCGAGATTGACTTAAGATGTCCGGTGCCAACTCCGGGCAGTACGATTCCTCCCGGCGAGGGCACATCCACGATGCGTCGCCCGGCCAGATACCGCTTCAGCGTTCTCGTCGTCTCTTCTTCTATCTGCACCCATGCTGCATCTGAAATGGGCGCAAGTTCCCGATGGAGGTTATTCATCTTTCTCTCCCTTCAGTGATCCTATCTTGAGTGATGTGTCTTTCGCGGGCACGGGCGAAGACGTCTCGGTCAACGGGGCATCCGCACTTTCGGCTATGTCTGGCGTGTCGGCAGGGACATTGTCGAGAAAGGTCGCTGTCGGCACAAAGAACAGGGTGCCCGTCGCGGGGCGGCTGAAGTCGAGCAACCGGTCGTAGTTTCCAGGCGGCCGGCCGACGAACATGTTCTGTAGCATGATCTCGGTGATCCGTGGCGTTCGGCTGTAGCCGATAAAGTAGGTTCCAAATTCGCCATGGCCGGGACGCCCGAAAGGCATGTTGTCGCGCAGAATCTGTAACTGGCGTCCGTTCTCTTCAATGTTGGTGAGCGCGTTGTGTGCGTAGGCAGGCTTGTCTGCGTCACTCAGTTCGACGTCCGATAGTTTTCGACGGCCGATGATCCGTTCCTGCATCTCCACCGGAAGCGCGTTCCATGCCTTCAGGTCGTGGAGGTACTTCTGCACGATCACGTAGCTTCCGCCCGCAAAAGCCGGGTCCTCGACACCGACAATTGCTGCGTCGCGCGCCGCATCTCCCCGCGGGTTCTCCGTCCCATCGACGAATCCCATCACATCGCGGTCGTCAAAATAGCGGAAGCCGTGCACCTCGTCGGCCACGGTGACGACGTCCCCGATGCTATCCATAATCTGCATCGCCAGTTCGAAGCACAGGTCCATGCGTTTGGCTCGAATGTGGAAGAGAATGTCGCCCGGCGTGGAAACGGCATGGCGTTCCCCGGAGCGGATCTCCTGAAACGGATGAAGTTCGGCGGGACGGGGCGCTCCGAAGAGTTTGTCCCAGGCATCTGACCCGAAGCCGGCGACACAGGTGAGGCCGGCCTCTATGTCGCGAAACTCGACGGCGCGAATCAGCCCGGAAAGGCCCGCACAAAAGGTGCGCACACGGGCATAGGCGTCCTCGTCCTGGCGGATGCATAGCACCAGAAAAATTGCTGCCCGCGTCAGTGGGCCGGTCACCGTCTGCGGAAGAACGACCTCGTTGAGTTCGTTGGGAGTGTCCATTTCTTCAGTCTCGATCTGTGGTGGCTTTCACCTGAGTATCGCATTTCTGGCAAGGGCCGTGTGCGGGGACGACCGCCCTGCCGTTCTTCCCAACTTTGCCTGGAATCAGGAGGATGTTGGGCATCGGGCTGGCCGATCAAGGGTGCGCCCCGATAGAAGCATCTCGGGCTACGACGCGATCTTCGATCCGATCCGTCGGAAAGGACTTGGAGGCGCTCAAAGTTGAATTTTCTCAGTTGAAGACCATCACTGGATCGAAAAAATTCGATGAATCTCCCTCCCACCGCTCTTGAAGTTGCGACATTGTCCCGTTCACCTCCTGCCTTGAAACCTCACTGAACTGAACGTGCCATATCAGCTCTTAGAGATCCTTCGCGATTGCCTGAATCGGTTTCAGGCCGTTTCCGAAGCGGGCGATCGACTCTCTGTGCTTCTCCAACTCGCCATACGGAAGATAGCGCAGATGGAGCGCTGTAGCGGAGGTACGGAAAGCGGGCCGGTGAAGCTGCTCCCTCACTTCCTTCTCTCGGTTGTCCGGCGCGACAAGGAACAACGGAACCGCACTGCCTACATCGGAGCCCTGTGCGAGATCGAGAAGACGAACAATTCCAGAATAAATAGAGGTTGTGTGTTCGACCTCAAATGCCGCTGCCGGAATGCCATCCGCGTTGAACCAAATTACGTCGATCAGGGCGACAGCGTCGCCGCCTCCTGCCACTGAGTTCGGGAGACGATCGAGGCACTGGTCTGCAAGCTTGCCCGAGAGATATGCGCGCGAGTGATCGTTCGCTGCAATCCACACATCGAACCCAAGTGCTCTCCCAAGATCGCGAAGCCATCCTTGAATTTCCGTGTGCGTTCGGTCGCTTTCGCGCGCATCTTCAGAAGCTTTCTTTTCCTTGGCGCTCAGATCTCGCACTCGTGCAAGATCTGAGCGCCATTCCGTTCGCCTGATGGAGTCTTCCCCGAATGGAGGCGGCGCATAGCGTCCTTGCCCTATATCGAAGAGCAGCCCACCAATCGCTCCAAGGTCATTTGAAAGCAGGGCGCGGTGCTCATCGACAATTCTGAGTATGCCGTCGCGCATGGCGAGGTATTCACTCCAGCTTCCCAGTTTCACCTTCGCCCCGGTGAGCGCGTTATAGCCGTTGACGATCGCTGTATTGAAGGGCGGCATGATCGTGGGATGGAGGAAATACATCAGGTTCGCTGCTGCTGGACCGAGCCCTTTAATCAATTGCCGATCGAGTTTGTGAACCGCAGATAAGAGATGCGCCTCAGTATTGCAGCACATGCAGGTATCGAGGAAATTGCCAAACACCAGTTGATTCTGGCGGTTCTCATAGATGTCGGGAATTCGCAGCTTGGGTTTCCAAAGGAATGGATGGTCGGCACCTTTGAAGATCTGGCGCTGCTCAGCAATCGACTTAACAACCGTCTCCAAAGACGAGCCGCGATAGGCAACTCCGAACGTATCGGCTTTGATGTCCGCAATAACCTGCTGAATCCCGCGTCTGATCGAACGGAAGTTCTTTATCCGTTCAGGCCATAGAAACCAGGACTGGTATGTACTGTCGGGATCACTGCGCCAACGGGCAATCAATGCACTGATTGCGGAGATTTCGGGCGTCAAGGCAATAGCGGTCGTACCGGCCATTCGGGTCACCTTACGTCTATAGCGTACCTCAGGGTTCTTCGGAGGCTAATCGCGGCAAACCTCAACGGCCGTGTTGTCAGTTTTCACCAAATGCCCCACTCCGGCTTCGCTGAACAGTTCGCGGAGCCTCTCTAAGTCGATCCGGATGTGGTCCCTGCGGATTCGGCGTGGAGTTCTCATACTCAAAAATCAGGAAACCCGCTTCGCTGGTGGGTGTTTTCTTGACTGCTCTGACTTTCCAAGAGCGGAAGACCTGAAATTGTCTATGATCGGTGTGCAATTTCCTCGGTTTATGGCGATGCCGATTTCAGACATCGGTATTGCGTCTGCAATCCTAAGGGCAACTACCGAAGCGACACTGTGTCTCACGGCCGAGGCTGGGAGAATGGAAATCCCTATTCCTGCGTCCACCAGAGATATGAGCGTCGGCATTTGCCCGGCAGTCTGAGAAATTCTGGGGACAACTCCCTCATTCCGCAGTATGCCAAAGAGCAAGTCGTGAAATCCCGGAGCGTAGGCTCGTTCGTACATCACAAAATCTTGGCCTGACAGTTCGCGCAGGCGCACCCTCTTGCTCCTCGCCAGCTTGTGGGACCGGGGCACCACGACTACAAACGGTTCTCTGTGTATTCCGACAACTTCAAGCTCGGGGTGTTCTCCAATCGGAAGACGAAGAAAACCGATATCGAGCAGTCCCGTGTCCAGCATTTGTATTTGGTCGATCGTAAGAATATTGCGTAGCGAGAACTCTACTTGAGGATTTGCTTTCCTGAATCTGCGAACGATATCAGGCACGATCTCATTGCCGGCAGTTGAGATAAAACCAACCCTCAGCAGCCCTAGTTTGCCATCGGCGGCCAACCTCGCGTTGCGAACGGCGCGCTCGATGTTCAGGACTGCAGCCGCAGCTTCATCCCGGAAGGCCGTGCCGGCAGCGGTCAAAGTTGTCTTCCGGCGGTCCCGCTCGAAGAGCTTAACGCCCACTTCTTCTTCAAGCGCCCGTATTTGCAGGCTGAGTGCCGGCTGGCTGAGGTGAATCAGTTCCGCCGTCCGGCCAAAGTGCAGCGTCTCCGCAATCGACAGAAATGATCGAATCTGACGAAGTTCCATCTCATTATTCTATTTGGAATTCTTATCACAGGATATAAAACAAACAATTTCACAAATGGCATGGGCTAGGGTGTAATCAGTTTGTGAATGGGGGACAGTGGCCCGATGACACAGCAAACCTTAGAACAGGTACCGCGTTCCTGGACGACGCGACGCGATGAGAAGCGACGGCGCATGCAACAAGTTCAGTCCTGGATGGAAGGCCCGATCCTGCCCAGGACGAAGATGATCGAGGCCCTTGAAACCCTGATCGTCAGCGGTGACAGGATTGTGCTCGAAGGCGACAACCAGAAACAGGCTGATTTCCTTTCGCGCTCCCTGGTAAAAGTCGATCCGAAGAAGCTTCACAATCTGCACCTGATCATATCGAGCATCAGCCGGCCTGAACATCTCACCCTGTTTGAGCTGGGGATTGCAAAGAATCTGGATTTTGCCTTTGCTGGCCCGCAGAGCCTGCGCGTGTCGCAGTTGCTGGAGGATGGCAAGCTCGACATCGGCGCCATCCACACCTACGTCGAGCTGTATGCGCGATTGCTGGTCGATCTGGTTCCCAACGTAGTTCTTGTTTGCGCCGAACAGGCGGATGCCGAGGGAAACCTCTATACCGGGCCCAATACGGAAGATACACCGGTGATTGTCGAAGCGGCTGCTTTTCACGATGGGATTGTCATCGTGCAAGTGAACGAGATTGTCGACAGACTTCCGCGCGTCGACATCCCCGCTTCATGGGTCGATGTGGTGGTTGAGGCGGATCGGCCATTCGCAGTGGAGCCGCTCTTTACGCGCGATCCGCGACACATCAGCGA
>JAATFM010000203.1 GCA_015655195.1 Terriglobales bacterium
GGGGAAAGTGGTGGAACTTTGCAGGGAGCGGAACGATTACGCAGAAGGAGCTTGCGGGGAGGATTTTTGCGGCGGCCGGGCGGAAGCCGCGAATGATGGTGGCGGGTAAGACGATGCTGCGGTTGATAGGGCTGTTCAATCCCCTGATGCGGGAGATGGTAGAGATGCACTACCTGCTGACTGAGCCGGTGCTGATGGACGATAGCCGGCTGAGCCGTTTGCTGGGCGGGCTGGAGCGGACCTCGTACGACGATGGGGTGAGGCTGACGCTAGCTGCGATGAAGTAGCAGGTCCGTTATGACCTGGAACCAGCCAAGTTTCGCGGGGTGGGTTGCGGCGGTGGTATGGTGCTGCACATGATTCCCGGGATCTTAATTCTCGCTAGCTGGGTATCGCTCGTGCTTTATTGGAACGTCAGCGCCCGCTCGATCAAGGATGCGGCGGAACGGCAAGGGTGGAAGAGCAGGTTGGCGCGGATGCCGGTATGTTTTAGGGGGCAGCGCAGGAAAGCGGCCCTTTTCGACATTGTTGGCGTCAATCCGGGGGGCTCGACGAGGTCTGAGGCAGGTCGCTGCAAATCGCAGAGCAGTGGCGAATCCGGCTGCGATTTGCAGTTCCCAGGATTCCGGCCAGCCGGTGATAAAATCAATCAGTGCCGGGTCCTACGCGACGTAATCCCGCCAAACCCGCCAGGTCCGGAAGGAAGCAACGGTAACGGGCTAGTACGGGCGCAGTAGGTCACCCGGTACTTTTTTGCGCCCTGGGCACTTTTGCGAAAAGCTCGCAAGCGCCTTTGCATCCTGTTTCCGGCACGCCCCGCGTGCTTTGCAGTTGTGTTGTAAGGAGAACCCGCCTTGACCCTAGCCGTGCGTCCCGTTGTGGGCCGTCGCGCCAAAATTACGGCGCTCGGAACTTATGTTCCCCCGCAGGTGCTGACCAATCAGGATCTCGAAAAGATGGTCGAGACCAACGACGAGTGGATCGTCTCCCGCACCGGCATCCGCGAACGGCACGTTCTGGAAAAGGGCAAGGGCACGAGCGATATGTGCGCCGAGGCGGCGAAGAAGTGTCTTGCCGCGCGCGGCATTGCGGCCAGTGAGGTAGAGGCCATTATCGTCGGCACGGTGACGCCGGACATGATGTTTCCCTCCACGGCCTGCCTGGTGCAGGAGAAGATCGGCGCCGTCGGCGCGTGGGGCTTCGATGTTTCCGCCGGCTGCTCAGGCTTCGTCTTCGCGCTTCAGGCTGGCGTCAAGCTCGTCGAGAGCGGTGCGCATTCCAAGGTGCTCGTCTGCGGCGCGGACGCCAACACCCGCATGACCGACTATACCGACCGCACCACCTGCGTTCTCTTCGGCGACGGCGGCGGCGCGGTTCTTATCGAGCCGTGTGAAGAGGGCGAAGTCGGCTTCATCGATTTCGTGCATGAGATTGACGGCTCCGGTGGCCCGGCGCTCAATCTTCCCGGCGGCGGCAGCCTCAACCCGCCCACGCACGAGACCATCGACAAGCACATGCACTACATTCACCAGGATGGGCCGACGGTCTACAAGTTCGCCGTGCGCAAGATGGCCGAGGCCTCGCTGAAGGTCATCGAGCGTAACGGCATTACCGGCAGCGAGCTTGGCGCCTTCATCCCGCACCAGGCCAACCTGCGCATCATCAACGCCACAACCGAGCGCCTCGGCATGGACCCCAGCCGCGTCATCATCAACATCGACAAATACGGCAACACCTCAGCCGGAACCATTCCGCTGGCCCTGCAAACGGCTTTTGACGAAGGCAAGCTCAAGAAGGGCGATCTGGTGCTTCTCGCCGCCGCCGGTGCCGGTTTTACGGTTGGTGCGGCGCTGCTGCGTTGGGAAATCTGAAAGGCAGTTTTTAGCTCTTAGCTAAAAGCTCCGTCAACAAGCAGTCTCCGTCAGCAGGAAAGCTCCGTGCCCCATCCTTGCGCCTTTTTTCTGGCGCAAGGGTGGGATAGCACAACTGCTGGTTGCCCCACGTTCCTGCCTTTGTGGCGTAAAAAAGCACGAATCTTTGTGCGTTACTGATTGTTTTTAGCTGACCCGCTGACTCTCCAACTTCAGTTCATACTCCGGCAGTACTCCCACCTCCGCTGCCGCGCGAAAGAATCCGCGCATTCCCTCAACACATTCCTCATCGAGCACATAGTGAATGTTCTCGCTGAGGTACGTGCGAATCGTCTCCGCGGGCACGGCGATCTTCTTTGACCACTCTGCGACGAGAGCATCGGTATTGGCCCGGCCATGATCCCGCGATGCGAGGAAATCCGCCGCAACGCTCTCCGAAACATCTTCGCGCGCGGCCCACACCGCCGAGACATACGGGAGCCCGGTAAGCGCGCGCCATTCCACGGCGAGGTCGTGATAGACCAGCTCTTCGCTCGTCCGCTCGCTCCGGTTGGCCCGTTCTTCCAGCGCCATCAGCGCCGGGTCGCCGATTACGACTGCCGCGTCCGCACGCTCCAGCATTGCGTCCAGATCGGCGGCCATCGGCACAAACTGCGCCTCGGGATTCCACCACTTTTTGAAGAGAATCTGCGCGTATGTTACTGTTGTCCGGCTCGCCGTATCGAGCGCCACAGTGCGAATCGCGCCAAGCTCCCGCGCCGCGCGCCGCACCAGCAGCAGCGACCGAATGCGGCCCTTCGATGCGATCACGCAGCCGGGCACAATGCGCAGCTCCGGATTTGCCGCCAGCGCAGCAATAGGCACATTTCCAATATCAGCCGTTCCGCTCAACAGGCGGTCGGCGCACTCGGAGGGCAGCATCCAGTCAACGCGATAGCGCCCGGCTAATTCCTCGTTGAGCGGGGGATGCGTGAAATCCCACATCAGCGGCGCGGTATTCAGAAAACGAATTGCAGCAACGCGAAGGCGAGTATCAGGGGGTAGAGCCACTCTTTCAGTGTAAATGCAGGTGACAGTGAACAGGTGACAGATTACGGCGGGCTGCTTCTGTCACCTGCACTTGACTTCCCGCGCCGCCGCAACGTACCTTGTGCACAAATCCTTAGAAATTTCCAAGCAAGACCCTGCTGTACTTTTTTCTCCAGGAAACCTGCGTTTCGGAGTGCTTTCGCACATGGCAACTCTCTCGCAGAATCTTCAATCGGATTCCGGCGCTCGTATCGACGACGACCGGCTCGCATGGCTTGCGCTTGCGCTCACTCCGGGCCTCGGCCCCCGGCGCATCCTTGACGCCGTGCCGCAACTCGATGCGCCGAGCCGCATCTTCGGCCTTGCGCTCACCGAGCTTGAGGCGCTGCATTTTCCCGCCGCGTCCGCGCAGTTCATTTTTGAGGGCAACGCGCGCCACGCCGCCGAGGAGGAGTGGTCGGCGGTTGCCGCGCAAGGCGCGACAATTCTTACTTTTGGCTGCGACGACTATCCCGAGCGCCTCAAGGAGATCTACGATCCTCCGCCGGTGCTGTGGGTGCGCGGCGACTCAAAGCTGCTTTCACGCCCTGCCATGGCTGTCGTAGGCACGCGGCATCCCTCGCCCTACGGCTCCGGCATGGCGGAAATGCTCTCGCGCGATCTCGCTGCCCGCCGGCTGCTGATTGCCAGCGGTATGGCCCGCGGCATCGACACCTGCGCGCACAAGGGCGCTCTCGCCGCGCGAATGCCCACGCTGGCCGTCTGGGGCACAGGCATCGACGTGATCTACCCCAAGGAAAATAAAAAGTTGGCGGAAGAGATACTCTCCACCGGCGGCACCATTATCAGCGAAGTCCCGCTGGGCACATTTCCCGCCGCGCAGAACTTTCCGCGCCGCAACCGCGTGCTGAGCGGCCTCAGCGTCGGCGTGCTGGTCATCGAGGCCTCGGAGAACTCCGGCACGCGGATCACGGCCCGCTGCGCCGCAGAACAGAATCGAGACCTCTTCGCCGTTCCCGGCAACGTGACAAGCAAAGGCTCCTGGACCCCTAACATGCTGATTCGGCAGGGCGCGACGCTGGTGGCGACTTGGGAGGATGTGTGGGGCGATCTGCCCTCGCAGGTGCGCATCGAGCTGGAATCCGAAGCCGCCTCTGCATCCAAACCCGAATCCACCGCATCTCTATTGCCTGACCCGGTACTGCGGCCCGAAGAGGCCATGGTGCTGGAGGTTCTCAGGGCCGACGAGTCGCTCCAGATCGATGAAATTCTGGATTTGCTCGACACCCAACTAACCTCCTCCGAGGTGTTTACGGCTATCTTCGAACTTGAGATGGCTGGCCGCATCCGCTCTCTGCCGGGCAAGAATTATGTGCGCGTCCTGTGACGATCCGCACCTCCGGTTCCGGTTCCATTTCGGAGAAAATGTGGATTTCCGGGTGTGAGTTTTCTCACAAAAAATCTTTTTGCGCGTACAGTGTTGAAATCACGGAGCGGAAAACTGCCTCCGCGGAGTGAAAACCGGGTTCCCGGCAAGCAATTTTCGCTTGTCGGGGTAGTAACGGCCCCGCCATCCGTGATAGCTTCCAATTTTCGTGCATAGCAAAGGCAGCAACGGAAATGCCCCCTGCCGAGTCCAATGGCTCGAAGTGGGGTTAAGGGTTCTGTAAGCAGAAATCAGAGTTGTCGGGAAGTAAGGGACGTGATGAGCAAATCGTTAGTGATCGTCGAATCGCCGGCCAAGGCCAAGACGATTGAGAAGTATCTGGGCAAAGGCTACGAGGTTCTGGCCTCGGTGGGCCACATTATGGACCTGCCTAAAAATGAGTTGGGTGTGGAGTTGGAGAAGCGCACCTTCGAGCCGACGCTCGATGTCTCTCCGGGCAAGGAGAAGGTTGTCGCGCAGCTCAAGAAAGCGGCAGCCAAGGCCGACCATATCTTCCTCGCGCCTGACCCTGACCGCGAAGGCGAGGCGATTGCGTATCACCTTGCGTTGCAGTTGGGAAAGACTGCGGAGGACAAGAAAAAGATTCGCCGCGTTACCTTCAACGAGATCACGAAGAAGGCTGTGAACGAGGCTTTTAACCATGCCCGCGATCTCGACTACAACCTCGTAAACGCGCAGCAGACGCGCCGTGTGCTGGACCGCCTTGTCGGCTACCAGATCTCGCCGCTCCTGTGGGACAAGGTGCGCCGCGGGCTCTCCGCAGGCCGCGTGCAGACCGTTGCAGTGCGCCTCATCGTGGAGCGCGAGCGGGAGATAGGCGCATTTCAGCCTGTCGAATACTGGACCCTCGATGCGCTGCTCCATGTGGAGGGCGACGCCAATAAAAAGCTCAAGGCTCGCTTCATCGGCATTGATGGCGAGCCGGTCCGCGTTGCGAACGGCAAGGACAAAGACGGCAAGGACGCGTTTATCGTAAACTCGCTCGGCTCAAAGCCGGAGATGGACGCAGCCGTGGCCGATCTCGAAGACGCAGGCTGGTCGCTTGTCTCCGTCGAGTCGCGGACACAGCAGCGCCGGCCTGTCGCGCCCTTCATCACCAGCCAGCTTCAGCGCGATGCCGCCGGCAAGCTCGGCTTCAACGTGCGCCGCACCATGGGCGTGGCGCAGCGTTTGTATGAAGGCATCGATCTTGGCGCCGAAGGCACTACCGGTCTCATTACCTACATGAGAACGGATTCACCGCGCGTGGCGCCTGAGGCCGTGAC
>JAATFM010000132.1 GCA_015655195.1 Terriglobales bacterium
CAAAAAGTATTTCGGTGGGTTGGTGTCGAGCCGGTCGCCGTAAAATCCCTTCGGCGCAACGCCGATGATTGTAACCGGCTTGGTGTTTACATAGAATGTGCTGCCCACCACGGTCGGGTCGCCGGCATAATCCTGCTGCCACGCGTCATAGCTCATCACAGCGGTGAAGGCCGCGCCCTTCTGGTCGTCGGCGTCAACGAAGAAGCGGCCTGCCATGGGCGCGAGGCCGAAGACGCGGAAGTAGTTGCCGGAGACAAAGGTTCCCATGACCGATTTCGCCACCGTCTGCGGCCCTGCGCGACGAACGGTCAGCGGCCGCCATGCGTAGCCGGACTCCATGGCCGCCAACTCCTCGAACTCCGGCAGGCTCTTCTTAAACATGTAGTAGGAATCGGTGGAGAAGAGCGAGTAGTCGCCGTTGTCGTTCCAGCCGCCATTCACGCAGCAGTCGTTCTGATCGCCGATGCGGACGAGGGTTTTGGGATCGGCGACGGGCAGGTTACGGAGCATCATGGCATTGACGAGCGTGAAAATCGCCGAGTTCGCGCCGATGCCAAGCGCCAGCGTCAGTAGAACGGTGACGGTAAACCCCGGCGCCTTGCGAAGCTGGCGCACCGCAAAGCTCACATCCTGCAAAAGAACCCTCATCGCTCGTGCCTCCGGATACATCTGGATGTACGGAAAGAAAGCACGTCTGGTTCCATCAGGAGCGAGTCTTTTGTCCAGCGAAATCAGAGAGTTACAAAACTGCTACGCTCTGTAACTGTCCGAAGCTGGACTTGCATGTTCGAAAACGGACAAAATCCTGCCGGTCTTGCGGCAAGCTACTTCGTAAACAGGCTCAACGGAACCGACTCGCCCATCGCCTTGTAACCAGCCGGTCCGGGATGCAGATGATCGCCGCAGTCGTAGGCGGGCAGGATGCGCTCAGGGTGCTGCGGGTCATGGATGGCGGCATCGAAGTCGATAACGGCGTCAAAATGTCCGGCAGCACGAATCCATGCGTTCACAGCCTGCCGGTCGGCCTCGTTCCGCGTGTCAGGGTGATAGTAGTCGTTGCCCTCGTAGGGCGTGATTGTCGCGCCGTAGACGCGGATGCCATGCGCGTGGGCGCGGGCGATGATCTGCTGATAGGCAGAGAGAATGCGAGCCACAAGGGCCGCGTGTTCGGCCTCCGGAGCCTCGTTCTTAATCGTCAGCCCGCCGAGGTCGTTGACGCCTTCGAAGACAATCAGCCATTTCACGCCGGCCTGCGCCAGCACATCGCGGTCAAAGCGGGCCAGCGCGTTGGGGCCGAGTCCGTCGGTAAGCAGATGATTGCCGCCAATACCTTGATTGGAAACGCCGACGGAGTGCGTAGCCGCGTCGGCCTGCAAACGGCGTGCCAGCACGTCAGGCCAGCGGTCATTGCCGTTGGTAGTCGCGCCGTGGCCGTCAGTAATCGAATCGCCGAGGGCGACAACGGTAGCCGCGTCCTGCGCAGGCGAAAGAGCGTCAACGTTAGCGAACAGATACCAGTGCTCTATACGTTTTGCGTCGGGGAGATTCGCGGTTGCCACCGAATCGCCGTGCACGTAGTAAGTCGTAGACCGCGAGCCGGGATGTCCGGTCTGCCGGGCAGGAGCCGCATCAAGATGGAAACTGACGGCAAGATCGCTCAGCGGCGCGACAGAATAATCGATCGGGTCGGAGACAAACTCCGCGCCGGGCGGAACAAGCACGTCCGCCTTGCCGGCAAAGGTGAGCGGCTTGTCCGTTGCCGGGTCAATGGCCGCGGAGGCCGGCGAGATGGGCTTTGCAATGTGAACGGAGGTAAAGTGCAGCGCATCAGTTCCGAAGGCATTGGAAAGATGCACGCGCAACGTTGCGCCGCCCGCGGAGAGATGGACGATCTGACGGAGGGTTGCGTCGCGCAGGTCTTCGGCGGGCAACGCGTTCTGCGGCTCGGGAATCTGCTGCGATGCGCCCCACGAAACGATCCAGTTGCCGGATGTGTTGCCGCTTTGCGCGGCTCCTCTCGCAACGCTGAGAGCCGCGCCCAGCAATAGAACAAGCGCGGCAAAAATACACATGACTGACCGATGTGCAATTTTCATAGCCGACCGTGTACCATGAATCGCCTGAATGAATCGGTTTACTGAAACGCTCAAAAGAATACCACTCGCCGAGGCTGCCATGCGTCCCTTGTTTCCAAAGCTCCTATTTGTTGCGCAGGCCGCTGTTTTCGCCGCAACAGCATTGGCCCAGAACGTGCCGCCGCCGGTAACATTCACCACACAACAAGACCAGCAAAACATGATGGACCAGCTCGGCATCAAGGCGCTGCGCCCAGGGCCAAGCGGCGACGAAAAAGCACCGAACCACGCCAACTACGATGAGTCGAAGGCCAATCCTTACCCGAAGATTCCCGACCCGCTGACAACGAACAACGGCGAGAAGGTGACAACGGTAAAGCAGTGGTGGGACGAGCGCCGGCCCGAGATTCTCGAAATGTACTCAAAGTACGTTTACGGACGCGTGCCGCAGAATGTGCCCGCCATAAAGTGGACCGTGACGGCGACCGACCACGAATTCCTCGGCTTCACGCCGGTCGTCGTGAAAGACGTGATCGGCGAGGCGGACAACTCTTCCTATCCGGCTATCAGCGTAAAGATTCACATGACGGTCGTAACGCCGGCTTCGGCCAAAGGCCCCGTGCCAACACTCATCATGTTCGGTCAGGCTGGTTTCCCGAACCCGAATGAGCCGCGCGGCGAAGATATGGACCGGCTGAACGGCGCGATGAAGTCGCTGCTCATTCAGCAGGACCCGACGCTGAAAAAAGTCTTCGACGAACATCCGGCGTGGGAGCCGTTCCGAAACTCGCCCTTCTTCACCCCTCCGCAGTTGAACGCCGACGGCGACCCTCCGAACACATGGCAGCTTGCCGCGGCGGGCTGGGGCTTTGTGCTGCTCGATCCCACCACGGTGCAGGCCGACAACGGCGCAGGGCTGACGCGCGGCATCATCGGCCTCGCGAATCACGGCCAGCCGCGTAAGCCGGAAGACTGGGGCGCGCTACGTGCCTGGGCCTGGGGCGCAAGCCGGGCGCTCGATTATCTCGAAACCGATGCGGTCGTGGACGCGAAGCATGTCGGCATCGACGGCGTTTCGCGCTACGGCAAGGCCGCGCTCATCACGATGGCCTACGACCAGCGCTTTGCCATGGTTCTGGTCGGCTCGTCCGGCAAGGGCGGTGCCACGCTGCTGCGGCGCAACTACGGCGAGGCCGTCGAAAGCCTGACCGGCGGCGAATATTACTGGATGGCAGGGAACTTTATGAAGTACGGTGCTGCGGAAGCGACATTCGGCAGCAGCAATCCGGCTGAGATTCCTGTCGATTCCAATGAGCTGATCGCTCTCTGCGCGCCGCGGCTCACCTTCATCAGCTACGGCATTCCGGAAAAAGGCGACGCACACTGGCTGGATCACGAAGGCAGCTTCATGGCAGCGGTGGACGCAAGCCGCGTCTTTCGGCTGCTCGGCGCAAAGGGTCTGCCCGTCGCCGACGACTACCGCACGGCAAAGATGCCTCCGGTCAACACTGGATGGCTCGACGGCGAACTGGCCTGGCGGCAGCACGACGGCGGCCACACCGACGCACCAAACATGAAGTGGTTTATTCCGTGGGCGGATAAATTCATGGGGCGCGGGTCGCAGCCGTAAACGAACCCGTATCGTGTCAGCCGGGTCCGGTCCCGCGTGATACAACTGAGCGGGTGGAACACTCTCGCCGCATCGGCGCTGTGCGCCGCAAGCTCACGCGCTCCGGACTTACCGGGCTTCTCGTCACGCATCTCGCGGATGTTCGCTACCTGTGCGGCTTCACCGGGTCGAATGCCGCTCTGGCCATCACGCGCCATTGCGCCCGTCTCTTCACCGATGGCCGCTATCGCGCGCAAGCTGCCGAAGAGGTAAAGGCTGCCGAAGCCGAAATCGTCAGCCGTGGCGCAGCCGTCTCCGCCGTGGAATGGCTTGCCGCGCAGCACGGCGTGGAGGCCGCGGGCTTTGACCCCTCGCACGCGACCGTCGCCGATCTCGACCGCTGGAGGAATGCGCTTCCAGCGAGGCTGCGGCGGACGTTTTTTGCGCCGCTGCCCGCTCCGTTGGTCGAGCCGCTGCGCGTGGTAAAAAGCGACATGGAACTGGCGATTCTACGCGAGGCCGCACAGATCGGCTGCAATCTCTTCGACCACATGCTCGGTTTTCTGCGCCCCGGCCTTCGCGAGTATGAGGTTGCGGGCGAACTCGAACACGCCGCCCGGCTCGCCGGCGCGGAGGGAATGTCCTTCGAGACCATCGTGGCCTCGGGCGTCCGCTCGGCGCTGCCGCATGGCCGCGCCACCGACGCGCGCCTGCCGCGCAGAGGCTTTCTGACCCTCGACTTCGGTATAATCCACAAGGGTTATTGCAGCGATATGACCCGCACGGTGCACTTCGGCACGCCAAGGCCCAGGGAGCGGGTCGCCTACGAGGCGGTGCTCGAAGCCCAGCAGGCAGCCGTTGCAGCCGTTGCGGCCGGAGTTCGCTGCGGAGAAGTAGATGAGGCTGCGCGCAGCGTGCTGCGTCATGCCGGACTGGCAGACGCGTTTTCGCACTCCACCGGCCACGGCGTGGGCCTTGAGATTCACGAGCCGCCGCGGATTGGCGCGGGGCAGAAGGACCGGCTTGAGGCCGGCATGGTGGTGACGATTGAGCCGGGCATATACCTGCCGGGCGAGTTCGGCATCCGCATTGAAGATATGGTGGCCGTGACGCGCACGGGAGGCGAGATTCTTACCCCCGCGCCGAAGGCGCTGATTGAGTTATGAGTTGATTTTTGCGTCCCTCGGGACCGCTCAAAACAAAAAGGAACGAATGAAACAGGAAGATATTCAGGATCTGCAACAACTGATCGAGTTCCTCAAGGAGCACGGCGTCGCCGAGTTCGACCTTGAGCGCGACGATGTGAAAATTCGGCTGAAGTTTGCCCAGCCGGTCGCGCCCGCGATCTCGTTTTCCCAGGCATCCGTGCCGGTTGCTGCGCCTCTCGCCGGCGCGCCGGCTGCCTCCGTACCCGTTGCTGGCGCTGTTCCCGCAGCCGCTCCGGAAGAAGACCTGTACATCATCAAGTCGCCGATGGTCGGAACCTTCTACGGTTCTCCCTCGCCCGGCGCGCCAATGTTTGTCTCGGCCGGCGACCGCGTGGAAAAGGGCCAGGTGATCTGCATTGTGGAAGCCATGAAGCTGATGAACGAGATCGAATCCGACGCCGCCGGCGAGATTGTGAAGGTTCTCGTCACCAACGGCCAGCCGGTCGAGTTCGGCCAGCCGCTCTTTTCGGTTCGCACGGCGTAGGCGCCCTTTTGCCTCAAAGGATAGGAATGTTTCGTAAGGTACTGGTTGCCAATCGCGGCGAAATCGCGCTGCGTGTCATTAACGCCTGCCGGGAACTCGGCATCCGCACGGTCGCTGTTTACAGCGAGGCCGACCGTAACTCGCTCCACGTCCGCTTTGCCGATGAAGCCATCTGCATCGGCCCGCCGCGTCCCGCGGACAGCTATCTCAGTGTGCCCTCCGTCATCTCCGCCGCGGAAATCACTGACGTGGACGCCATCCACCCCGGCTACGGCCTGCTGAGCGAGAACGCCAACTTCGCCGAAGTCTGCCGCGCCTCGAATATCAAGTTCATCGGCCCGCCGCCCGAGGTCACGCGCCTCATGGGTGAAAAGGAAAAAGCGCGCCAGGCCATGAAGAAGGCCAAGGTGCCGATCCTGCCCGGCTCCGATGGCATCATCGCCTCAGAAGAAGAAGCGCAGGAGTGGACGAAGAAGGTCGGCTTCCCGGTAATTCTCAAGGCCAAGGCCGGCGGTGGCGGGCGCGGCATGAGAATCGTCCGCAATGCCGAAGACCTGCCAAACCTCTATCACGCCGCCAGCACGGAAGCTGCCAACGCCTTCGGCAACGGCGAACTCTACATGGAAAAGTTCATCGAGCGCCCGCGCCACATCGAGTTCCAGGTGCTGGCCGACGAGCACGGCAACGTCGCCACGCTCTTTGAGCGCGAGTGCTCCATCCAGCGCCGCCATCAGAAGCTCATCGAAGAGGCGCCGTCACTCAAAGTCACGCCCAAGATGCGCGACGAGATCGACAAGACCCTCCGCCGCTGCCTCACCGAGATCGGCTACCAGAACGCCGGCACCGTCGAGTTCCTCATGGACGAAGACGGCCAGATGTACTTCATCGAGATGAACACACGCATCCAGGTCGAACACCCGGTCACGGAGTTCATCACCGGCGTCGATCTCGTCAAGGCGCAGCTTCGCATCGCAGCCGGCGAAAAACTCTCAAATATCCTGCCCGCCAAGCTCGAAATCCGCGGTCACTCCATCGAGTGCCGCATCAACGCCGAAAATCCCGTGAAGTTCACGCCCAGCGCGGGCCGCATCACAGCCTTCAACGTTCCGGGCGGCAACGGCGTCCGCGTCGATACCGCGCAGTACGCCGAGGGAGTCGTGCCGCCGTACTACGACTCGCTGATTGCCAAGCTCATCGTCCACGGAGCCACCCGCGAAGAAGCCATGAACAAGATGCAGCGTGCCCTCAGCCAGTTCGTGGTGCAGGGAATCGAAACCTCCATCCCTCTGCATCAGGCCATCTTCGAGGACGAAGATTTCCGCAAAGGCGAGTTCGACACCAAGTTCATGGAGCGGTTTCTGGCCGCACGGCAGTAGCTACGGCTGTTTTGGCATCGCAGACAGCTTCAAGCCAACAGCATGCGCCATTGCTCTCTGCCGTGTATCGAAGCTGAAGAACGATGTAGCGCCATACTCCAGAGCTGCGGCAATATGCAGAATGTCCAAGGTTCTGGTGCCTAACTGCGGCGTAAATTTCGTGCTCAACAAACGTGCACGTATGAAAACATTCTCCGGCATTGCCATAGGCTTGATTACGCCAGACTGCAAATCTTTTTCAAGATTACGCTGGCACAGGCTGGCTTCTTTGTCTGTCATCTCTTTGCGGAAGAGACGCAGATCAAATGCGTTCATGCTTTCAAATTCGACAAGCGGAGAAATGATGCGGATACTTTGGTCGTTGAGCAGAATTTCCGCTGCAGAAACCGAGTTGGCGTCGATGCTGTACAACGAAACCACGAAGCTGGAATCAAGATAAGTCTGCCCGGGAGGATTCAAAAACGATCCCTACTTTCTCGAATCAACTCGGCGCCCGTCGTTGGCAAAACTCGATCGCCAAAAATCTCACGCAAACGTCCCATAAAATCCGGCAGCGGCGCGGTTCCTGGCTCGTAACCGGCCTCAGACTTCGTCTTCGGCGACAGCATAGCAATCACTTCGCCCCGCTTCGTTATTTCCACCGGTTCTCCCCCGCGCAGAATGCGCTCCACGTTCGGGAAGTCATATCGGAGGTCACGCACAGTCACGGTTTTCATGTGATACATGGTAGCATCACATGGATTTTTCTGCGCACCAGCCCAGACTCTCCAAATACTCCGCAAAAATCCCCTGAAATTTATCGCTTTTTCTTCGCCCTTCCGGGCGGTTCGCGATATGCTTGTTCCGCATCGCAAAGGAGAGCGAAGATGGACCTGCAAAAAAAGCTGATCGCGGAGTTTGATACGGAAGTGGAACGCAGCCGGAAGATTCTGAATGCCATTCCGGAAGACGTGGATTTTTCCTGGGCGCCGCACGAAAAATCGATGAAGCTGGGCCGGCTTGCCTCGCATGTGGCGGAGATGAGCGGCGAATGGCCTCTCATGACGCTCAATCATGACCGGATTGACTGGACCCCCGCCATGAAGCGCGAAACGCCGGCAAATAAAGCCGCACTGCTGGAACGCTTTGAAAAGGAGGCTGCGGAAGCCAAAGCGGCACTCGCCGGCTTTGATCCCGCGAACTGGGAGAAGCGCTGGGTCTTTGGCGCAAACGGCCAGGTTTTTATCGATCAGCCAAAGTATGAGGTGTGGCGTAGCGCGGTGGTGAATCATGGAGCGCATCATCGCGGACAGTTGACGGTCTACCTGCGTATTCTCGGTGCAAAGATTCCCGGCTGCTATGGTCCTTCGGCGGATGCAATGTAAGTTCCAATGCGAGGGACGGGAGCTATGCAGGAGCACTAAGCTGAATGTATGGCCTTCTCGTTCCCTCGCGTCTATCCGATTCTCGATTCCTCCTTCGTCCCGCAGGCCAACCGCGCGCAATTTCTCGACACGCTCGGCCACGCTCTCGCCGATGCTGGCGTAACGTTGCTCGAATATCGCAACAAGGCCGCGGCCGACGCAGAGATTCTCGCTGACAGCGAAATTCTCCGCCGCGCGCTACCCTCCGCCAAGCTCATCCTCGATGACCGCGCCGACCTCGTCGCCGAAACCGGTTTTGACGGCGTGCACGTCGATGCCGGCGACATCTCCATTGCCGAAGCCCGCGCGCTTCTCGGCCCGGAGCGCATCATCGGAACCTTCGGCGGTCCCGCTGACGATTACTTCATGCTGCTCACCGGCATTCTCCGGGAACCTGCCGACTACTTTGCCATTGGTCCCGTTTTTGCTACTACTACCAAGCAGACCAGTAAGCCTCCCATTGGCATTGATGGCGTCCGCGAGCTTCGCTTTCAGGCCGGACCGGCCACTATTCTCACCGCCGCTGCAGGAATCACGCTTGAAACCGCGCCGCTGGTTCTTGCCGCAGGAGCCAGCACTGTAGCCGTTGCCGCCGCCATCTTTCGCGCCGCCGATCCGGCAGCCGAGTTCCGCCGCTGGCGCGAGCGTCTCGGCTAAGCTGTCGCGCTCTCAATACTCATGCGGCGCTTATGCCGCCATGATGCCGGGCCAGATAAAATTTGAGAGACAGACCCGTATACATTCAGGTACAAACTTCCCAGTGACGACTCCGAGCCCGAGCCAAACGAAAACCGCCAGCACACCCGCTGCGGAATCCGCGTCCTCCTCCGGCAAGCTCATCCAGAGCCTCGGCCTCTATAGCTCCACGGCCATCGTCGTTGGCTCCATGATCGGCTCGGGAATCTTCCTCGTCGATTCCGATATTGCCCGCGTGACAAACTCGCCCGCGCTTTATCTGGGCGCATGGGTGCTGACCGCCGCAATGACGATGATCGCCGCGCTGAGCTATGGCGAGTTGGCAGCCATGATGCCGCGCGCCGGCGGCCAGTACGTTTATATCCGCGAGGCCTTTGGGCCGTTCTGGGGCTTTCTCTACGGCTGGACAATGTTCTCCGTCATCCAGACCGGCACCATCGCAGCGGTCTGCGTGGCCTTCGGCAAATTTCTCGGCGTCTTTTTCCCATCGGTCTCCACCACCAACTGGCTCTGGCACATCGCGCATGTGCCGGCAGTTCCTGTGGGGCCGATGGTGCTTGGCAACATGGAAATCGGCCTCAGCACGGCGAACCTTGCGGGCATTGTCGTTGTCTTCGTGCTGGCCTTCATCAACCTCTTCGGCGTGCGGATCGGGGCGCTGGTGCAGAACGTCTTTACCTCCGCCAAGGCGCTCTCGCTTGCCGGTCTGATTCTGCTGGCCTTCACCGTCGGCATCAACGCGACGGCATGGAACGCCAATTTCGGCGCGCACTGGAGCCAGTTCTGGGCGAATGCCGGCTGGCATGATCTGCACCCGGTGCAGGTAGGCGTCGGCGGGCCGACTGTGCTCGTTAATCTCTTCGTCATTCTTGCAGTAGTGCAAGTGGGCTCGCTTTTTTCCGCCGATGCGTGGAACAACATCACCTTTACCGCGGGCGAGGTAAAGAACCCGAAGCGCAACATCCCACTCTCGCTCGTACTCGGCACGGGCTTTGTCATCACCGTCTACATCCTCGCGTCGCTGGCTTATCTCGTGGTGCTACCCATGCACGGCGACGCTACCGGCGCAACGGTTCTCTCACGCGGCATCCAACATGCCACAGAAGACCGTGTGGGAACAGCGGCGCTGGAGCAGATCTTTCATTCCGGTGGCGCGCAGATCATGGCCGCGGCAGTGCTAATCTCGACCTTCGGCTGCGCGAATGGGCTCACGATGGCCGGCGCCCGCGTCTACTATGCAATGAGCAAAGACGGCCTCTTCTTCAAATCCGTCGGCAAGCTGCATCCCAAGTGGAGCACGCCGGTCGCCGCCATACTCGTGCAGGCGCTGTGGACCGCCGTGCTCTGTGTCTCAGGCTCTTACGGCCAGTTGCTCGACTACATCATTTTCGCCGAGTTGTGCTTTTACATTCTTACGATTGCCGGCCTCTTTGTGCTGCGCGTCAAGCGGCCCGACGCGGAGCGTCCCTACAAGGCTCTCGGTTATCCCGTTCTTCCTGCGCTCTATATCACGATGGCTGCATGGGTCTGTATCGTATTATTGCGGTACAAGCCGCAGTACACATGGCCCGGTCTGGTGCTCGTCCTGCTCGGCATTCCCGTTTATTTCGTCTGGACTCTTCGCAACAAGAGGGCCTGACTGTATTCAGTTTCGATTCACTACTTGAAGAGGAAGGTCCTCATCCATGTCCAGACTGCTTCGCATCAAACCCATGTCGCTGCTGACGCAGGAGGCCGGCGAACAGGGAGAACACACTCTCAAGCGCTCGCTGGGAGCGCTGAACCTCATCACGCTCGGCATTGGCGCCGTCATCGGCGCCGGCATCTTTACGCTCACCGGGCAGGCCGCGGCACTGCACGCCGGGCCGGCCGTGGCGTTGAGTTTTGTGCTGGCGGGTTTGACTTGCGCGTTTGCCGGCCTGTGCTATGCGGAGTTCGCTTCCATCATCCCAATCGCCGGCTCGGCCTATACCTACGGCTACGCCACGCTGGGCGAACTGGTGGCGTGGATCATCGGCTGGGACCTGACGCTGGAGTACGCCTTCGGCGCCTCAACGGTGGCCTCGGGCTGGGCGGGCTACTTCAACAGCCTGCTGCAACAGCTCGGCATCCACTTTCCGCCGTCGCTGACCACGACCACGGGCAATGTTCTTGTGCAGTACAACGGCACATGGATTGACAAGATGTCTCTTCCGCCGGGCATCAGCGATGCGGGCCTGCCGCATGTGACGGGGCTCTTCAACCTGCTCGCGGTGCTCATCGTATTAGTGGTGACGACAGTCCTGGTTATCGGCATCAAGGAGTCGGCGAACTTCAACTCGGCCATCGTCATCGTGAAGCTGGGTATCGTGGGCATCTTCATCGTGGTGGGCGGCCTGTTTCTGCTGCACAACCCGCATGTGGCCAGTACCAACTGGCATCCTTTTGTGCCTCCGCCGGATGGGCACGGTAACTTTGGCTGGGGCGGCATTCCTGTGGCAGCCGCATCGATCTTCTTCGCGTACATCGGCTTCGACGCCGTATCGACCGCCGCGCAGGAGGCCAAGAATCCGCAGCGCGATATGCCCATCGGCATTATGGGCTCGCTGGTGGTTTGCACGATTCTCTATATCCTCGTTTCGCTGGTCCTGACGGGCCTGGTGAACTACAAGACGCTGAATGTCTCGGCTCCTGTGGCGCTGGCCATCGATGCAACCGGAGTAGGCTGGGGATCAATGCTGGTGAAAGTCGGCGCGGTCTTTGGCCTGGCCACGGTGATGCTGGTTATGCTAATGGGACAGACGCGCGTTTTCTACTCCATGTCGCGCGACGGGCTGCTACCCAAGTGGGCTTCCGCCATTCATCCCAAATTCCGCACGCCGTGGATTACGACCATCGTCTTCGGCGCCTTTGCGGCCCTCATGCCGGCCTTCCTGCCCATCGACAAGCTCTCACAACTGGTGAACATCGGAACACTGCTGGCCTTCACTATCGTCTCGGCCGGCGTGTGGATCCTGCGCGTGCGCCATCCCAACATGGAGCGGCCTTTCAAGACGCCGCTGGTGCCGCTGGTGCCATTCCTTGGCATCGTCTCGGCGCTCTATCTCATGTCGCGGCTTTCGGCGGTTACCTGGATTGTGATGCTCGTCTGGCTTGCTCTGGGCCTGGTGATCTACTTCGGCTATTCGATCAAGCACAGCAAGGTGCAGGCGCTGCCCACGACTCAGGCTCAGGAAGGCGACTGAAGCGCTGCTTGCGGCTGAAATGCGAACGGCCTCCCGCGGGAGGCCGTTGCTTTATTCGCGCAATTCTCAGAAATGTCGATATACACAATGCGGTGACTGAAATATGCGTATTCTCGACATCGAAGACGTGCGGAAGAACTTTGAAAATCTGATCGAAGAGGCTGCGAACGGCAACCCATTCATCATCTCTGTCAAAGGCAAGTCCAAGGTAATGGTTCTGCCAATCGACGAAGCCGCAATCAATCATCCAACGGATGAGGCTTAATCGTTAGGCCGTCGCCTTGGCGCAATGCTCGTCAAAGGCGCGGACCAGTTCGCCGGCAATCTGCTGCGCGGTGGCCTGCTCGATGACGAAGCGCTGCATGAGATAGACGAGTTTGCCGTCGCGAAGAATCGCAATTGCGGGCGACGTGGGCGGGTTGCCATCGAAGTAGCCGCGGGCGCGGTCGGTGGCTTCGCGATCCTGACCGGCAAAGACTGTGATCTTGTGGTCGGGTTGGCTTGTTGCGTTCGCCAGGGCCAGCCGAACGCCGGGGCGCATCTTGCCCGCCGCGCAACCGCATATCGAGTTCACCACCAACATCGTGGTTCCGGGCCGTGCCAGCGCCGAGTCCACCTCGTCGGCCGTCTTCGTCTCTTCAATGCCGGCGCGCATAAGCTCCTCGCGCATCGGAATTACCATAATCTCTGGGTACATTGCCGCCTCCGGGCAGGGGATGTCTGCCTGTTTATTATTTTAGCAACACCTCCGGATTTACCAACTCCCCGGGTGCCCCACCCTGGCCACGTCTTTGTTTTTATGGCTAGCGTGGGATAGTACTACGGCAGACTCGTCCCGTCCATTTACCTTGGAACTAGATGAACCTGGAAGAAAATAAGCCGCTGGCGCCGCTCACAACGATGGGAGTCGGCGGTCCGGCGCGGTACTTTGTCGAAGCGCGGTCGGAGGAAGAGATTGCCGGGGCCTATGCGTGGGCTGAGGAGCGCGGTTTGCCGCTCTTCGTGCTGGGCGGCGGCAGCAATCTTGTTGTCTCGGACAATGGTTTTCCTGGCCTTGTCCTGCGCGTAGTTCTCAAAGGGGTTACATCTGCGAAAAGCGCGGGTTCGGACGAAGTTCTTTTCCGCGCAGCGGCGGGCGAAGAGTGGGACAGCTTCGTACAGCGCGCAGTTGAAGCGAATTGCGCAGGCATCGAGTGCCTGGCCGGCATTCCCGGCAGCGTAGGCGGTACTCCCGTGCAGAATGTAGGTGCATACGGGCAAGAGGTTGCATCCGTCATCGATCATGTGCGTGCCTTCGATCTGCGCGAGCGGAGCTTCGTGGAGTTTCCCGCCTCCGAATGCGGCTTCGCGTATCGCCGCAGCCGGTTCAACTCAGCCGACAAAGGCCGCTTCCTCGTTACGCGCGTCGATTTCCGGCTTCGGCGCGATGGCGCGCCAACGCTGAAGTACGCCGACCTGCAACGCGCATTTTCAGAAGGAGCGACGCCGACGCTCGCCGAAGTTGCTGCAACCGTCCGCCGCATCCGGCAGTCGAAGGGAATGCTGCTGGTTGCCGACGATCCTGACTGCCGCAGCGCGGGCAGCTTCTTCAAGAATCCCGTCGTTGCCCCGGAATCTATCTCGAAAATCGCCGCCGCCGGCAAAGAGCCGCCGCAATTTCCAGCCGGCGACGCGGCCCACATCAAAATCCCCGCCGCATGGCTCATCGAGCAGGCTGGCTTCTCGAAAGGCCACACACGCGGCGCGGCGGGCATCTCTTCGCGGCACACATTGGCTCTTGTAAATCGCGGAGGGGCGACGGCGGCTGAAATTCTCGCGCTTGCCGAAGAGATTCGCGCAGCGGTAGCAGGCAAATTTGGAGTTTCGCTTGAGATGGAACCGGTGCTAGTGGGCTTCTGAACTGGATTGATTCCAAGCCGGCCTCTCGGCCGTCCGCAGGCTCCGCTCCAGCCGCTCGCGTTCCGCCAGCAGAACCTCTACGGCCGGCCCCTGTGCGGCACGCTTTCCTTCGTGCAGCAGCACAACCTCGGCGCCAGTCAGAAACGCATCTGTCGCGTCGTGCGTGGCCTGAATCACCTGCACATTGCGTTCGCGCAGCCAGGGCTGCAGCCGTTCGAGCAAAACGTCGCTTGCCGTGCCGTCCAATGCGGAGAATGGTTCGTCGAGAAGCAGAAGGCGCGGCATGGGAGCCAGCGCCCGCGCCAGCGCAATGCGCTGCGCCTCGCCGCCGGAGAGGTGTTGTACACGTCGGTTCAATAAGCTCTCTGCCCCGACCAGCGCCAGCATCTCTTCGACGCGCTTCGACCGCGTCGGCTGATTGAGACCATGCAGCCCGAAGGCCACATTCGCGCTTACGCTCAAGTGAGGGAATAGCGCAGGCTGCTGCGCCACCATTCCGATACCTCGCCTGCCCGGCTTGAGACCAGAAATATCCCTGCCATCGAGCAAAATCCGCGCCGTATCCGCCTGGCCGGCTCCAGTCCGATCAAGCCCTGCAAGCAGCCGCAGCAGCGTGCTTTTACCCGCGCCGGATGGGCCGAAGAGCACCGTCCACTCCGCGGCAAAACGCGCCTCGATGTGCAGATAAAAACCGCCGTGGCGGAGATTGAGCGAGCACTCAATCATTCAGCGTACTCCCGGCGCGTGCACTCCGCGCAGCACCACTCGCATAGATGGCCGCAAGCGCCGCAACGCTCATCGCAAGCAGCACAGCCGCCGTCCGTGCCGCGGTGGCGTAATCGAAGCTCTCCACCTGGTCGTAGAGCACAATCGAAAGCGTGCGCGTGGCGCCGGGAATGTCTCCGCCTAGCATCAGCACCACGCCGAACTCACCCACGGTATGCAGAAAGCTCAGCACCGCTGCAATGACGAGCGAGCGGCGCGCCAACGGCACCAGCACCGTGCCCACAATGCGCGCCGGCCCCGCGCCGAGCAGGCGCGCAGCGTCTACCAGCGCGGGATTCACCGCGGCAAACCCTGCTGAGATCGGCTGCACCGCGAAGGGAAGGCTGTAAATCACCGATCCAACGACGAGCCCTGCGAAGGAAAAGGCCAGCGGATGGCCGAGCACAGAGACAATCGCGCGTCCGAAGGCGGTCTTTGGCCCCAGCAGCACAAGCAGAAAGAAGCCGAGCACGGTAGGCGGTAACACCAGCGGCAGCGCCGTCACCGCTTCGAGAACCGCAAGCCACCGCCCGCGCCCCAACGCCAGCAGAGCGCCCAGCGGCACGGCAACGGCAAGCAGAATCGTCGTCGTCGCGGCTGCGAGCTTCAGCGTGAGAATCAGTGCCTGCCAGTCCATAGTTTTCGCGTAGCGGTTCTCGTTTCGTGGTGCAGTTCTGTGGAACAGAATACGCGTTGGACCGGACCCGCGAAGAAGCTGGAAGAGAAGCTATTGCACAGGCGTAAGCCCGCCAAGCTCTAGTTGCGCCTGACCCTGCCGCGAAAGCAGATAGCCGAGCAACCGGTGCGCGCGGTCGCTCTGCCTGGAGCGTTTCAACACCACGGCACCCTGTTCGATAGGCGGATAAAGCCCGTGCGGAATCTCGACGTAGTGCCCGGAGCCGGACATCCGCGGCGTGCGCGCCGAGGTGAGCGAGATCAGCCCCGCGTCGGCGTTGCCGGTATCGGCAAACTGCGCTGCCTGCGCAATGTTCTCCGCCCTCACCAGCCGCGGCGCCAGCGCATCGTAGAGCTTCATGCTTCGCAGCGCAGCCACAGCGGCGCGCCCATACGGCGCACGGTCGGGATTGGCAATCGCAAGCCGCTTCAGTGTCGGATTCCGCAGCAGATCGAGCGACGGCGCGAGGCCCGAATCCTTCCGCGTCCAAAGCACCAGAGTGCCCCTGGCATAAATCTGTGGCTCGGTCTCTTCAGCCTGTCCGTCCTTGATCAGTTTCTTCGGATAATCGAGATCGGCAGAGAGAAAGAGATCGAATGGCGCGCCGTTTTCAATCAGCCCGGTCAGCGCGGCGGAGGACTGGTAGACAGCATCGACATGAATCCCCGTAGCAAGCTGAAACTGCACCAGAATCCCCGGCAGCACCGGCCCCAGATCAGCCGCTGCGGCCACGCGCACCGGTTCCTGCGCGCCCGTCTGTGCCGCGCCCGGAATCCACGCCAGAATCGAAGCCAGAAGCAGCACCCGTGCCGTTGAAATCCGCCTCATGTCCCTCACTCCCACACGCGTACGGCAGCTCTCCCACACCACTTACACCAAACCCGCGTTTGCACTGTTAGGCTATCAGCAGGATGAACGACAACCTCCACCAGTTGCGTTGTTTCGGCTGCGGAGCGCGGATTTCCGGCCCGGAGGCACGGCCCGATTTTCGCTGCGCCGCCTGCGGGGATTTGTTCGAGGTCGAGTATCCCGGCTGGGCCAAACGCGGCGGCCCCGACCGCCCTAATCCCGGCGCGCTGAAGTGGCTCTGGCGCGAGCGGCGCATGTCCGCCGAGACTCTCGATCACTCCGGCGTGTGGCGCTTCCGCGAACTGCTTCCGTTCCTTAACAATTTCGGCAATGCCGTTACGCTCCGCGAAGGCAACACGCCGCTCTATCCGCTGCTGCGCGCCGCCAAAACGCTCGGCATTGACCAGCTCTACGCCAAGCACCAGGGCATGAATCCCACCGGCTCCTTCAAAGACACCGGAATGACCGCAGCCATCAGCGTGGCGCGCGAACGCGGCTTCGAGTGGGTGGCGTGCGCCTCCACCGGAAACACATCGGCGGCGATGGCCGCTTATGCCGCCCGTGCCGGTCTTCGCAGCCTCGTTCTCATTCCCGAAGGGAAAACCTCCTGGGGCAAGCTCTCGCAGGCCATGGATTACGGCGCCGTAACCTGCCAGTTGGCAACGGACTTCGACGGCTGCCTGCGCCTGCTCACGGAAATCGTCCGCGAAGCGCCGATCTATCTGCTCAACTCCGTCAATCCCTATCGCCTGGAGGGCCAGAAGACGCCGGCCTTCGAGATTGCCGAAGCCTTCGACTGGAATGTCCCCGACCACCTCATCGTTCCCGGCGGCAATCTCGGCAACAGTTCCGCGCTCGGCAAGGGCTTCCGCGAGTTGAAGGAGCTGGGCCTCGTGGCGCGCCTTCCGCGCATCACGGTGGTGCAGGCGGCAGGGGCGAATCCCTTGGTGCAAATGCTCGCCAAGGGGCCCGGCGCAACGCTGGAACCGGTGGAAGCGCACACTCACGCCACCGCGATCCGCATTGGCAATCCCGCCTCCTGGCGCAAGGCCGCGGAGGTGATTGAAGAAACCAGCGGCTGGTGCATCGACGTGACAGAGGCCGAGATTGCCATTGCCAAGGCCGAGTTGGGCGCGGAGGGTCTGGGATGCGAACCGGCATCCGCCGTTACGCTCGCCGGCCTCAAAAAGCTGCGCGCCAAGAGCCTCATCGGCTCCTCGGACACGGTCGTGCTGCTGCTTACCGGCCATACGCTCAAGGATGCCGATTACACCATCGACTTCCATCGCGGCACGCTGCTGAGCGAGGAGGAAAAGGCCGGGGCGTCCGAGCAGGTCACTTTAAAACTCGACGCACTGCGCCGCAACGCCGTTTCCGTCGGTGCCACTCCCTCCGCCGTGCTTGCCGCCATGAAGGGTGCCGGCGTATGAGCGAGCCCTTCCGCATCCAGCTCCCGGCCACCTCGGCCAATCTTGGATCGGGCTTTGACGCCGTCGCCGTCGCGCTCGGCTTTCACCTCACGATTGAGGCCGAGCCGGCAGCGGAGTTTTCGATTCACGCCACAGGCCGCGATGCCGAGCGCTGCGCCCGCCTCGAAGACAATCTTGTTCTCGACCTCTACCGCGCCACGCTTGCGCGCGCGAGCCGGCCCATCGTGCCGCTTGCCCTTCGCATGAGCAATGAGATTCCGCTCGGCATGGGCTGCGGCTCGTCGGCTGCCGGCAGGCTTGCGGCACTGGCGCTGGCGGCACACTTCGGCGAGTTGGCCTGGCCGAATGAGCGTATTCTCGACGAAGCCGCGCGCCTCGAAGGCCACCCCGACAACGCCGTCGCCTGCTGGCACGGCGGGTTCATCGCCGCAACGAGCGCCGACGGTCCGGAAGAATTGCAGCACGTTCGCTTTGCCCGCGTTGCGCCTCCCGCAGCATGGCGCGCCATCGTCGTACTGCCCACGGAGCCTCTTGCCACCAGCAAGGCGCGCGCCGTGCTGCCCGAAAGCTACGCCCGCGCCGACGTGGTCGCAAACATCCAGTCCGCATCGCTGCTTGGCTTGGCATTCGCGCAGGGCAAGGCCGACCTGCTTGCCTCCGCCATGGCCGACCGCATCCACCAGCCCTATCGCGCTGCCATCTGCCCCATGCTTCCGCGGATTCTTCCTCTGATGGGCCAAAACGGCATCCTTGGCGCGTCCCTCAGCGGCGCCGGTCCGGCCATGCTGGTGATTGCAGAGAGCGAAGAGGACGTGCCTGCGGCAAGCAAAGCAATTCAAGCTTCACTTGCCGGACTTCCTCCGGCGGAGCTTATGATTGCCAGCTTTCAAAGCGAAGGTGCGTCCACCTATATAACCAGATAGTCACATCTAACAAATTACTCAAGTAATGTATCCATATTTTTCTGTAACAAACAGATTCCTAAACCGTTATGGATTGCCTAAAAATCGGTCAAAATTCCATACTGCGAAACGTTGGTTACTTTTTATTACCTAAGATTTCTTGATTCTGCAGGACGAAACCCATACTCTACGCATCGTGGGCAGTTCTGGGGGAGGGCTGCTCTAGCGCCGGTGATCCTTGATAGGATCCCGGCGCTCTTAGTTTCTGCGCGCTTCTTCCGTGCCAACCATTACGCGCTCAACTCAGTCCGGCTCGTACCGTTACTCCCTTCATCCCGTACCTTGCGACTTTCTCCGCACTTCAAGCATCCCATGAGAGACTGATTGCATATTTCCGGCCGAGCCGGACGCACAGAAGGAGAATCATGGCGGGAGCGGGTATTTTCGAGTTTACGGATGCGAACTTTGACCAGGAGGTGCTCAAGAGCGAGCAGCCAGTGCTGGTGGATTTCTGGGCCGGCTGGTGCGGTCCGTGCAAGATGATTGCCCCGGCGGTGGAAAGTATCGCAGCGTCCTACGCGGGCAAGGTCAAGGTAGGCAAGGTAAACGTGGACCAGAACGGCGCCACGCCTTCGCGCTACGGCATTCGCGGTATTCCCGCACTGCTCTTCTTCAAGGACGGCAAGGTAGCTGACCAGATCGTCGGCTACGTTCCGCAGGAAGCCATCACCGAGAAAGTGGAAAAGCTGATTGCGTAAGCAGTGATCGGTATCCAGTTGCCAATAAAGGCCCGGCGTAATGCTGGGCCTTTGCTTTTATTGTTTCCGACCACCGATTCCTGGCAACTGACTACTGTCTTTAGTGGTACTTCCTCAGCACGCCCAGCACGCGCCCCTGAATCGCCACCTGCGATGCGGGCACGTAAATCGGCTCCATCTCGATATTCGCTGGCTGTAGGCGCACAGTACTGCCCTCGGAGTAGAAACGCTTGAGCGTAGTCTCCGCGCCGTGTACCAGCGCGACAACGATTTCGCCCTGCCGCGCCGTCCGGGTGCGCTCCACCAGCACGTAATCCCCGCTGATAATGTGCTCGTCGCGCATCGAGTCGCCGCGAACCTCAAGCGCAAAAACATCGCGGTTGCCGACGACGTCGTGCAGCGAGATCGTTTCCGCTGACTCGCTCGTTTCGACGGGTTTGCCGGCTGCGATTCGCCCGGCAAGCGGTAGCCGGTCGCTCGACCGCGTCCGCGTCCCCGGCGGCAGCACGTCAATCGACCGACTGCGGTTGTGCACCCGGTCGAGAATCCCCTTATTTTCGAGATTCGTGATGTGCTTGTGCACCGTGGCCAGGCTCTTGAGCCCCAGCCCCTTCGCAATCTCCTCGAAAGACGGCGAGTAGCCGTTGTCCGTCACGAACGCTTCGAGAAAATCCAGAACTTCCTTCTGCCGCCGCGTAACCGCCATGCGAGCATTGTAGCGAATAAAAAGCGAATTGGGGGATTTTTTTGGAATTGATTGTTTTTCGCAAACTTTGGAGCAGGGAAGCGCCGATCTGCGGAACTCCAGTTAACAGCGAAACACTATCTTTCGCGCCTCTTTCCGGCCCGGTTGGCCCGAATTATAGAGGCTGGCAGAGGAGTGTCGACTTCGCTTCCATAGGCACCGGTTCGCGCTCCAGTGGCGGCGAAGAGAAACGCAAATCCTGATATAGTGGTTGAGGCGCCTCGATCATGCACTGCCATGCGGCCTCTCATCCGCAAAACCGCCTCCGCAGGATTCCAGAATGCACGAGAATCGGTCAGACGGCGAGGCTGTGCCTGAAGCGAGGCAATCCACTCCACGGAGAGACGATGCAGGCAATTCTTGCGCTCGAAGACGGGCGCATCTTCCGCGGGCAGGGCTACGGGCACCCAGGCGAGTGTCAGGGCGAAGTCGTTTTTAATACATCTCTTACCGGTTATCAGGAAATCGCCACCGACCCCTCCTACGCCGGGCAGATCGTCGTTCTCACCAATCCTCAGATCGGCAATTACGGAACCAACCAGGCAGACAACGAGGCGGCCAGACCCTATATCGAGGGGCTGATTGTCCGCGAGTTCTCGCGCGTCAGTTCCAACTGGCGTTCCGAGCAGGTGACGGACGAGTACATGGAGCGCTATTCGGTGCCTGTGCTCGCGGAGATCGATACGCGGGCACTGGTGCGCCATCTGCGCGACAACGGCGTGATGCGCGGCGTGATTTCGACTGCCACTTCCGACACCGATGCGCTCGTCGCCAAGGCTCGTGCAATCCGAAAGATGGACGGGACCGATCTGGCAAAGGTGGTTTCGACCAAGTCGATCTACTCCTTCGATGAGACGGACGCGCACAACCAGAGTGGCGATCCGCTTCTGCCGGGCGCATCTGACGAACCGACGCTGCATGTCGTCGCATATGACTTCGGCATTAAGCAGAACATTCTGCGAATGTTGACCCGCGAGGGCTGCAAAGTAACGGTAGTTCCGGCACAAACCTCAGCCGAAGACGTGCTGGCGCTCAAGCCCGATGGCGTTTTTCTCTCGAACGGTCCCGGCGATCCCGAGCCGGTCGAATATGCCGTGCAGGCGATTCGGAAGATGATAGGCCGCGTACCGGTCTTCGGCATCTGCCTCGGCCACCAACTCTGTGGCCTCGCGCTCGGCGGCAAAACCTACAAGCTCAAGTTCGGCCATCACGGCGGCAATCACCCGGTACGGAACAACGTAACCGGCAAGGTCGAAATCACCGCGCATAACCACAACTTTGCCGTCGATCCGGAGTCGATCAACGCGAACGAAGTGGAGTTGACCCACGTGGACCTGAACGACAACACGCTCGAAGGCCTGCGCCACAAGACGCTGCCGCTCTTCAGCGTGCAGTACCACCCCGAAGCCGCGCCCGGCCCGCACGACTCGCATTACCTTTTCCGCGATTTTCGGAATTTGATGGAGGAGTGGAAGGGATGAAATTCAGATAGAAATTGTTTTGAAAGGGCACGGCTTTAGCCGTGCCGTTGTGTGTGAACCCAAAACGGACGGGCTTTAGCCCCTGAGGGATGATTTTGAAACCTGCGCGTGAGCACGCTACGAATAACGGACAGACATATTTTGTTACGTCTGACACGTGGGAACGACGTGCGCTATTTCGTGCGGAACCATGGGCGAGGCTCTTCTTTCAGAACCTGTTGTCGCATCGCAGTGACGCCTATTTGCTGCATGAGGTCGTTTTGATGCCGGATCATTTTCATCTGCTGGTGACTCCAACAGTTGCACTTGAGCGCGCGGTACAGTTCATCAAGGGCGGATTTTCATACAGAGCGAAACAGGAACTTGGCTCCAATGCCGAGATATGGCACCGTGGATTTGCGGATCATCGGATTCGGGATGTGGAGGATTACGACCGGCATGTGCATTACATTCGCCTGAATCCGGTGAAGAAGTATTTATGCGAGAAGCCATCTGAATATAGGTATTCATCAGCATTTTCTGGATGGAAGTTGGACCCCATCCCTCAGGGGCTAAAGCCCGCAGACTTTAGTGCGAACATAGGCGGCACGGCTGAAGCCGTGCCCTTTCAAGACACACGATTTGAAGTTCAGAGATAAGAAGAAACAATGCCACGCAGAAATGACATTCAAAAGATTCTCGTGATCGGCTCTGGGCCGATTGTGATTGGGCAGTCGGCGGAGTTCGATTACTCCGGTACGCAGGCCTGCAAGGCTCTCAAGCAGGAGGGCTACGAGGTGGTGCTGGTGAATTCCAACCCGGCCACCATTATGACGGACCCGGAGCTGGCAGACCGCACCTACATTGAGCCGCTGACGACTGCCTATGTCGAGGAAATCATCCGCCGCGAAGTGGAGATGCTCGGGCCGGACTCCGGCAAGTTCGCGTTGCTGCCCACCGTGGGCGGGCAGACGGCGCTGAATCTCGCCGTGGAACTCGCCGACGCGGGCATTCTCGACAAGTACGGCGTGGAGCTGATCGGTGCCAAGCTCGACGCGATCAAGAAGGCCGAGGACCGGCTGCTTTTCAAGGACGCGATGCTGCGCATTGGCCTTGATGTCTCGAAGTCAGCGCTGGTAAACAATCTCCGCGATGGCCTCGACTTTGCCAGCAAGATGGGTTTCCCGACCCTGATTCGCCCCAGCTTCACGCTCGGCGGCTCCGGCGGCGGCATTGCCTACAACCGCGAAGAGCTGATGGAAATTCTCGCTCGCGGGCTCGATCTTTCCCCGGTGCATGAGTGCCTGATTGAAGAGAGCGTTCTCGGCTGGAAGGAATACGAACTCGAAGTGATGCGCGACCTCGCCGACAACGTCATCATCATCTGTTCGATTGAGAACTTCGATCCGATGGGTGTGCACACCGGCGACTCCATCACGGTTGCGCCCGCGCAGACGCTCACCGACCGCGAGTATCAGAAGATGCGCGACGCGGCGATTGCCGTGATGCGCGAGATCGGCGTCGAGACCGGCGGCTCGAATGTGCAGTTTGCTGTGAACCCTGCGAACGGGCGCATGACGGTCATCGAGATGAATCCGCGCGTCTCGCGCTCCTCGGCGTTGGCATCGAAGGCGACGGGCTTTCCGATTGCGAAGATCGCGGCCCGGCTCGCCGTCGGTTACACGCTCGACGAGATTCCCAACGACATTACGCGCAAGACGCCGGCCTGCTTTGAGCCGACGATCGATTATGTCGTCACAAAAATTCCTAAGTGGCAGTTTGAGAAGTTTGCTGGCGCGAATGACGTGCTCGGCCCGCAGATGAAGTCCGTCGGCGAGGTAATGGCAATCGGGCGCACCTTCAAAGAATCACTGATGAAGGCGTGGCGCGCGCTTGAGACCGGCAAAAAGACCGGAGCGGAGATTCTGGAACCGCGCCGCCTCACGCAGATGCTAGTAACGCCGCGCCCCGAGCGTCTCAGCTACATCCGTTTCGCATTCGAGCGCGGCATGAGTGTGCGCGAAGTGGCGCGCCTCACCGGCATGGACCCGTGGTTCCTCTATCAGATTCAGGAGATCACGCTCGAACAGCAGACGATTGCGCAGACTACGCCGGATGCAATCGACGAAGAATCCTTGCGAAAGCTCAAGCGCTTCGGCCTGAGCGACGAACGCATTGCCGCGGAGTGGAGCCTGCCGGGCAATGACGGCGTGAAGCAGGTGAGGGAACTGCGCGAGAGCAAGGGCATCAAGCCTGTCTTCAAGCTAGTGGACACCTGCGCGGCGGAGTTCGAGTCGATGACGCCGTATCTTTACTCCACCTACGACGAAGAGGACGAAGCGCCGCCGACCGACAAGCCGAAGATCATTATTCTCGGCTCTGGGCCGAACCGCATCGGGCAGGGAATCGAGTTCGATTACTGCTGCTGCCACGCCGCGTTCGCGCTCAAGGAAGACGGCTACGAGACGATCATGGTGAATTGCAATCCGGAGACCGTCTCGACCGATTACGACACCAGCGACCGGCTCTACTTTGAGCCGCTGGTGCTGGAAGACGTGCTCGCAATCTACAATAACGAGGCGCAGAGCGGCGCGAAGATCGGCATGATCGTGCAGTACGGCGGGCAGACGCC
>JAATFM010000058.1 GCA_015655195.1 Terriglobales bacterium
AATGACCTGCCGCTCACGCTCGGCATCCTGCTCGACACATCGGGGAGCCAGCAGCGCGTTCTGCCGCTCGAACAAGATGCCGGCAGCCGCTTTCTCGAACAGGTTCTGCGCAAAAAGGACGAGGCCTTTGTGCTCTCCTTTGACGTGAATGTCGATCTGCTGCAGGACTTCACCAACAGCACGCATCTGCTCAGCCACGCGCTGCAGAAGGCGCAGATCAACACCGCCGGCGGCAACGGCTCTTCCGGAATTCCCGGCCTGGGCGGAGGAACGGTTCCCATCTACGGCGACCCCAAGGGCACGCTGCTCTACGATGCCGTTTACATGACAGCCAGCCAGAAACTCAACGACCAGACCGGCCGCAAGGCGATGATTATTCTTACCGACGGCGAGGACCAGGGCAGCGACCACAAGATCGGCGAGGCCGTTGATGCCGCGCTGCGCTCGAACACCATCATTTACGTCATTCTCATCGCCGACGTGGAGAGCTACGGCTCGTTCGGTTATGGCGGCTACTCGGCGGCCAAGCGGCTGAGCGACGAGAGCGGCGGGCGGCTCATCAACGTGGGCAACAACGGCAAGAAGCTCGAAGCAGCCTTCCAGCAGATTGCCGACGAGTTGCGCACGCAGTACATCGGCACCTATAAGCCCACCAACGCCAAGCTCGACGGCACCTACCGCAAGATCGGCGTCACCTGCAAGGGCGACGACATGAAGGTACAGGTCCGCAAAGGCTATTTCGCTCCATCGGCGGAAAATTAGCCACGCTGTCGGCAGCATTGCGGGCGGGCATGTCGCGCCGCGCTCCCTCGGAAATCGTAAAAAATTTACGCCTCCGGATGAAAAATCTACGCTCCGCCCCGGCTCCGGCCTGACCCTGAGAGCCGCGCATTGCTTCCGCAACCGATAAAAAGCATGGGTTCCATCGGCCTCTCCGGGCGGGAGCAGCTATTTGGCGCATCGTGTGCAGTGCGATAGGCGTCCGGAGAAAGTGCAGCGCGAATTTACACTTTCCACGAATTTTTTTCCTGTCCTCCCCCAGGACGCTGGCGGGTACAGCGTAAGCCGAAAGGTCTTGCGATGTGCCCGCATTGTCCGCAACTCGTTCCGTATAATTGACTTAGCTCTGCATCAAAATGCCTTCGGGGTTGCCCCGCACGTTGGTCACCTTGTTGCAAAGGCCATAGCCATATTGTGATCCGCCCCGCCGGCTCTGACAGCAGGCGGGAGGAAAAGAGTACACGGAGGTTCCCCGCATGAAATCCGCTCGTTTCGCACTAATCGTCCTGGCGACTTTTTGCACGTTCTCTATCGCCGCGCAGCAACCAGAGACCCCGCAGCCGCAAACCGCGCCGGCTCAGCAGCCAGCCACGCAGCAGGCTCCGCCCCCGCAGCAATCCGGCCAGGGACAGGGGCAGGCTGTACCGGCGCAGGCCGCGCCGGCACCAATGCCGATGAGCCCCGTTTCGGTGGAGCTGACCGGCAAGCTTGACTCCAAAACCGCCAAAGCCGGCGATAGCGTGGTGCTGAAAACGACCGAGAAGGTCACCATGGCCGATGGCACCGTCATCCCCAAGGGATCGAAGATCATGGGCCACGTGACCGAGGCGCAGCCCTACGCCGCCAACTCCGATAACGGCAGGATCACTCTGCAATTCGAGCAGGCGCAGCTTAAGACCGGCCAGAGCCTGCCCATCAAATCGGCTATTCAGACCGTCTCGCCGGCTGCTTCCGCCAGCGCCGCCACTGGTAGCGGAATGCCCATGGGCGCTACCATGGGCGGCGGAGCAACAGCGCCGACGCCAGCGACGCCGACTGCCGGCGGTTCGACGGGCGGAGCAGGCAGCACTGGCTCTTCGGCCTCTTCCGGTCCTTCCACCTCTTCGGCTTCGCGTTCCATGCAGGAGTCGTCGCCCAGTTCGGGCATCGTGGGCTCGGGCGGCGGTACCGGTGGTGCGCCCCGCGGCCCGGCTCCCGGAACAACCGTGGCGCAGAACGGCAACGTCGTGGTCAAAACCACCGCGGTACCGGGCGTGCTCGTGGCTTCCAGCGTGAACGGGCAGCCCTTTTCCAATGCCTCTGGAGCGCTCCTGAGCCCGCGCCAGGATGTGCGTCTTGATGACGGAACACAGATGGTGCTGGCGATGGCAACCTCATCCGCCCCTGGTGCTTCGCGCTGACAGACGCTAAGTGGAGCAGCACGGCGGCTTGAATCGGGTCCGGACCGGATTTGCGTCCGGACCCGCGGGGGAAGCTTGCAAAAGTTCCTCGGTCGACTGTCCCGTTTTCAGACACTAAATTACGAAAGTTTGGCGCAAATTTACATACTTGGTAATCTGGCGGAAAGAATGGCGCATCGATACTATCGGCATACCGGCGGAAGACTTGAGCAGCCAAGCGCGGTTTTGCCAACTACTGGAACCAGAACAGGAATCAGAATAGGAACCGCGGAGCCCAAAACGATCCGCACACAATCCCGACCCGCTCGGGACGGAATCAGGAGCGCAGGATGACCGAAGATCGTTCGAATCAGAATGATCGTGCCGATCTGAGTCTCGATGGCATCGAGATCAGTCCGCGCTTCCGCACGACCATCGAGGAGCGCATTGCGCGGCTCGAAGATGGCGCCGATTACGACGAGTCCCAGTTGAACCGGATTGAAAACCCCGATCACGTGCGCCGTCAGTTGCGCCTCATCTCCGCGCAGCGCGCCGAGGCGCTCCGGATGCGGATTTTTCTCGACCGCGCCCGGCAGCGTCTGCCACGCCCGCTCATCTCGCTTTAGGGTTTATACCTACATACAGCAAGTACAGCAAGCGGACGGCACTTTTACATACAGCAGAATGCCCGAAGGGCCGCATTCTCGCGCGAGAGTGCGGCCCTTCGGGCATTCTGAATGTAGATACCCCGGGAGCGAAATTGCTTTCGGGAGGGGGATTTGCAATGAAGAAGACAGCATTGATCGTTGGTGTCTCCGGCATCGTGGGACGCAACCTGGCCGACCGGCTCATCGCCGAAAAAGACTGGACGGTCTACGGACTGGCGCGCCATCCCGGCCAGCGTGAGGGAATCCGTCCCATCGCCGTTGACCTGCAGGATGCAGCCGCCGTTCAAGCCGCGCTCAAAGGCGTAACGCCGACCCACGTCTTTCTGACCACATGGCTGCGCCAGCCGACCGAGGCGGAAAACATCCGCGTCAACGCAGGCATGGTGCGCAACGTGCTCGACGCGGTTTCTCATGCGAAGACCGTGCGACACGTTGCTCTTGTCACGGGGCTCAAGCATTACCTGGGACCGTTTGAAGCTTATGGCAAGGGCAGCCTGCCCGCTACGCCCTTCCGCGAGGAGCAGCCACGGCTGGATGTAGAAAACTTCTACTATGCGCAGGAGGATGAGGTCTTCTCTGCCGCCGCGCGAGACGGCTATGGATGGAGCGTTCACCGCCCGCACACAATCATCGGTTACGCCGTCGGCAATGCCATGAACATGGGAACCACCCTGGCGGTCTATGCCAGCATCTGCAAGGAGCTTGGAAGGCCGATGCGCTTTCCCGGCTCGTCCGTGCAGTGGAAGAGCCTCACCGACATGACCGATGCGCGCCTGCTTGCAAAGCATCTTGTGTGGGCCGCAGCCACGCCCGCCGCGCGCAATCAGGCGTTCAACGTGGTGAACGGCGACGTCTTCCGCTGGAGTTGGATGTGGAAGCGCCTCGCCGCATGGTTCGATGTGGAAGCGGCCGAGTTGCAGGGAGAAGGAACTCCGCTGGAGACACAGCTTGCGGATGCGGCGCCGGTCTGGAAGCAGATCGCCGGGAAATACCATCTCGCGGAAGCGGACCTGAACGTCCTTGCCTCCCCGTGGCACACAGATGCCGATCTTGGACGGCCGGTGGAAGTGGTGACGGATATGTCGAAGAGCCGCAAGCTGGGCTTTACCAGCTACCAGCCAACGGATGAAAGCTTCTTCGAGCTATTTGCAAAGCTGCGGGAGGATCGGCTGATACCGTAAGTCTCTTCTTGATTGTATGGAGCACCGGGCGGGAATTGAACCCGCGAATACTGGTTTTGCAGACCAGCGCGTTAGCCACTTCGCCACCGGTGCTCGACAGTTGTCAGTTTGTTGACCACCTCAAGCGATGGAACTGACCACTGATCCCTGCAATAAAAATCCCACCACGCTCATCGCGGGTGGGTCTCTTACTTCAAGCTCAATCCTGATATTGGATTTTCGGCTTATCGAGACGCCCGCGCAGCACTGCCATCACAGCAGCACAGACAACACGCGTTCATTCCGAAGTTCGCCATTGAAATCCTCAACCCGCGCCGCAGTTCCGAAGAACCTCAGCGGGTATTCGTAGATTATTGCGGCGG
>JAATFM010000287.1 GCA_015655195.1 Terriglobales bacterium
CAATTCTCGGTTTATGCTAACAGTCAGGCCAATGCGCTCATTCGGCCTGGTTGAGCGTCGCTCTGACGATTGGTAACGGGAAATGCCTCTGTTTTTGGAAAAGATTCCCGCCTGGTGCGGATCGCCCACTTGCGCTTCAAAACTCATTGCTCTGGAAACACGCCAAGGCCTTCTCATGGAAGGACAACGCGTTCATTGAGCCGCAAGGAAACTTCGCTCGGTCACTTATGGCCTAAACGGTATGATCTGCTTCCTCGACAGTCCGGACCGGCGTTTCTGGCTTCAGGCCGCCCCGGCGCTGCAGCCATGTCTCGTCGCCGTTCTTCTCCCATGCACCATCTACAGCGTTGCGGGCGAACTGTTCCCATGAATCGTTCCAGTCTCCCAATGAATAGCCATGCCAGGGCGAATGAGGAGTAATGGCTGGCAAGCCCAGTTCTTTCCACAACGACTGAGCTCGCTCCATGAACTCGCGACCGGGCAGAGCGAGCGGCGCCATCGGATACTTGAGCGTCGCGTCGATTAACAGCGTCGAATCCAATTCTCCCGGTCCTGACTTTGGTGCATGACCGGTCGACCGGTACGGCTGGACATGAACATCATCGATCGGATTCGAGCGATAGGCAAGCGACCACATCACAGCATCGGTATTCTCAGGATCAATGTCTTCGCTGACAGCGATGACAATCTTGCCGCTGTCTGCCTGGCGGGCAGCGGCTCCCTGCAATCCTCGCCACACCTCGGTCTTGGGAGTGCCGTTCGAAAACTGTACAAAGATGATTGGACGGAGATTGCTCAATGGCTCGTGCATGACCACCCGCAGAACGCTCTTGAGCGAGAGGTGATCGCGTAGATGATTCAAATACAGCGGTTCGAGCGCCAGCTTCTTGATAACACTCGATTCGCTTGGCGAGACCTGGCTGATGATGGAGACGAAAACCGGCTTCTTCCGGTGCGTAATCGCCGTCACTTCCATGGACATGTTGAAGTCTTCCAGTGCAACATACCCGTTGCTTTCACCAAACGGTCCTTCCGGTTCCAGCATGTCGGTGTCGATCAGACCCTCAATCACGATCTCCGCATCGGCAGGCACTTCAAGATCGACGGTTACGGCCTGAGCCGTTCGCATGGGAACACCTGCCAGCGCACCCGCCACAGTGATCTCATCCTGATCGATAGCCAGTTTCTGGGCACCCGTGTAGGCGATCACTGGGGCGGCTCCAATGACGATGGCGCAAGGCATTCGTTCTTTGCGGTCGCGGTATTTACACCAGTGAATGTACCCCCCTGCGCCACCGATTCTTGACGACATGCGCACTCCGAGGCGGTCCGTCTTCTTCAAGGCCGCACGATAGGTGCCTACGTTGCGGATACCGGTGTCTGGATCTTTCGTGATACACAACGTAGCTGTCAGATAGGGCGCTGCGTCGAAACCTGGAGTCGAGATCGGAACCGGCAAACTGGCAAGGCCACCTCCCGGTGAACGCAGATCTTCCCCGGCGATGACGACCTCCTGGCAAGGTGGGGAATCCACCACTATGGGGGGAATCGGATGATCGATGGCATGGAGCCAATCGGCGCCGATCTCGTCGACCGGGCGTCCCATACCGATTGCGTAGATTTTCGGCGAGGCAGCCAAAGCGCCGACGGCTACTGGAATGTCGTAGCGGCGGCCATCAGAATCAACGACGTTGGTGAACAGGAAGGCTCGGCGATCATTCTCGTGGATGCCGCCAAGAAACTGGCAGCGAACCAGAGGATGCAGTTCTGTGTCTTTGTTGATCGGGTGGTCGATGCGAACCAGCAAACCATTCGCTTCCAGCTCGGTAAGATGGGTTTGGAGATCCAGGCTCGGCTGTTTCGCGGCTGGCAACTGCGCATCGCTCATGCCGCAATGATACGCACACCGGGGCATTCCAGAGATAAATGCTCAGCAGCGCATGAACGAGAGGCACGGTGATGTTTAAGTATTTCACCGTCACTATGAGTCTTCGATGGCAATGATTTCTTGCAGCGAACCGCATTCCCATCCTCTGTGCCACCCCGTAAACTCTAGCCACCTGCGATGTGTCCTGATGGAGTGCAGAACCGCCAGAGCGTGGATGCTGCGCCAGTCATACCATTTCCACTCTCGGGGCGTAAGATCGTGGTCGGGCAAATAATGGATGCTTCGATTGAACGCTAGCTGAACAACAGGAGGCGAACATGTATTACAGCAAAGGGAACTATGAAGCGTTTGCACGTCCGCGTAAGCCTGTGAATATTGAAACAAAGGCCGCTTATCTGGTGGGCGGCGGTCTGGCCTCACTGGCGGCTGCCGCCTTTCTCATCCGGGATGGCCATATGGCCGGCGACCGCATCACGATTCTGGAGGCATCGACTGTTGGAGGTGGTGCACTCGATGGCGCCGGGAATGCGGAGACCGGCTGGCTGATCCGCGGTGGCCGCGAGATGGAGGACCACTTCGAGTGCCTCTGGGACCTCTATCGGTCGATCCCGTCACTTGAGATAGAAGGCGCCTCGGTGCTCGACGAGTTTTACTGGCTCAATAAAGATGATCCCAACTATTCGCTGCAACGAGCCACCATCGAGCGAGGTCAGGATGCGAAGACCGGCATGGACTTTACCCTGACATCAAAAGCGCGAAGGGAGATTATCGATCTTGTTCTTGCGTTGCCTGAACAGCTCTTCGATAAGCGAATCAATGAAGTATTCGGCAAGGATTTCTTCGACTCGAACTTCTGGCTTTACTGGCGAACAATGTTTGCCTTCGAGGAATGGCATAGTGCGCTGGAGATGAAGCTCTATGTGCAGCGATTTATTCACCACATTGATGGTCTGCCTGACTTCAGCACTCTAAAGTTCACTAAGTACAATCAGTACGAGTCCCTCGTTCTGCCCTTGATCACGTGGCTGCGCCAGCAGGGGGTCAAGGTTCAGTTCGACACGCAGGTGATGAATGTCGTCTTCGATATTGCGCCGGATTGCAAGGTTGCACGCCGGATCGAATGGATTCAGAACGGACAACAGGGCGGGGTTGATGTTACTGAAGACGATCTGGTCTTCGTAACGAACGGCTCGCTGGTGGAGAACTCCGCGTGGGGTGACCATCACACGCCTGCAAAGTTTGACCCTATCGTCCATGATGGCGGTAGCTGGCATCTCTGGAGAAATATCGCGGTCCAGGACCCCTCTTTTGGAAGGCCCGACAAGTTCTGTACCAGGCCGGAGGAGTCACAGTGGGCCTCCGCTTCGATCACGACGATCGACACACGGATACCCACTTACATTGAAAAGATCGCGAAGCGGCCAGCCAGGACGGGCAACGTAGTGACGGGCGGCATCGTCAGCGTGCGCGATTCGTCATGGCTTCTCAGTTGGACTGTCAATCGTCAGCCACACTTCAAGCAGCAGCCCCCGGACCAGACCGTCGTGTGGTTCTATGCGCTCTTCACCGACAGGCCTGGAGACCATGTGAAAAAGCCGATGCGAGACTGCACAGGCGAGGAGATCACTAAGGAGTGGCTCTACCATCTCGGCGTGCCTCTTCATGAAATCGACCAACTGGCCGCGGAAGGAGCCATCACGCGTCCTTGCATGATGCCCTTCATCACTGCCTTCTTTTTGACGCGCAACGGCACCGACCGGCCAAAGGTTGTGCCGGATGGAGTGAAGAACTTCGCCTTCATCGGCCAGTTCGCAGAATCGACACGCGATTGCATTTTTACGACGGAATACTCGGTCCGAACCGGAATGGAAGCGGTGTATCAGCTCCTCAATATAGAGCGTGGAGTTCCTGAGGTATTCGGCTCCATCTACGATGTCCGCGAACTTATTAAGTCGACGGTGTTCCTGCGAGACCGTCAGAAGTTGCCAGTGCCATCCTTTGCCAAACGCTGGGTAGAAAAGACCATTATCGGACGGTTGCTTGAGGAGTATGGACTTATCTGAAGCACGATAGAGTGCTTGCATGTATTCGCCGTCCTTAGCTGCAGCTAAAGGTATTGAGTGAGCAAACCGATACAGTCATTCCTTCCGCGTGGTGCCACGCTGAGGGATGTGCGCTCAGATACGACACGATCTCGATCTTCTCCACACAAGCCTTCTCATGGGAAAACTCCCGCGGACTTTGAGTTGGGCAGACACCGTTGAACTGATCGGCCAAATCGGTGAGGTCCAGCCCCATGGAAGCGATGAGTTCGTCTTTGTCGTCGGCACACAGCGGGAAATTTTCAAACACCCTCACACTCATGAACTCGGCGTTGAGGAAGTCTCTCGACTTCGGAAGTTTCTCAGAGAGGCGGGTCCGACTCGAGTGCCTGGCGAACCTGCCCAGCCCTGCCGCATGGTGGTCGTGATCGACCATCACGCGGCGCATATGTATCAGGACTTCAACGGAAACCTTCCGGTGGATGAAGAAACAGTTCTTCCCTACGATCCTTTCGGCTTCCATCACCACAACATCCATCGGAAAGAGGCTCATTTCAAGAGCGACAGGGTTCCGGAAGAGACATCGTTTTATGAAGAAGTGGCCAAGGACCTTGTGCCGGCAGACGAGATCGTGCTGATCGGGCATGGAACTGGCAAGAGTAGCGCGGTAAAGTTCTTAGTTGAGTATTTGAAGACACATCACCACAACATCTCCCAGCATGTCATCGCAACAGAAACAGCCGACCTATCGGCCTTGACTGAACCGGAAATCGAAGCCATCGCAAAGCGTCACATGATTGCGGTTGTGTAGTCGAATCCGATCGGTGCCAAGCGAAGTGAGAAATCGACCACGTTCGCAAAACCGCCACAGAACAAAATGGAGCAAGCATGCCAATCCTAACCGCGGGCACGACAGCACCAGAGTTTGGCCTTCATGTAACGCCCGATCAAAAGCTTTCGTTAAGCGAACTCCGAGGAAAGCCGGTGGTTCTTGCGTTCTATCCCGCGGATTGGAGTCCAGTCTGCGGGGACGAGCTTAGCGTCTTGAACGAGATCCTGCCCGAATTGCTCAAGTATAATGCGGCACTTGTGGCGATATCGGTGGACGGCGCCTGGTGTCACGATGCCTTTGCCAAGCATATGCATCTGCACTTTCCACTCCTTTCCGATTTCGAACCCAAGGGCGCAATGGCGCGCGCTTACGGTGCGTACCGGGAGACCGATGGCATTTGCGAGCGGGCGCTCTTCGTCATCGACGGGAACGGAGTCATTACCTGGAGTTATTGTTCCCCAGTTGCGGTGAGCCCCGGAGCGGATGGGATTTTGCAGGCACTGGAAGCACTGCCCAGATAGGAGAACAAAATGAGCAAGCTCGCTATCTCTGTTACAAAGCACGATCATATTCAGGGCGACCTGAGTGCAGCCTGCAATCTGGTGGAGTA
>JAATFM010000125.1 GCA_015655195.1 Terriglobales bacterium
GCAACGGGCTGGGAGACGGGCCTGACAATGCAGCGTAACTGGGGCATGGTGCGCGCCAGCTACTTTCTCACGCAGATCAACCGGCCCATCAGCGCAGTTACCATCAATCCAAACTCCTCGCCGATCCTGTTGCAGCGCGAGAACCTCGGCCAGATCGAGAGCCGCGGCGTCTCGCTGGACTTCGAACTGGCGCCGCGCCGCTGGCTGTTTGCCGACGGCGGCTACCAGTACGCCCATGCCACGGTGACGCGCGGAGCCACCGACGTCGGTAACTGGATTCCAGAGGTCGCGCGCAACATGGCAACGCTGAATGTGCGCGCATCGCGGCAGCGCATCGGCACTTTGAGCCTGCAAAGCAGGCTGAGCGGACGGCAATTCGACGACGACGCCAACGCCAATCTCCTGCACGGATACTTTCGGCTCGACGCCTATGCCGAGCATGATTTTGGAGGAAGGATTACGATTTTTGCGGCTGGAGAAAACCTGCTCGACCGCACGATTGAAGTTGCCAAAACACCCACGACCACGCTGGGAATGCCGCGCGTGGCGCGGGCGGGATTCACGATTCGATTACAGCAGGCGGCGCGATAAGCAGGCTCCGTCTATGAGAAACTGTCCGCTGTCAGCGATTTTTCAGAAAGTCCGTACTGCCAACCTGCAATCCACTTTGCTTTCCCGAGGAAGAATATGAGAATCGCATCCGCTGTAATGCCGCATACCGTGCTGGCGCTTGCCGCCATCCTGCTTCCCTCTGCTGCCCCAACTCAGCAGGTTTCCACCGGGCAGGCCGCCTTTGCCGACTGGAACCAGCAGCAGCCTGGCGCGCGCCGCAGAATCACCGTAGCCGACCTGCCTGGCCCCAAACCGGAAGAGGCCGTAGATAATGGGCCGCACGTGGTTCCGCGGCCCAAGGACGCATGGCCCATCGCTCCGGCAGGCTTCAAAGTAACACTCTATGCAGGCGGCGACACCGCGCCGATGCAGCGCTCCGACAACAAAGAGCACATGGAGTTGAGCGGCGGCACCTTCACCATGCCGCGCACTCTTCGCACAGCACCCAATGGCGACATCTTCGTAGCCGACTCGGGCGCAGGCTCCATCATCGTTTTGCGCGGAGCTGATGCCAACGGCCACGCTATGAAGGTCTCAACCTTCATCACCGGCCTCGACCATCCCTTCGGCATCGCTTTCTATCCGGTGCACAATCCAAAGTACGTCTACGTCGGCAATGCCACCACCATCCAGCGCATTCCGTATCATGTCGGCGATCTCAGCGCCACCGGCAAGCCCGAAACCATCGTGCCCGATATTCCCGGCTATGCGCAACTGCGAGGCGGCGGTCATTGGACGCGCGACGTAGTCTTCAGCAAGGACGAGCAGCGCATGTTTGTCTCCGTCGGCTCCGGTTCGAATATCGACGACCCCGACACACACCCGCGCGAATTTCATCGCGCTGACGTGCTCGAATACACGCCGGAAGGCAAATTCGTCCGCGTCTATGCCTCGGGCATTCGCAACTGCGTCGGCGAAGCCATCAATCCTGTCACCGGCGAGCTGTGGTGCTCCACCAACGAGCGCGACAACCTTGGCAATCACCTCGTGCCAGATTATGTGACTTCCATCAAGGAAGGCGGCTTCTACGGCTGGCCGTGGTACTACATCGGCAGCCATAAAGATCCGCGCCTGCCAGTTCCCTGCGCCAATGGAACCGGACCAAATCCGCAGGCTCCAGCGCTCACCGCCGAGCAGGCCGCGAGTTGCAAGCGCGAAGACATCAGTGCAAAAGTCACTGTACCCGACGTGCTGGTGCAGCCGCACATGGCATCGCTTGAGATGCTCTTCTATCCCACTGGCGGCAGCTTTCCCAAAGGATACGGCGGCGATGCCTTTGCTGCCGAGCACGGTTCCTGGAACCGCGCCAACCGCGCCGGATATGAAGTGATCCGCATCCCGATGCACGACGGCCACTCCGCCGATGGAAGCTACGAGGACTTCCTGACTGGCTTCGTCACGTCAGACGGCAAGGTATGGGGCCGCCCCGTGGGCGTAGCAGTGGGAAGCGATGGCGCACTCTACGTCAGCGACGACGGCTCGCGCAGCATCTGGCGTGTCGCCTATACCGGTAAGTAACGCAAAGAAATCCCCGGCGCAAACGCCGGGGATTTCATAAAGCCTGAACCATAAAGTCTGCAATCGCTCGATTCCATGGTGCCCGGAGGGGGACTTGAACCCCCACGGCCTTGCGGCCTGCGGATTTTAAGTCCAATTTCGGCAGTTTTGCAGCGGATCGCAATGCCTCGCAGATCATCGCATAACATATTTATATTCAAATAGATAAAATGCGAAGCCTCTTTGCACAGAATCGCACCAAAATGCAGAAAAGTTGGAAACGAACAGCCATCAAAACAGCCACTGAGCTATTTAGCGGATTTTTATTTCAGAAGTTTAGCTGATTGCACCCGTTTTGTTGCAGCCAACTGGCCGTTTGGTGGCTGTTCACTGGCTGTTCGGTCTGCAAGCATCTGATACTACGATGGTTATATCTGCACTACTTTCAGTGCAATTTTGGCGTTTTCGGGTTGAAGAACGGCATGTTTAAGGCGATGGCTGTTTGGTCCGATGAAATCCTCTTCTCTCCTACCTGGTCAGCGCTTTCGCGGTCGTTGATTTGCTAACTTCAGGTCAATCTTCAATGCCCTCGTCTCCTCTTCATACGCCTTTTTGACGCCAGGCTTGCGGAGTTCCTTCTTCACGTAGCGATCCCAAGTCGTCATTTGTTTCCCCCTCCTTGCTTGGCAGGAATCGAACATTCCAGTCAGTAAGTTATGCGCGGTGTCTCTTCTTGGGGGAAGGCGTGCTCTTTTCCGCAAAATGAGAGTTGACCAGGATAATTGGCTCTTGATCGGGGAAAGTCGCAATCATCGTGAGATGCCCTCCCATTGCGGCAACCGTCCGTTGCATGGTGGATAACCGCGGGTCCTTCCGCTTCTCCAAACGCGATATTTGCATCTGGCCGATCCCAAGCGCCTCGGCGACTGCTGCCTGGCTAATCTTCCGTCCCCTGCGTAGCTCACTCAGCGTCATGCGCCGCTGCACCTTCCCCAACAGTTCCGCACCCCGCGCGGCAATCTTTTTCCGCCGTTCTTCCGGCAAGGAAGCAATCACATCGTCTACCGCAATCATTCCACGCATATCGCCACTCCATTGGCTAGAGATTGTCAAGGTGTTCCTTGTACCTCTTGTCGGCTTTTTCGATCAGCCGCTTGTAAAATTTCTTCTCGCTCACTCCCGCCTTGTCTCCCGCAACCAGCAGGATTGCGTTTCTCTGCGGATCGAAAACGAAAATAACGCGCCAAACGCCTCCGTCGGCCTTGAACCGAAGCTCTTTCATGTTTGCGTACTTCGAGTCGTTGAGCGTGTCCACTTCGGGTCTTCCCAGCGACGGTCCATATTCCCGCAAAGGCACAAGCGAAGCGAGCAACTCATCCTGAACTGCCGGGGACAGCTCATCGAACTCCGCTTTGAACTTCGGGTGGAAGTACGCAGCCCATCGCATATTGGTAATTATGCCATATAGAGCATTATGCTGAAAAGGGCATGGACCGTAGTCCATCCAAAGCCCGGCACTGGAATCTGCTCACAAACCTCGAAGTGAGAAACCTAGCCTATGTGCCCTCCTGATGCGATACCCGAGCGTGGCGCTCATTTGCCAGCACGAATCGCAGGTCTGCTCGCTTCCGTCAGCACGCACGACTGTTCACCGACTCGGCCTTCCCACAGCGAAGGCGCTGCCTGGCAGGTGGTGAAGCTCACGGACAACAATCAGTCTATTCCTCTCGTGCTATCCAGTATCGCCATTTCCTGATCCCGTTACGGACTTGTGTCGTGTGCGGTTCGTGGGGCACACTGTTGCTGTGAAAGGAGGACGCCATGACATAGGTTCGCTACTGCGACCGGGAGTTTGTCATGAGTCGTTCCTATCGCCGCCCCTATGCGGCGATTACAGGAAATGCCAGCGCGAAAGAAGACAAGCGTATGGCACGCTGCGGAGTACGCCGGAAACAGAATCTCGCACTGAAAACGTGTATGGATTACGAAGACCTGCTGCTCCCCCATCGCTTTGAATGCACCTGGAACGATACCTATTGCTGGGGCCGCGACGGTAGCCAGATAGACTATAGCGACTGGCGTAATTCACCCGACAAATGGTGTCAGCACTACTACCGTAAACTGTTGCGGAAGTAGGCGGCGACAGCCGAATCCTCCACATGTGCAAAATATGCGATTGTATCGTATATTTTGCACATGTGGATTTCACGTACTGTTGAACCCCGGTTGCAACGCTCCGCAAAGACGCGGCCAGTGGTCGTGCTCACCGGAGCCAGGCAAACCGGCAAAACCTCTACGTTCCTGCGCTTGTTCCCAAACTATTCCTTTGTGTCCCTTGATCTCTCCACCGAAGCCGAGCAAGCGGAAAAGGAACCACGCGCTTTCCTCCAACGCCATCCCGCGCCCGTCATGATTGATGAGGTGCGATATGCGCCCGGTCTGTTCCGGCATCTCAAGGTTGAAGTGGACGCCCACCGTACCCGCAACGGACAATTCCTGCTTACCGGCTCACAGAAGTTCACCTTGATGAAGAATGTTTCCGAATCGTTGGCGGGCAGAGCCGACATTGTGGAACTCGAAACACTTTCCTTCTCCGAAATTCGAGCGGCCTTGCCGGAAACCGGGATTGAAGCGGCCATCGTGCGCGGTGGTTTCCCGGAACTGTACGCCAATCCGGACATCGATCTGGTTGCGTTTTACAATTCCTATCTCGCTACATACCTCGAACGGGACGTGCGCCTATTGACGAATGTCGGCAACTTGCGTGATTTCGAGAGATTTGTGCGCGCTTGCGCGCTTCGCTCTGCAAACTTACTCAATAAGGCTGATCTGGCACGCGATGTCGGCATCGCTCCTTCAACCGCGAGCCATTGGTTATCCATGCTGGAGGCATCGGGGCAAGTCATCTTGCTTGAACCATGGTTCTCGAACCGCACCAAGTCCATTGTCAAAAGCCCAAAGCTCTATTTTGCCGACACCGGCCTTCTTTGCGCGCTATTGAACATCCGCTCTGAAGAAGCTCTCCGGCAGTCACCAGCAGTCGGCGCAATATGGGAGACATTTATTTTCGCCCAACTCCGAGACCGTGAACGACGCGCCGGACACGTGGGCAGCCTGTTCTTCTGGCGTGACCGAACGCGCGAAGTTGATTTCGTGGTGGATGCGGGAGGACGGTTGGAACTCTTTGAAGCGAAATGGACCGAATTGCCGGACATCAGCGATACGGTGAATCTCGATTTCGTGCGCAATGTGGTGGGTAAATCACGGGTAGCCGTTGGCGCAGTCATTTCCCGCACGCCGAATGGCTTTCCCCTCTCAAGTGAATTCCGAGCATTGCCTGTAACTGAACTCGTATGATCCGGCGACAACAAGATTGGAGCCGATTTCTATGCTGCCAACGTAAGGCACACAGCGCGAAGAGTTGCCACAGCAGTTTAGTACGCCTCTATAAGTAATACTTTGTAGCCGCAATCGTGTATTTCGGCACGGCACTGTCGCTTCTGTGCGCTACAAGTAAGCCAGCCGTTCAGTACCAGACAGTGGTCGTGTGGGCTTCAAGCGACAATCCGTTCCGGGTGATCGCCGTTTGCATATTTGCGCAATTCGGCCACGGAAATCAAAACCCGCCCTCCGATTTTTCGGAACGGTAACCGCCGCGTTGCCAACAGGTAATCAATCCCACGCACGCTGATGGAAAGAAGCTGTGCGGCCTCAGGGCGACTAACCAGCAGTTTGGCGTGAGATGGGACTGTAACCCGTGCCGGCGGTTTCTTGAGTACGCTGTTGGTCGGTTGCATAGTGCGGTTCCTCCAGGGAAGATTTCGCTGCTTGCAATTTCCAAAGTTCACAAGCTCAATCCCAATTCGATGCCGTGGCTCAATTCGAAATGCAAAGTTTTCGCGATGTCCTGCGCTGGCTGAGCAATCCCGATTTGTGGTTCAAGCGCGTTCTGGTGTGAAACATCGCGGGCGAGAACATCGGCCAACGCATTGCAGTTGTTCGTAAAAATCTGCGCATCATTCTGTCCGCGCGAAATGGCAACGTAGGCCATGCGGCTGTTGAGCAAGTCTTTTGCACCGAGTTCGGTATCGACGTGTACCAGCACGCGCTCGGCAGTTTGCCCCTGGCTGGAATAGCTCGTTACAGCGTAGCCGTGGTCAAGGTGCGGATACTGCTCCGGGTCGGTGGCTACATTGCGTCCACCGTCCAGCTTGAGGCGCATCTTTCCATCAGCGCCGAATCCCTCCACGGTGCCAAGTTCACGGTTGGCAATCTTTAACTCGTTGGCTGGCGCGGTGAATTGAATACGGTCGCCAACCGAGAATGCCTTCTCTTGTGCACGATAGACAGTAACGCCCATCTGCCGGCGCGGATCGTAGGTTTGCTCGCTTCCATCTGCACGCATGACCGTCAGACGATTGTTCTGTGCGTCAACGCCAGTAACGCGCGTGTATTCGTCCTTCTTGATGCGGGTTTCGCGCGAACTGCGCGAATAGCGCAAAATGTCGTCTACCTGATACTGCTGCGCCCAAGTGCGATCTGCGCCGGTCATCTCCTGGCGCGGCACAAGCGTCTTGATGGCGTGCTCTTCGCGGTTCACCAAACCACGCGACTGCAATTCACGATGAATCCGTTGATTGATCTCTGTCCGTGATCGGTTGTCCGGCGAAACGACAAGCGTATTTTGTGGTGAGCGCGTATATTCCTCGGCAATCGCTGCAATACGCTCCTTACGTCCCGCGTACTCATGTACGCGCCCCTGGTCATCAAGATTGGCGACCGCCTGCCTGACCTCGCCGCGTGCCAACTGCTCCACGGCATATTTCAACTCAGGATCGCGCTGCCGTACAATCTCATCAAGCTTTGCCATCTTCATGCCTGCTTCTTTAAGCTGCGCAAAGGGCCGCCCTGCCTCTACAGACTCATGCTGCCGAGTATCGCCCACCAGTAGCACGCGGTCATTTGCATGAAGGCGTTGAACAAACTCGTGCATCTGGCGCGTGGAAGCAAGCGAGGACTCATCGAGCACGTACAGTCGCTTTGCGCCTGTATCCGGCTGCACGCCGCGCGCAAGGTGCCGCTGTAGGGTAGATGTCTCGATTCCTGCCTCGGCGAGCTTCTGCGCTGCGCGGGAGGTTGGCGCAAATCCTTCCACGTGGTATCCGGCGCTCTTTGCCCCCTCGCGGATTACAGATAAGGTGGTTGTCTTGCCTGTTCCGGCGGCTCCCTCCAAACCGATGACTTTTTCTCGCGCAAGAAAGATTTCATCGACGGCCTGAAGTTGTGAGGCATTCAACTCAGGGTGCCGGTCTTCCGTCCAGATGCGCACCTGTGGCGAAACCAGCATGAAATCGCCATGATTGCCTTGCTGCATTCCGGCAATGATCGCTTTTTCCATGCGGACCATCTCTGTGGTGGTGTACTGCGGAGCTGCGCGCCCTTCTCTGTGGCCGATTGCTCGAAATTCTCCGCTGGCAACGCGCCGCGCAAATTCCTGCCTCGCCTGGCTGTACGTGAGTTGGCCCATGCCTCGGTCAAGCATCGATTGCAGGATTGCTCGTTCATCTTGAACTGCCGAACGCTCGAAAATGTGATTCTGTGCATAGGTGGCTGACTGCTGCGAGACCCTTTCCGGCTGTTGCTCGTGCTGATGAGCATGTTCCCGCGCCTGGGCTACCACACGGTCCGCCTGATTGCCGAACTGCACAGCCAATTCTCGGTGCCGTCGTAAGACCTCATCCTGCGACTGAATCTCTTTCTTGTCGCGTGTCCGATGCGCAGCGACCTGCGCTGCGCCTGCGCCTTCTCTACCGATCTCCTGCAAATGTTCCTTGATCTGTTCCCGCCGCGGACTCGATGCGTCCAAATACTCTTGTGTGTATCCCTTGATCTCCGGCTGGCCGTGTCTTCCTATCTCGATCTCATAGCCAAGTTTTTGTAGCCGTACAGCAAGCTCGGAACGATAAACGCTGGTAGCGTAGTATTGCGATTGAAACAGGCTTCGCTCTTGGAGCGCGTGCGATTGACCGTTCTCACCCACAGTCATGTTGAAGATCACTGCATGTGTGTGAAGCTGTGGTGCTGCGTAACCGTCCACGGGCCGCGCCGTATCATGCTCGAACGCAGCCGCAAGAAACCTGCCTGTAGTCTCCGGTGCGTGAACATTGCCGATGCGTGCCTGTGTATACCGCTCCAATTCTCCAAGTGCAACACGCACGCTATCACGATGCGCTTCCCGCACGCGAACATCACCGCCCACAAGCGCAGTGAGCGAAACGGACTTCGGCGCGGAAAAGGTCGCATCCCATCCGGCTCTGTGCTCAACACTCGTAATCTGCTTGCCGTATTCGTTCTCATAGGTTCTCGCGGGCTGATGCTTTACGAGTTGCATTTCGCTCTCTGGATGCTTCCCATCGCTTAAACGTGTAAACCGTTCCGCCTGAATAGCACCGTGGAGATTCCATCCTTCTGCAAGCGCGCCGCGCCATTCACTGTATGCCTGCCGGTCACGGCTCCAGTAATTCTGCTGCTCTGAAGCGAACTCGCGCGCGTGATATGCTTGCGCTTGTTTTGCGGAAAGAGCTTTCGAGATAGTCAGCATCGCGAAGACTCCTGTGCTCAGTAGCAGCATTCCATAACTGCCGTACTGTTTAGCGTAACTCAGAATTGGTGCCAATAGTCGCGTGATGACGAAATTATTTTTCGTGAGTAATGCGTTTTTATCCCCATGGCTATTGATGTTTAGCGTATTCATCCATCGATTATGCGTGCAATGTCTCACCTATTCGACGGTGATATAAGAGCAGTAATACCTGCTCGATTAGTTACCCGATTCGGAACTCAATGTGAGCCGGAATAACACTCCTTATCGAGTGACTAATCGCTGCTAAAGAATGTCCTTTGCCGTTGTCGTTGTAGCCGGACGAATGACTCGCTCTGAGCGAAAGAAAGATTGGGGTTGAACAGGATAATACCGGCGCGAAAACCACCCACGATGACGACCGTATGACGATGAACTTGGAGAGACGGATGAGAGGTACTTCCGTGTCGCTTTCATTGATGCGAAGAAGCGCCGTGAGTATTCATTTCCTCGGATGAATCGCAGGGCTTTATGTAGGCAATCTGCTCAGTCAATCCACTGTGATTCATCCCAGGCTGCTGGCTCTTGCTGCACACCGTTTGCTCTCCGCGCTCCGGGAAAGATGGACTGGCCTTGCATGGAGTTCTTCGGCATGACTTGGGCGGGTGGTTCCGGGGAAGGTTTTGTACTGGAATCGGCGAGCTGAACATTTACAGGACTGGGTAGTGATTGACTCTGTGAAGCGGGCGGGATTGTGACCTTTCCCGAGGTCGGTTTACTGATGCTCCTGCGGGTCCAATCGGCCAACTTTGACCTGACCTTTCCCAACCATTTCCGGGAGAGAATGCGTTCACTGGTTCCATGCCGAATCGGGGGCGCATCCCACCAGTCATCCCGGCTTGAATCTGCCGCAATGACTTTCTGCCAAAGACGCTGCCATTCCTGCCACAACTCGGCTCTCATGGTGAAGCCGATAAAGCCCGCAATCATCAGTGCCGCAACGGAGCCTTCGAGAAGCGGAAAAGCAATGAGATTGGAGTAGGAAAAGCCGCCGTAGATGTACCGGCGCAAGAGGTCTTCCAACTCGGCTGAACGGACCTGCTCGGGCGCTGACTTCCCCAAGCCAATCCACCCGTTATTGAGCGCCGCAAACGAGAGATGAATCGACAGGTTTCCGGCCTTTCCGGTGGTCACATCGGAAGAAATTGCAGGCTGACTTGCGCGACCGGGAGCGGTCTTCATCAGCCACCGGGTTTCGGTCGTCGATCTGGCCTGGTTCGCTGTCTTGCTGCACTGCCAGTAGGCAAACAAATAGTAGCTTTGAAGCGGCTCGATCTCCCATACAAACCAGACCGCAACCACCAGCATAGGCACACCCAAGAGTACGGCCAGAACCGCCGCGGTTCGCCACGGAAATGCCCGGCGAATCCGCTGCAATCTCATGGCTATTCCTCCCCTCATCCGGGTGCCGATTGGCGGCGCTTTCGGGCCAGCAATTCCTCGGCTTTCTGGTCCTTGATCGCGTCGGCATAGGTGCCGATTCTCCGCAGGGTTTCGTCACTCAATGGACCCTTAGAAGCAACCGCGAATAGGTTGACGGTCAGGCTGCGCAACGCCAGCAATTCCGCCAGCAGAACCGTGTCCGTTGTCTCCTCTTCTCCCGTGGCGCGGGCCTGGGCGAGCGCGGCCTCGCGCAGCCATTCGGCCACCTTCTTCCCGGCGCTGGCCGCCACAGATTCGACCTCGGCAAACTCGGCGTCGGTAAGCCGCGTCGCAATCGACTTGCTGCGGTTGCTTTCACCTGACGGCGTGGAAGGGGTTGCAGGCGAAGCGGCGGCAGGCGACTTGCCACCAAAAGAGGTCATCGGCGCATACCTCGGTAGAGGCATTGTACCGCCGTTCTGAGTGGTGGTACTATTTAGCCCGAATTCGATAACCCCTTGTGGAAGAATGTGTTTACGCGCAAAACGCCCTGGGGAGGCTCGGCGTAAGGTCGTGTTTACAGATGTAAACACAAAATGCTAACCGATTGAATACAAGCATGTTAACAAAAGCCCGCAATCGGTATACCTACAGCTACCCATTGGGGATGACGTGTCAACGCTCATCCGCTGCTTCAGCAGCGAACTCTACACACGGTAGGGTAGCTCACTACGTAAGAACGCCCCGCCTTCCGTTGCCAGAAGTGGGGCGTTCCAAGGGTTGCTAATAGCAACAACTCCCTGCGACGAATACTACTTACCAAGAATATGAAGCTGGAATTCGCCGCTCAAGTACACTGTTATCCTTTTACCTCCCTAGACTCGGGATGTCAAGGTATTGCAAATGAAGACCAATAATTTCGCCTTGGGTATTGATTTAGGCGTCACTTCGATTGGCTGGGGTCTGGTCGATTTCGCCAACCAACAGATAATCGCCGCTAATGCCCGCATTTTCGACGCGCCAATGGAACTTGTGAAGTATGAAGCCGGTGAACCCAACTCTTCCAACACTGTCCAGAGACGGCAGAGTATCCATCAAGGGCGCCAGCTCGCCCGGCGTAAGGGACGGCATCGTGACCTCTATATTGCCTTGCAGGACGCCGAGCTCATCCCTCATGCTGGTAAGCGCGCGGAACTCCGTCACGCCCGCCTTACTGCCCTCGACAAGGAACTCGCCGAAGCCTGGATTCCTCGAATCAAAACCGAAGCTCCTGAAATCGCCGACCCCGGCCAAATCGTTCCATACTACCTGCGCCATCTCGCCCTCACCTCCAGGCTATCGGAGCACGAACTGGGCCGAGCGCTCTATCACCTCGGTCAGCGGCGAGGGTTCAAGAGCAATCGCAAGGAAGGCCGGTCTGGCTCTGAAACTACAGATGCGGAAAAGGAAAAAAGCAGGATCAAATCCGGCATCAAAACGCTGCAACATGAACTCGACAACTCAGGCTACACACTGGGGCAGCACCTCTCCCGCATTAACCCGCATACCACAGCACTCCGTAATCGCAAGCGCGGCAACATAGACGAAATCTGGGTTAGCCGCGACATGTTTGAGGCTGAGTTTGACCGTATCTGGGCAACACAAAGTCAGTACTACCCTGCAATCCTTACTCCCGATTTCAAGAAACGCATCGAACGCCTCATGTTCTGGCAGCGGAAAGTCTCCGCCGGAAAGCCTGGACAATGCGAACTCGAAGAGAAGGAAATCCGCGCCCCACGCTCGTCCCTCCTCGCCCAGCACTTCCGTCTCCTCCAGACCTTAAATAACATCAAACTGCGGGAAACGAGGATCTCAGAGAAGCGCAAGCTCACTCTCGAAGAACGTAACAATCTTCTTGCGATTCTCAACACACATATCCATACGACTCAGGGTAAGAAAAAGGAAGAAAAGTTCGGTCTGCCCTTCACTGAGGTCAAGAATCATCTCGGATTCAAAAAAGCCAGGATCAACCTCGATGACGGCGATGACGGCACATTTCTTCATGGCAACCGTACCAACGCCATCCTCTCCCGCGCCTTCGGCCCTGTGCGTTGGAAATCCATGGATAGAAGAGAGCGTCAGCGAATTGCCCGCAAATGGTTCACCGAGCAATCTCCTAAAAAGCTTCGAGAAATAGCTCAAACACAATGGGGCCTCCCAACAGAAAATGCCGCTTGGATTGCCGGCATCGAACCTGAAGACGGCTACGCCTCACTCTCCCACAAGGCCATGCTCAAGCTCCTTCCTTTCATGGAGGACCAGATGCTTGCCTACCCCGAGGCAGTCAAGGCTGCCGGGTACAGTGACGCCCGCTCGGAGCTGGACTATCTGCCTCCCGTAGACCGCGTCCTGCCCCAGATTCCGAATCCTGTAGTCAGGCACACCCTCTCCGAACTGCGTGGCGTACTCAACGAAATCCTCCGCGAGTATGGCAGGCCTGCTCAGATTCGTATTGAACTGGCCCGCGACCTTAAGCGCAATGCGAAACAGCGCAAAAAACTACAGGATGAACAGAAGGAAAATGCCGCCGCGCGAAACGCCGCGCGTACGCAACTCAAGGACATTGGAGTTGCGGTCACCGCCGACTCCATAGAGAAGATGCTCCTTTATTTTCGAACGACAACCTGCCTTTACTGCGGCAATCCCTTAGGCGGTGCTACAGAGATTTTCCAGCCGGACTCCGGTGTGCAGATTGAGCACATCCTCCCCCGTCGCGCCCAGGACAACTCGATGGCCAACAAGGTTCTCGCTCATTTCACCTGCAACCAGAAAAAAGGTGATAGGACTCCCCGCCAAGCATTTGACAGGGACGATAACCAGAAAGATTGGCAAGACATGCTCAACCGAGTCCGGGCGCTCGATAACGAGCCACTATGGGAGCGATTCACCATGACCGAAGACGCCCTTGCCTCATTCAGCGCCCGTCATCTGGCCGATACGCGATACATTAGCAAGCTCGCTGCCCAATACGTCGAAGTCCTCTACGGTGGCCGTGACTCTCAATTCCCATGGGAGGACCGTGCGAACAGATGCGTCTTCGCCTCCTCGGGGTCCGTCACAGCCAACCTGCGTAAACGCTGGGGCCTGAACAGGCTTCTCAACAATGACTACGAGATGGCACAGAAAGACGCCGAAAGGCAGCGAGATATCAAGGCAGTGGAGGAAGGCAAGAAAAATAAATCTGATGGCAAGAAAGACAAATCCGACGATAAGAAAGTCCGCACCGACCACAGGCATCATGCCATTGACGCCATTGTCATCGCCCTTACTTCTGAAAAAATGATCCAGCAAATTACCCGCGACATGCAGCAGCACGACACGGCTTCGGGCTACACCCAGCCCCGCTACTTCGGTCCCCCGTGGCCTCAACTCGGAGAAATCGACGACCGAATCAAGTCATTTTGCTCGGAAGTCGAAACTACCATCAACAGCATCACGATCTCGCATCGCGTTAACCACAAACTCAATGGCAAACTCCACGATGCCAATGAGCACAGCCCCATCGTGGAAAACAACAAATACACCTTTCACCGCACACCCATCCATACGATGACCTGGGAGAAGATCGCGGACCCGAACAACAGAATCAGCCGGGCCGTTCTCAAGGCTATTGATCGGCAAATATCCAACCTCGGCCTGGCACGTGACAAAAACCTCGTCGCATTGGAAAAGAATCCTCCTTATATCGAGAAAGACGGGCGCAAGATATTCATTCGCAAAATTCGCCGTGCAATCGCCTCCTCATCCCTTGTCCAACTTGATCGTAGACCGGGTACTCCCTCTATTGAGCCAGGAGAAAACCATCACCTCGTTCTCCGCAAACGCCTGAACAAAAAAGGCGACGAAGAATGGTATATGCTGCCCCCTGTCACACGGCTGGAAGCAATGCGCCGCAAGGATCAGGCAAAGCGTCTGGGAGAAAAGACCTTCCGTATCGTTGATGATTCCGACGGACTGGATTATTCCTTCGTCATGTTCCTGATGAAGGGTGATGCCGTGGAAATGGATGACCCTGTTCACGGCAACCGCGACGTCTACATTTTGAAGAAAATGAGCCAAGGTGATATCACCTTCCAGCGTCACAATTTCTCCGTACCGACTGCCAAATCACTAGGGATTTCTGAAAAAAGTCTGCAAGAAATTATGCAAAAGAATCGAGATCGAGTACGAGTGAGAACCGTCGATTATCTTCGCCAATGGAATTGCCGTAAGGTTTTTCTCAACCCCCTTGGAAAAGTGATCGGACTACATAGCCATGATTGATCGCATCGTTGAAATCTCGACTCCAGCGAAACTCAGCGTGAGGGACGGGCAGTTGGCGATTGAGTGGCCGCAGGCGGAACAGCCAATGCTTCCATTCGCTACGCCTGTGAGCGAAATCGCTGTGCTTCTTCTGGCACATCCGCAAATCAGCCTTTCGCAAGCCGTACTTTCGCGGATCGCTGAGGCCGGCGGCTCGGTTATTACGATTGATGGCAAGTTTCTCCCTGCGTCAATGTTGCTTCCCGTACAAAGCCATTTCATTCAAACAGAGCGATTCGCACACCAGATGGAACTTTCGCTCCCAACACGCAAACGGCTCTGGCAGCAGATTGTGCGCGCCAAGATTAGGAATCAGGGTGAGTTGTTGCGGGAGCTGCACGGAAGCGATGAAGGACTCGTTGCGTTGTCCGCGCGTGTTCGATCTGGAGACCAGGGTAATCTTGAGGCGCAGGCCGCACGCCGCTACTGGCAGCACCTGTTCCCAGGGAAGCTTTTTCGGCGCGGCTCCGACGAGATCGATCAGAACCGCCACCTGGATTACGGATACACGGTTTTGCGCGCTGCTGTGGCGCGTGCCCTCTGTGCTGCCGGGCTGCATCCTTCCATCGGATTACAGCACAGCAATCGTTACGACCCGTTCTGCCTGGCTGCGGACGTTATGGAGCCGTTCAGGCCGTTGATTGATCGTCGCGTGGCGCAGTGGATAGTGCGTGAAGATGCGGCTGCGCCTCTCGACTCGCGGACGAAGAACTGGCTCATCGGCTCAGTGACGGGGCGATACATCTTCGAGCGGGAAGAACGCACACTTTTTGACATTGTGGTGCGAGTCGCGAACTCGCTAGCCAAATGTATTACAGGAGAGCAGCGCGATCCGGTCTTGCCTGATTTGCTGGAAGCAATCTTGGTTGAACCTGCTCCGAAACGCGGCGTGAAACGCGCCGAACCGGAAGAACTTTGGGCGTCAAAAGCCAACGGATGAGTTGCGAATGTCATGAAAGGGCGGCTGCTGTCAGCGTATCGATCCTTGTGGTTGATTGCCATGTTCGACCTTCCGGTGGAAACGCCGGTGAACCGCCGCGACTATACGCGCTTTCGCAAAGCTCTGCTCAAAGATGGTTTCATGATGTTGCAGTTTTCCGTCTATGCGCGCTATCTTCCAAGCGAGGAAGCCGCCGACGCGCATCGCAATACGATCCGTTCGGTCATCCCACCACTGGGCCAGGTCCGATTGATTACCGTGACAGACCTGCAATTCGGCAAAATGGAGGTCTTCTATGGGAAAAAACCGCGCGAGCCGGAAGAGATTCCAGAGCAGATTCTTTTCTTTTGATGAAGAAAACCGCGCCAACCTACTGCTTTTCAGTAGGTTCGACGCGGCCTAGTGTACTTGAGCGGTGAATCCCGGCCATCCCTAGCCCGCTTCATGTGCGCTGTTTGCGAAGATGAGTGTACTTGAGCGGTGAATCCCGGCCATCCCTAGCTTCGAGAAGGCGATGAATGCGGTTTTGTCCAGTGTACTTGAGCGGTGAATCCCGGCCATCCCTAGCGACCTTCCTCTTTCGCGGTGGCGCAGGATCAGTGTACTTGAGCGGTGAATCCCGGCCATCCCTAGCTCTGCCGGCAGATCACGCAGCGGTGGCCAGAGTGTACTTGAGCGGTGAATCCCGGCCATCCCTAGCGCGCCGAGCGCGCCAGCGTTTCATCCATCAGTGTACTTGAGCGGTGAATCCCGGCCATCCCTAGCGGTAAAAACCCTACAGGCTAATCGACGCTCCGCGAGCATCTTCTTTGTACATGCTCCCGTATCATCACCGGAGGTCTGGAAATAGCCTGTAGGGTTTTTACCGCTACGAATCACATCAGATGAAGCAGTCCGGTCACAATGATCGCTACAACTCTCCTTTGAACGCCTTGTCGAGAATGGCCGGGAGCATCGCATCCAATGTGGCGGTGGTCTGGTTTTGAAGTTGAGTAATATTTGCTATTCGATTCACGGAGTCGCGGATTGCTCGTTGAGTAGATTCAGCGGGCCAGGGAATTTCGAGTTTCAGAAAATCCTGCGGATTCAAGCGCCGTCTGCGGACGTTAGTGCCGCCGCTTTGCCCCGAAAGGCTCGGCCAGATTTCGGGCGACCGAAAATAGGTATCGACCACCTCTGAAAGCATAATCGATTCATCAATCTCGAAAACGGGAAATTCTGTGGAGACTACAAGCTGGTTACAGTTGGCGGGAACCATGCCAAGCGCACCTTCCCACGCCATGAGTTTTGGATAGACAAAATTACGCGCGCGCAATCTTGTAAGGCGCGGATACGCGAATTCACTTCCCATTTTTCGGACGCTAGGAAATACGCCTCGTCCGAAACAATAGACACCTGCAAAGTGGTACTGTTCGGTCGGGACAACCGAAACATCTGGTGCTCTGAGAGAAGCAAATTCCCTAACCTTTATTCGTCGTCCTGACTTGTCAGATGACAGAATTGCGCGCGGTAGTGAGCGAATCTCAGTGTCTACATCACGCCTCAGTTTTGAGGCTTCACCTAGCTTTTCTGCCAACGCCTCAATGCGCGCGACGATGCGGCGCTGTTCGCAAGGCGGTGGGAGTGCGATTTCCAAAGCCTTGAAACGATCTTCTGAAAGGCGAACACGGTTGGTCGTGCCCTCACTTGCGCGTTTGCACAAATCCACAAAGGATGCGGTCTTCGACATCCAATTAAGAAACGCAGGTTCGAGTCTATCTTTGGTGACATCGAATAGCGGGAAGTCGTTGGTAACAACTGCGCCGTTCAACTCTTCCGGTATCAGCCCGCTTGCGCCATTTCGCGCGTCGATACGAGAAATAATGAATTGACCGGCGGACGCTTCATAGCGCCGGTCTGAAGCAATTTCGACACCCTGCACCTGACGCCGCTCGACGACCCCTTTGCCATTCATCCGAACCGTGACTTCCTTATATGTTGTTTCGGGGTGCAACAAAACAGTGCGCTCGGATCGTCGCAGTAAGTCGCCAAGTAGAACCGTGGGCCAAGCCGCGCTCATGCCTGCACTCCTAAAGCGACCTTGATTTCCTGCATCAACTCAGCGATGCGAAGCTCTTTTTTCAAAATGTCATCTGCAAGTTGTTCGGGTGGCAAGTGCTCGAAGTCCATCTTCGCGCGCGGGTTCTTGCGGTCGAGATTGCAGTTGGAGTCCAGCAATCCCTTTACCGACACCTTCCACGCCTGATCGTTTTCCTTGCGCTTGTTCCACCACTTCATGCAGTCGGCGAACTCGTCGAACTGCATGGGCTGAGTCTTGGTGTAGTTTTTCCTGCCCTCCGGCAACGGCTGTTCGTAGTACCAGACATCTTTCGTCGCACCTGAGCGGTCAAAAAACAGAATGTTTGTTGGGATGCTGGTGTAAGGCGCGAAAACGCCATTGGGCAGGCGCACGATGGTGTGAAGGTTGAATTCCTTCAGCAGCTCTTCCTTGATTCGGGCGCATACACCGTCGCCAAACAGCGTGCCGTTGGGCACCACCACGGCTGCACGTGCCGGACGCTTGGCAGCGGTCTGCTGGCGTTTCAACTTCCGCATGATGAGTTGAAGAAACAACAGCGCAGTCTCCGCTGTCTGCCGGTCATCGGGGAAATTGCCCTGGATGCCGCGCTCCTCCTCACCGCCGAACGGCGGATTGGTGAGGATCACGTCCACGCGCTCTTTTTCGCCGATTTCAGACAGCTTGAAGCGCAGCGCATTGTCCGGGTCGATCTGCGGCGCATCCAGCCCGTGCAACAAGAGATTCATCTGGCACAGAAGATAAGGCAGGGATTTCGGCTCGCATCCGCTGATGGTTTCCGTTTGAAGCCGCTTGCGGTCGGCAACGGTCTGCACCTGCCTTTCAAGGTAGTTGTAGGCTTCTACCAGAAAGCCGCCCGTGCCGCTCGCTGGATCGAGCACGGTTTCGCCAAGGCTCGGGTCAGTGACTTCGACCATAAAACGCACAACGGCGCGCGGCGTGTAGAACTCGCCAGAGTCGCCCGCCGCGTCGCGCATTTCGCGGAGCATGGATTCGTAAAGCGCGCCCAAGGTGTGCAATTCATCCGACGACGTGAAGTGGATGCCGGCAACTTTGTTGATGATGTCGCGCAGGAGATAACCGCTCTTCATGCGGTTATCCACGCCTTTGAACACGGTGGCAATAACGTCGCGGCGGTTGTCGCCGTTAGAACTGGAGAGCGAACGCAAGTAAGCAAACAGTCCCGCGCCTTTCTTGCCGTCGGCGCGCACAGCATCATCATTATTGATGAAGGCGAGTAATTCGTCGCCGGTAACGCCCTGCGGGTCTGCTGCCCAATCGCGCCAGCGATAGGGCTTTTCGATAGCAGGCTTGAATTTCTTTCCGGCAAGCTCAGCTTCTTCCTCGCGCTGAACCTCGATGTCATCAAGGAACTTCAGAAACATAATCCACGTCAGCAACGGAAGGCGGTCAAGATCGCCATTCAGTCCCTTGTCCTTGCGCATGATGTCACGCGCGGATTTGAGAAGGCTTCCGAGCATTTGGGATGTGGTCATCGGCGCGGCGCTGTTTGCGCCGTTCTTTTTTTCTTTACTACGCGGCATAGAGAAGTCCTTGCAGTTCGTTTACGGCTTGCCGAAGCGGTATGGGACCACCAAACAGCTTCATAATCTCGGCGGGTTGGCCGTGGGCGGAGATGGGGGGCACTTGCAACACGTCCGGCAATACGAACTGTGCGTCACCATGTTCTGCATACTTTTCAAGAAGCTCATCAAGTACCTGGCGAGCCTCGGGAGAGAATTTCTCGAAATAGTCTTTGCGCTCAGACCTGAGCCGCTGCGCGCGTTCGCGGCGAGTGCGTAACGGCGCATTGAACGCAAGATGGCAAAGCAAATCGAACGGGTCCGCGTCTGTTTGGCCGGTCTGTTCCGCTAGTTGGTCAAAATCGATACCGCGTTCGTTCAGTGCGGCGATAATCTCGCTTCGCTTATCAGCATCTGCCCACCGTTGCCGCAAGTCTGCGGACGTAAGCGCAATCGACCGGACGCTTTCGGCGGCGTAGTCCGTGTACTTCACGACGCGAAGCTGTTTGCCGTTAGGGTCAAGCTCATGGACAAGATGAGCGACGATCTCCACTTGGCCGCCGTCAAAGTAGAACTTTCTCGGCTCACCTGTAGGGGGGTCGATGATGACGGGACCGGGTTCTTCATCCGGTGGCGGCTCCTGTCCTTCAGGGATAGTTTCTGTTGTCGCGCCCGTCTCGCCGCACTCGCTCATCTCTTCTTCGGTGATGCGCGTTGGCTCACCGTCAAAATCCTTGTCCGCGAACATACGAGTCGCAGATCCCGTGTAGTCGATAATGTTGAACCAAAGTTTGCCGTAATCGTCACGCAGGCGCGTGCCGCGCCCGATGATCTGCTTGAACTCGCTCATGGAGCCGACGACGCGCGCCAGCACAACATTTTTGCACGTCGGCGCGTCCACTCCCGTTGTGAGAAGCTGCGATGTTGTCAGAATTGTTGGCGTGCGAGTTTCAAGGTCCTGGAACTTGGACAAGTGCCCGCGCCCAATTTCCTTCTCATCCGACGTAACGCGGGCGACATAATCCGGGTACTGGGCTACAAGATCGGAATTCAGGTTCACCAACGCCTGGCGCATTTCTGATGCGTGTTCCTGGTCTACACAAAAGACGATGGTTTTGGCGAAACGGTCTGTCTTTTTGAGGAAATCCGTCAGGTGGCGGGCAATCGCCTGGGTACGCGCGCGTAAAGCAATGACGCGCTCAAAATCCTTTGTCTGATATTCGTCGTCTGGGATGGCGCGCCCGTAGCGGTCAACTTCGTCCTTGCTCGGACGCCAGCCCGCCGCGTCCCATTGCGTAATAACCCGGTGGACGCGGTACGGGGCAAGAAAGCCGTCGTCGATGCCCTGGCGCAGACTGTATTGATAGATGGGATTGCCGAAATACAAATAGGTATCGCGGTTGTCTTCGCGCAACGGTGTCGCCGTCATGCCAAGTTGGAAGGCCGGTTTGAAATGCTCCAAAATAACGCGCCATGAGCTATCGTCGCGCGCGCTTCCTCTGTGACACTCGTCAACAATAATCAGGTCAAAGAAATCGGGTGGGTAATCGCGGAACAGGCCGGTGCGCCGCTCGTCCTCGGCAAGCGCCTGATAAATGGCGAAGTACATTTCACGGCTTTTGACAACTTCGCCGGATTCGATTTTGTAGCGCGCATCGCCGAACGGAGTGAATGTCTTGTCCTTCGGGTCGTCAACGAGAATGTTGCGGTCGGCAAGATAGAGGATGCGCGGCTTCCGGTACTCGCCCGTCCGGTTCCATCGGCTAGACCAGAGCTTCCAGCAAATCTGAAAAGCGACGATGGTTTTGCCTGTGCCAGTTGCCATGGTGAGAAGTAAGCGGCGCTTTCCCGCGAGGATGGATTCAACTGTGCGGTTAATCGCAATTTGCTGGTAGTACCTGGGAGGCTTGCCGCCGATCATGTTGTAAGGGGCTATAAGTTGGTCGGCTTGCTGAGGCTTTGTGATCCCACTTCCGGCCTGATAACGGTGCCATAGCTCTTCCGGCTTGGGGAAGTCAGCAACGGACGTCTCCGTGCCGGTGAAGTAATCAATCTCTATGATGTCCGCGCCGTTGGTCGCATATGCGAACTTTAGGCCAAGCATTTCCGCATAAATGCGCGCCTGTTGAACGGCGTCTGTTGCCGTCTTGTAGCTGGCCTTTGCTTCGACGACGGCGAGCGGAAAATCCCGCGTATAGCGCAACAAATAATCAACCCGCTTGGGCGGCTTTCGGATGAAGCCTTCCTTGCCGACGGGAATCACGCGACCATCCGTGACGGTTCGTTATTCAGCTATTGAATGCGGCTCGCTATCCCAGCCAGATCCGATCAGCTTGGGGACAATATATTTCCGACAGGTATCTGCCTCAGTGTTCATCTTGCCCCCATTTACTACAGCTTTTTTAGCACATCGAATGGCAACAATGGATACCTGCTGGCCTGGACCACAAGTATCCGATGGCTGTTTTATCGGATGTACTGTTATTCTATATCCGCAGTGATGGTCTGCGGGAGAGTTGTTCGATGCGTGGAGTCTACGAGAACCCGGTTAGTAGCGGCATCTGGTGGATTCACTATTACGCAAATGGAAAGCGGCACCGCGAAAAGGTCGGACGCAAATCGGATGCGATCAAACTGTACCAATCACGCAAGGCTGATGCCGTAGCAGGTCGCAAATTGCCCGATCTGCGCAACAGCAAAGTGGTGACAGTTGGCGACCTGATCGACGATGCTCTGGAATTTGTGGCGAATCACAAGGACAACCGGAACTACAAAAGCAAAGCGGCCATCGTCCGCGAGGATATGGGGTCTCGCCATGCCGCTGAAGTGACGCCGCAAGAACTGGAGCGATGGCTTCGCGAACACTGCAAAACGGCTGCGACGGCCAACCGCTACAAGGCATTTATCTCGCTTTGCTACCGGGAGGGTGTTCGCAACGGCAAGGTAACGGTCAACCCGGCCCGGCTCGTCCGTCAACGGAAAGAAGGCGGAGGGCGGTTGCGCTTTCTCAGCCGGGAGGAATACGACCGGCTGCACAAAGTGATCGCCAAGCGGTTCCCTGAGCATCTGGCGGAATTCGTGGTGAGCGTTCACACCGGAATGCGTCTCAGCGAGCAGTACTCCTGCACGTGGTCACAGGTTCACCTTGACCGCCGGACGATTGAACTGACAAAGACAAAGAATGGATCGGCCCGGACCGTTCACCTGAACTCGGATGCAGTGGCCGCGATTGAGTCGCTTCGTAGTTCGGCACAGCGCCCCGGCGA